>NZ_JBHVYZ010000008.1:0-134907 GCF_042880295.1 Streptomyces sp. NPDC058307
ACCCTCACCGCTGCCGCACAGCACCTCGGAGTCTGGCCCGCCACCATCTCCACCCTCGAACGCGGAATCCGCAGAGACGACGACCTCGCCCACGCCTACCGCGACTGGCTCCAAGCCGCTTGACAGGCAATAGGAGCATCAGAGAGATCCGGCCAGGACCCTCATGGATCGGGCCGACCAGCTTCCAGGTGGTTTCGCCGTGAGCGGCCCTGTTCCTAAGATCACTACTACCGGTTGCGGCCCGACGGGCTTCCCCAGGGACATGCCCCCACCCGCACGAGTCACTCGTGCCCTGGGGGAACCACCTCGTGTCCATGCTCCTGCTGAAGTTGGCAGCGCATGATCTGCTCACCCTGAATGCAAGGCGTCGCATGGTGCCTCACCTTGCCGCCCGTTGGCGACATTTCCGGGGTAAGGATGCCTCGCTGACGGAACGTTTGGCCTGGGCTGAGAGCCTGGTCAGCCTTGCCAACGACCTGGTCGCCGCCGGTCGCGGAAACGTGGAGATGATCGTCGAGTGCGCTGCCACGCTCGACGAGACCGAGCGGCCGGGAGATCCCCGGCTCATCGACGTCGTCCTCGTGGGCCACCACCCGCAGGAGCGCCGACTGTCCGTCCAGCTGGTCGAGTTGAAGCGCTGGTCGATGGTGACCAGGGTGGAGCGGGCCACCGCTGACATGGTGCACGTGCCGGGCATGGACGACAAGAAGCACCCGGCGCTGCAGTTGCGCGAGTACTACGAGGCGTTCACGAGCAGTAGAGGTCCGCTCCACGGACTGGAATTCGAGTGCGGTGGATTCGCCTACCTGCACAACGCCACCGAGGCTTCTGTGCAGCCGTTGATCGATGTGGACGCGCCGACCGGAGCGTACGCCCATGTCTACACCCGTGACCGGCGTGACCAACTGCTGTCGGATCTTCGGGCGAACTTCGCCGCCGAAGGAGGGGCCTCCGAGGCGGAGATACTCCTGAGGAGCCTGGGCCTGCGCAACACGCCTCTGCTCGACGCCATGATCTGGTCGCGTGGGGACGACACCGTCTTCACTTTGCGTGGGCGGCAGAAGACGGTCGCCGACCAGATCCTCGAAACGGCTTCCAAGGTCCTTCCCGACCCTCTGCGCCCGGCCCTCGTGCCGGACGAGCGGCGCGTGATCTTCCTCGTGACCGGCGGTGCCGGAACAGGGAAGAGCGCCATCGGCCTCCAGCTGAAGGCGGAACTCGAGGCCCAGGGCCGGACCGTCAAGTACGCCAGCGGCAGCCGGGCGTTCAACGGTGCTATCCAGGAACACGTCGGCTACGGCGACCGGGAGTTCAGGGAGACCTTCACGTACTTCAGCAGCTTCGTCACCCCACCGGACCCGCCCCTGGACGTGCTGATCTGCGACGAGGCACACCGGATCCGTGACCGTTCCACCAACCGCTTCTGGAAGCCCGAGGAACAGGGCACGAAACCCCAGGTGGACGAGCTGCTGGACGCGTCTCGTCTGACGGTGTTCTTCCTCGACGAAGGCCAGACCGTACGGCCGAACGAGGTCGGCACCGTCGGCCTGATCAAGCAGGCGGCACAACGCTACGACGCCCATCTTGCGCAATACCCCCTGAGGGAGCAGTTCCGGTGCGGTGGCAGCGACGGGTACATCCGCTGGGTGCGTGCCGCGCTCGGTGTGACGGAGGACGAGCCGAATCCCTGGACACCGGACGGCCTCATGCACGTCGAGGTGGTGGACAGCCCCGCGGAACTGGAACAGATTATCCGTACCGAGGCCCTGGCCGGGGCCTCCGCACGCATGGTCGCCGGGTACTGCTGGCCCTGGACCAAGCCGCTCGGTGACGAGAGAAGGCTGGAAGCCGACGTCCGCATCGGTGACTGGCACCGGCCGTGGAACGCGGACAGCGACAGCTTCTGCGAGAACGACGCACCACCGTCGAAGATCTGGTCCGTGCACGAGAACGGCATCGACCAGATCGGCTGTGTGTACACCGCGCAGGGCCTCGAATGGGACTGGTGCGGCGTGATCATGGGTGAGGACATGGTGCGCCGCGACGGCCGCTGGGTGTTCCAGAGGGGCAAGGAATGGAAGGTCCCGGGCTCGGAGGTCAAGCGGGTCGCCGTACCAGGATCGTTCGATCCGAAGGTGAAGGCCAGCAGCGTCGACGACGACGAGTTCGCCCGGCTCGTCCGTCACGCCTACCACGTACTGATGACCCGGGCGAGCCGAGCGACGGTGCTCTACTCCTCGGACGACGAGACCCGGGCGTATCTCAAGAAGCTCGTCGGCGAAACACCCATCCACGGACTGCGCCCCACCTGGGAGAACCTGCCGCAGGAGGCACGTGTCCCGCATCTTCCCCGGCCGCGAAGAGGACGGCGCCCGCGCAACAGGCGGACAGGTGGCGGCCCTCAGGAGCCCGAGCTCCGGTTGTTCTGATACGCGGACGTACGGGGAGTGGCGGGCTCTCCGGGCCCGCCACCAGCCTGGTCAGAAGACCAGGCGCGCTGCCGCGGTCAGACCCGTCACCAGGAGACTGGTGACGACTCCTACAGCGACGTCGACCAGGATCCTGCGGATCAGGTGACGACGTGCGTGCTTGCACTCAGCGGGGTTCATCGGTGTCCACTCCAAGGTGTGAGCCGGGAATGGCAGGGATCGCCCTACCGGGCATCCGCTCTCACACCGCGTGCAGCACGCGGTGGAAACCACTCGCCGGCCACGGCTTGGACCAGCACCTCAACGCCGCCGACGTACCCTCCGGGAAGGTGCGCAGCGGACAACTAGATTAGTGCAGAACGAAGTTGGTGTAGATCAATTTTGGCCGCTGCCGAGCCAGCGCGTGGGCTGGGCGGACATCGAGCCTTGCCGACCGTCGGCCCGCGTGCGAGCGGCTACGGCGAGGGGGCATGTTTGTAGCGCGCTGATCTGGCCCGAAAGCCCGGCAGTCCCTTCCTTCACCACCTCTTCTCCTGGCACATGCAGGCACTAGGATCTGCACCCTGGGCTTGACCATGGGGAACGGTCGCCCTTGCGGGACACGAGGAGCGGGGAACAGGCATGCGGGAAGGCCGGTGGGTCACGGTCACCGAGTCCGAGTTCGATCATGAACGCCGTGGCCTGGAGGCGATCCGGGAGAAGCTCCCGGACTCCGACCCCTGGCGTGCCTGGTCGAACTTCACCTTCACCGCGAACACCGGCCACGTCCGCGAGGTGGACCTGCTGGTTGTCGCCCCCGGCGGCGTCTGCATGATCGAGCTGAAGGACTGGCACGGCTCGGTGACGTCGGAGAACGGCACCTGGGTCCAGACCACTCCCGGTGGCCGCCGCCGTACGCACGGCAATCCGCTGCACCTGGTCAACCGCAAGGCCAAGGAGCTGGCCGGTCTGCTCGCACAGTCCGGCGGCCAGCGGGTCTGGGTCGCCGAGGCCGTCTGCTTCACGGACAACAGTCTTCGCGTACGGCTGCCCGCCCACGACCAGAACGGTGTCTACACCGTCGACCAGCTGGTCGAGATGCTGGGGCAGCCCCCGCGCGACGAGCGGCGCCGTATCACGGCGATCGGCTCACGCGAGATCGAGGCGGCCCTCAAGAGCATCGGCATCCGCAAGAGCGACGCGCAGTACAAGGTCGGCCCGTACGAATTGGAACGGAAGTCCTTCGACTCCGGGCCCACCTGGGCGGACTACCTCGCCCGCCACAGCGACCTGCCCGAGGCCGCCCGCGTCCGCATCTACCTCAGCGAACGCGGCTCCGACGCCTCGCTGCGCCAGTCCGTGGAGAACGCCGCCCGGCGCGAGGCCGCGGTGCTGGGCCGCTTCAAGCACCCGGGCGCGGTCGAGCTCAAGCAGTACTTCCCCTCCGGGCACGCCGCCGGCCCCGCGCTGATCTTCGACTACCACCCGGCGACCCTGAAGCTCGACGAGTACCTGGTCCAGTACGGCGAGAAGCTGGACATCCTCGGCCGAATGGCGCTGGTCCGCCAGCTCGCCGAGACCATGCGCTCCGCGCACTCCAGCCGCATCCACCACCGTGCGCTCGCCGCCCGCTCCGTGCTCGTCGTCCCCCGGCCGCGCGGCGGGAAGGGCCGCGCCGTGGGGGAGGAGGCCGCCTGGATCACCCCGCAGCTTCAGATCTCCGACTGGCAGATCGCCACCCAGCGCAGCAGTGACTCCTCCCAGGGCCAGGGCATGACCCGCTTCGCGCCCACCGCCCTGTCCGCCATGCACCTGGCCGACGACGCCGACGCCTACCTCGCCCCCGAGCTCACCGCGCTCAACCCCGACCCCGTCTACCTCGACGTGTACGGGCTCGGCGTCCTCACCTACCTGCTGGTCACCGGCAAGGCCCCGGCCGCCAGCCAGGCCGAGCTGCTCGCCCGCCTGGAGGCGGGGGAGGGTCTGCGCCCCAGCTCCCTGGTGGACGGCCTGTCGGAGGACGTCGACGACCTGGTCCAGGCCGCCACCGCCTACCGGCCGGGTCAACGCCTCTCCAGCGTCGACGAGTTCCTGGAACTGCTCGAGGTCGTCGAGGACTCCCTGACCGCCCCGGCCACGGCGACCACCGGCACGGAGGGGCCGAGCGAGGAGGACGCGCCCCCCGTCGACAAGGACCCGCTGGAGGCCGTCGCCGGTGACGTGTTCGCCGGCCGATGGGAGATCCGCCGCCGCCTCGGCACCGGCTCCACCAGCCGCGCCTTCCTCGTCCGCGACCTTCAGGCCGAGGCTCGCAGGACCCGCTCGCTGGCCGTGCTGAAGGTCGCCCTCTCCGACAACCGTGGCGAGATCCTGGCCCGCGAGGCCGAGGCCATGGGCCGCCTGCGCCCCCACTCCGGCATCATCCGCCTTGTCGAACCGGAGCCGCTGCACATCGCCGGCCGTACGGTCCTCGCGCTGGAGTACGTCGGTGACGAGCGCGACGACAACGGGCAGGGCACCGAGGCCGGGGTGCGCCCGCGCCGTCGTGAGGAGACGGTCGCCCGCCAGCTCCGCGAGAACGGCCGCCTCCAGGTCGACCAGTTGGAGGCGTACGGCGACTACCTCTTCGGAGCCGTCGACTTCCTGGAGGGTGAGGGCGTCTGGCACCGCGATATCAAGCCCGACAACATCGCCATCCGCATCCGCCCCAACCGCACCCGCGAACTCGTCCTCATCGATTTCTCCCTCGCCGGCTACCCGGCGAAGAACACCGACGCGGGCACCGACGGCTACCTCGACCCCTTCGTCGACGTCATCACGCGCGGCTCGTACGACTCGCACGCCGAGCGGTACTCCGTCGCCGTCACCCTGCACCAGATGGCCTCCGGTGAACTGCCCAAGTGGGGCGACGGCAGCCTCCCGCCGCGCATGACCGACGCGAAGGAGTGGCCGTACCCCACCATCGCGGCCGAGGCCTTCGACCCGGCCGTGCGGGACGGTCTCGTCGCCTTCTTCCAGAAGGCCCTGCACCGCGACGCGGCCAAGCGGTACCCCGAGCTGAAGCCGATGCGGGACGCCTGGCGCAAGGTCTTCCTCGACGCCTCCCAGACCGTCCCCTCCAGCCACCGCACCCGCTCCCCGGCCCCGGCGGCCACGACCACGGGGGAAGGGCTGCCCGCCGAGGGTGCTGCCGGGGTGATCGCGGACGCCGAGCCCGAGAGCGCCGAGCAGCAGCGCGACCGCCTCGCCGCCGAGGTCACCCGCGACACCTCGCTGACCGTTTCCGGTCTCACGCTCGCCGCGCAGTCCTTCCTGTACGGCCTGGGCATCACGACGGTCGGCGAACTCCTCGACTACAGCCGCCGCAAGCTCGTCAACGCCCCCGGCCTCGGCGCCAAGACTCGCAACGAGGTCCAGCAGCGCCAGCGCGAGTGGGGCGAACGGCTGCGCGAGATCCCCGTCTCGCCGCTGACCCCGAAGGGCCGCGCGGAGGCCAAGGAGGAGCTGGACCAGCTCACGGCCGCCGAGTCGGCCTTGGTGGGCCACCTCGCGACAGGCGAGTCGGCGGCCGCGCTGCCGGCCCGCACGCTGCGCTCCGTCAGCCTCGACACCCTCGCCACCATCTTCGTGCCCGCCGTCAACAACAACGGCTCCAACCGCAACAAGGCGGAGATGGTACGTCTGTTGCTGCGTCTGCCCGACGAGCACGGCGTGCTGCCCGACATCGGCGTCTGGCCGAAACAGAAGGACGTCGCCGATGCGCTCGCCCTGAGCCACGGCCGTATCCCGCAGATGCTCAAGGAGGAGCGCAAGCGCTGGAAGGCGGAGCCCGCCGTCCAGGCACTGCGCGAGGAGATCATCGACCTGCTGGTGAGCATGGGTCGGGTCGCCTCGGCGGTGGAGATCGCGGACGCCCTGGCGGTCCGGCGCGGCACGCATCTCGCGGGGCGTGAGCAGCGGCGCGCGATGGCGCTGGCGGCCGTACGGGCCGTGGTCGAGGTGGAGCAACTGGTGCCACAGGAGGCCGAGTTCCAGCACCAGCCCAACCGCAAGGCGACGGACGAGTCCCTGGGCGCCGGCCTGCTTGCGCTCGACGTACGGGAGAACGACGGCCCGGACACCCCGACCGCGCCGGGTCTGCTGGAGTACGCGACCCGTCTTGGCCGTACGGCGGATCGGCTGGCCAAGCTGGACACCGTGCCGACGGCGGCCACTGTGCTGGCCGAGCTGGGCGCACTGACGGTGCCGCCTGGCACGGTCAACTGGGACGAGCGGCGCATGGTGGAGCTGGCGGCGGCGGCTTCCGTGAACGCCGCCGCCACTCCGCGCCTGGAGATCTACCCGCGGGACCTGTCGCTAGTCCGGGCGCTGCGCTTGACGCAGGCCGGTCTCGTCCGCTGGATTCCGGGTATGCCGGAGGGGCAGCAGCCGGGTCTGACCGGCGAGGCCGTGCACGAGCGGGTCCGTGCTCGCTTCCCTGAGATGGTCGTTCCGGACGGGCGTGGCGGCACGCACCACGAACTGCCGACGGGCGGCCCGCTCACCAAGGCGTTGCGCGACGCCGGCTTCGAATTGTCGCTCAGCATGCACGAGCGCGAGGGCGTGCTGCGCTACCTGCCGACGCGGGTCGACGACGCGTCGAGCTACCTGACGACGGGCGCGTGGCGGCAGTCGACGCGTACGGGCGCGGTGACGCGGTACGCCGACGACCCGCAACTCGCGGGCGCGGTGCGCGCGGAGGAACGGCTGCTCGCGTCGGCCCGCCGGGACGGGTACCGGGTGCTGACCGTACGGCAGCAGTTGGTGCGGGACGCGGTGCGGGAGCTGGGCGCGGAGCGGCTGGGCGCGGATGCGTTGTCGGTGACCGAGCTGTTCCTGGAGGCCCTGCACGCGCAGGTCACGCCGGGGACCAAGCCGACGTGGGAGACCCTGCTCAAGGCGGATGCCGCCGAGCCGGGTTCGAAGGGCGCGGTGCGGTTCGCGGAGTACGTGCGGACGGCGTGGGGCGCGGTCGAGCCCCGGGTTGCGGAACTGCTGGGAGACGGTGGTGGGCGCGCCGGTCCTGTGCTGCTGACGGAGGCCGGGGTGTTCGCCCGGTACGACGCGATGGGCGTCCTGGACCGGCTGGCGTCGGCGGCCCGGCGGGGCGGGCGGGGACTGTGGCTCCTCGTCCCGCAGAGCGACCCCTCGCGCGAGCCCCGGCTCGGGCAGGTGGCCGTGCCGTACCAGGCCGGCCTGGGGGAGTGGATTCAGCTTCCGGACACGTGGGTGGGTAACGCCCATCGGGGGTCCGGCGAGGTTGTGGCTAGTGCCAGTGGTGTCGAGGGAGACGTCAAGTGATCGACGGCAAGGCTCTGTTGGACGACCTGAAGCAGCAGGTCAAGGCGGTCGAGGCTGACCTCGGGCGACAGGTGAAGGCGCTGGGGGATGTCGGTGCACGGCTGAGGGCCGAGTACGACCAGGCGCGCAAGCTGGGGCGTACGGCGGCGACGTGGACCTCGTGGCTGGACGAGCGGGTCACGCAGGTCGCGGTGGCGTGGGTGCTGGGGACTGTGTTCGTACGGTTCTGCGAGGACAACCGGCTGATCCCGGAGCCGTACCTGACGGGGCCGGACGGTGACCGGCGGGAGCTGGCGGAGTCCCGGTACGACGCGTATGTGGAGTCGGACGATGACCCGACGTACCGGGGGTGGCTGGAGAAGGCGTTCGAGGAACTGGGGCAGGGGCAGGCGGGGCGGCTGCTTTTCGATAAGCGGCACAACCCGCTGTACCAGGTTCCGCTGTCGCATGACGGTGCGCGGGAGCTGGTCGAGTTCTGGCGGGGGAGGGATGAGGCGGGCGTCCTCGTCCACGACTTCACCGACCCGCTGAACGAGGACGGCACGGAGGGGTGGGACACGCGGTTCCTGGGGGACCTGTACCAGGACTTGAGCGAAGCCGCGCGGGAGACGTACGCGCTACTCCAGACGCCGGAGTTTGTGGAGGAGTTCATCCTCGACCGCACTATGAACCCCGCGGTGCGGGAGTTCGGCTACGAGGGCCTGAAGATGATTGACCCCACGTGCGGGTCGGGTCACTTCGTGCTTGGCACGTTCCGGCGGCTGGTCCGGCTGTGGGGTGAGGAGCAGCCGGGGCGGGATGTGCATGAGCGAGTGCGGGAAGCGCTGGACTCAGTGCACGGGGTGGACATCAACCCGTTCGCTGTAGCTATTGCTCGGTTCCGGCTGCTGGTTGCGGCTATGGCGGCCAGTGGTGCGCGGACGCTCGGGGAGTCGGCTAAGTACGAGTGGCCGGTGAACTTGGCTGTTGGAGATTCGCTTATCAAAGCTCGACAACTTGAACTTACCTTGGGTCTTGACCAGGACGGGTCTAGCGACCCCCTCGCCAGTTTCGAATACACCACAGAGGACGTGCACGAGCATCCAGAAATTCTTCAGCAGGGACGATATCATGTGGTAGTGGGGAATCCTCCGTACATCCAAGTTTCAGATTCAAGCCTTAATGCGCTTTATCGGGAACTATACGATGCTTGTGCCGGTAATTATGCGATGTCGGTGCCATTTGCGCAGCGATTCTTCGAGCTCGCTAAAAAAGGAAATCTCGACGGCACCGGCTACGGTATGGTGGGTCAGATTACGGCAACTCATTCATGAAGCGGGAATTTGGATCAAGGCTGATTCAGGATTATTTCCGTCACCGGGTTGAGTTGCTGGAAGTGATCGACACCTCTGGTGCCTACATTCCTGGTCATGGTACGCCAACGGTAATCCTTGTCGGCAAGCCTAACTCCAGCTCTCGTCGTACTAAAACCGTCCGGACCGTCAGGAGCGTCCAGGGTGAACCGGGTATGCCAGAGAGGGGGGAAGACGGTTACGTATGGCGTGCAATTGTGGATCAAATCGATACTCCCGGCTCGACCGGCAAGTGGGTATCTGTAGACGACCTTGATCGTGTCCGCTATTTCGGGTCTCAACCATGGATTCTCTCGGATGGCGGACTGGAGATGGTTGAACAGATCGAAGGTGCTTCGGTAGGTAGTCTCAAAGATCTGACCTCAAGTATTGGGCGGACGACCTCTACTGGTGCTGATGATGCTTTCTTCATCCCTGATTTGGCGACTGCCAAGCGGTACGGCTACGCGGCCAGTGTGCGAGCCCTTGTCGCGGGAGATGCTGTTCGCGATTACCAGTTTATCGGCAGTCTACTAGTGGCGAACCCGTATGTTGATTTGGCGCAAACTGAGCTCGCGTCTGAATCAAACGTAGTGGTCGAACGACTGTTGTGGCGGGATCGAACGCGTTTGGGGCGTCGAAAGATTTTTGGTAAGTCATTGTCTGAAAATGGTCGCCCTTGGTATGTGCATCTAGAGAACTACAGCAGTAAGCTGGGGAGCACTCTAGGCGTGTCGTTCGCCTTCGTGGCGAGTCATAACCACTTTGCCCTTGACCGCTCAGGTTTTCTATTCAATCGATCCGCGCCAGTGATCAAGTTGAAGCCTGAGCTCGTTGAACGCGATTATTTGCGCTTGGTTGGTTTGTTGAACAGCTCCACGGCTGCATTTTGGCTGAAGCAAGTGAACCATGATAAGGGTAACCGTGGTGGCGAGCGGGGGACGGGTCGTTTTGCTTGGGAGAGCTTCTTCGAGTTCTCGGGCAGTAAATTGGAGAAGTTTCCTCTACCCGTCGCGTATCCGGATGCGTATTCTGAGCGTATTGACCGGCACGTCCAGAGTCTCGCCTCCGTGGCCCCTAAAGAAATCGCAGACGGGCAGACTCTTACCCCTTCGACCTTGCATGATGCCCGCTTTGCTTGGGAATCAACGCGAGCCCGAATGATCGCCCTGCAAGAGGAGCTGGACTGGCAGGTCTACTCCCTCTACAACCTCCACTCCGAAGACCTTCGCGTCTCCGAGGACCCTGACGATCCCAACATCCCCGAACTCGCCCTCGGTGAGCGTGCCTTCGAGATCGTCCTTGCCCGTCGTGTCGCCGCCGGTGAGGCCAGCGACGAGTGGTTCAAGCGGCACAACTCCACTCCCATCACCGAGCTCCCCGCCCATTGGCCCGGCCCCTACCGCGAGATCGTCCAGAAGCGGATCGACGCCATCGAGTCGAACCGTGCCATCGGCATGGTTGAGCGACCCGAGTACAAGCGCCGCTGGGCTACTGAAGGCTGGGACGCACTGCAGGAGAAGGCCCTGCGCTCCTGGCTGCTCGACCGTATGGAAAGCCGCGACCACTGGTTCGACGAGAACGGTCAGCCCACCATCCTGACCCTGGCCCGCCTCGCCGACGCTCTCTCCCGCGACGAGGACTTCGTCTCCGTCGCCAAGCTTCACGCACCCCGCAAGGAACTCGCCAAGGTCGTCGCCGAGCTGATCACCGACGAGCACGTGCCGTTCCTCTCCGCCCTGCGCTACAAGCCCTCGGGTCTCAAGAAGCGCGCGGACTGGGAAGAGGTGTGGGACCTCCAGCGCAAGGAGGACGCCGCGCCCGACGAGCCCGCCAAGCGGAAGATCCGGGACTCCATCCCCGTACCGCCGAAATACACCTCGGCCGACTTCCTCCGCCCCTCCTACTGGAGGGCGCGCGGCAAGCTCGACGTGCCCAAGGAGCGGTTCATCTCGTACGGGCAGACCAACGCCGCCACCCCCGAGCTGTATGGCTGGGCTGGCTGGAACCACCGCGAGCAGGCGCAGGCCCTCGCCACGTACTTCACCAACACCGCGCTGTCCACCGAGGAGATCACGCCGTTCCTCGCCGGCCTGCTGGAACTCCAGCCGTGGCTGTACCAGTGGCACAACGACTTCGACATGCTCTACAGCGGCTCCCCAGCGGACTTCTTCGCCGGTTACCGACAGCAGAAGCAGGGCGAGCACGGACTCACGGACGACGATCTCCGCAACTGGCAGCCCCCGGCCGCAACCCGAGGCCGTCGCGCCGCTATGAAGAAGTAGCCGGAAACGACTCGGTGTCGTGCCCGTACGCCGATGCCGAGTCTGCCGGACGAGGGGCCACCGGATGCCGGCGCGGGTGGCCGCTGGTCGGTAGGCCCAGCTTGGCCCATACCGTTTTGCCGGGGGCGGCCGGGCGAGGGGTGACGCCCCAGTCGTCGGCGAGGGCAGCGACGAGGTGGAGGCCGCGGCCGGACTCGGATGCGGAGCCGGGGGTCGGGGGAGTGGACCGGGGCTGCTTCTCGGCGCGGCTGTCGGTCACCTCGATGCGGAAGGTGTCCTCGGCCAGGGTGAGTTGGACGTGGAAGTCCCGACCAGGGACATGGCCGTGGCGTACGGCGTTGGCGGTGAGTTCGGCCGTGATGAGGGTGAGCGTCTCGTTGACCGGGGTCGTGTAGGGGTGGCCCCAGTCGTTCAGGCGGTGCGAGACGAGTCGGCGGGCGAGGCGAGCGCCGCGTGGGGTTGAGGTGAACCGCATGGTGAACTCGCGTTCCGGTGCAGGGTGCTGTGCAATATGCCCGTTCGGGGGAGTTGGTGACTTCATGCGGTCAACGGTTGCGAACTCTGAGTAGCGTTGAACAGGAGGGATGCGCTGACGGGTGCGGGCTGTACGCGTGGGCGGTGAGCTTGTACGCGGTGTTGGGCGTGACTGGTTGCGGGGCCGCGCGTTGGGTGGGCGGTGTCCGGTGACCGTGATGGTCGTACGGGAGGAGCTGCGGCGTGGACGACGAGGTTCAGCAGCCGGAGAACGAGTTCGGGACGGGCATGCTGTGCGTATTCGGCCGACAGATGAAGCTGTTCCGGGAGCGAGCGGGGATGGACCGCGCGCAGTTCGGGTCGCTGACCGGGTACTCGGCCTCGACGATCGCGTCGTTCGAGCAGGGACGACGTATTCCGCCGTCGAAGTTCATCGGCCAGGCGGATGAAGTGCTCGGGGCGGGTGGGGTGTTGAGCGCGAGCAAGGAGGAGGTGGCTCGGGCTCAGTATCCGGCGTTCTTCCGTGATGCGGCCAAGTTGGAGGCCGAAGCGGTCGAGCTTCATGTGTACGCGAACCAGGCGGTGCCTGGGCTCTTGCAGGCGGAGGAGTACGCGCGGGCCATCTTCATGATGATGCGACCGCCCATGGCTGACGAGCTGATCGAACAGCGAGTGTCCGCGCGCCTGGCTCGGCAGGGGATCTTGTCAAGCAGTGATGCGCCGCTCGCCAGCTTTGTCATCGATGAGGCTGTGCTGAGGCGTCCGATCGGAGGACGGCGAGTCCTGCGTGGTCAGCTTGAGCACATCCTCCTGACGGGGGAGCGGCGGAACATCGAGATCCAGGTGATGCCGCTCGACCGTGAGGAGAACGCTGGTATGGCTGGGCCCTTCACCTTGATCGAAACGAAGGAAGGGCGCAGGATCGCGTACGCAGAGGTACAGAACGTGAGTCGCTTGCAGACGGAGCGGGAGCGGGTCCGTGCGCTGGAGGTCAAGTACGGAATCATCCGGGCGCAGGCCCTGACTCCTCGTGAATCATTGGCATACGTCGAGAAGTTGCTGGGAGAGCCATGAACGCGCACGTACATCAGCCGCCGATAGACCAGTTGACATGGCGCAAGAGCAGCTACAGCAGCGAGGAAGGCGGCGAATGCGTCGAGGTCGCCACCCGCCCCGGCACGGTCCACGTCCGCGACTCAAAGGACACAACCCGCGCCGCACTCGCCGTACAACCCACGGCCTGGACCGCGTTCGTCCAGTTCGCGGCACTCTGACAGGGGCAGAGCCCTCGGCAGGCGGTGTGCTTGCCGAGGGCCCTGCGTATCGTCTGAACGGGCCCCGAGGTAGTGCAGCTTCCCTGAGTACATAGGCTTCACGCGGCATCCGTGCTCTCCACCGCTTCTTCACACTTCTCAGGGGAAAGATCTCCGTGCTTCATCGGAAATACCTCGGCGCGCTCGGCGCGGCTGCCATGTCCGTGGCGCTGGCTGCCTGCAGCAACACAGCCACGCCCACGGCCGCAAAGCCTGCCGCGTCGAACAGCTCCTCGGTGTCCAGCCCGGCATCCTCCTCTCCGACTCCACAGGCGGCGCTCCTCACAAGGGCCCAGCTCACGTCCGCTCTGCTGTCGCTGCCGCAGATGCCTGCCGGCTGGTCAACTGACAGCAGCGCCAGCACAGGCGACAAGACGTTCTGCGACTACCGCCAGCCGCACAAGGCGCGAATTCAGGTCACCCGCACCTTCCAGAAGGGCGGAGGGCTCACCGCCACGATTGCAACTGTCGGCCTTCGGCAGTACGCGAGCGCGATCGATGCCGCCGAGTCGTTCACCGCGATGGAGAAGGCGCTCGAGACCTGTCACCAGGAGACCTACCAGGGGGCGGTGCTGAAGTACTCGCCGATGAGCGTGGACAAGCTTGGTGACCGGTCCCTTGGCGTACGCATCGACAGCGACGGCACCACGTTGCTCCAGCAGTTCACCCTCGACGGGCCCACCCTGATCAACGTTGGCACCGGCGGTCTGACGGACGCGGAAGCCGACACGGCCATCAAGCTTCTGCGCGACCAGGTCGACCGGTACGAGGCCGCAGCCCGCAAGTAGGGCAGCCTGCGAGAGCCGCCTGGCCGGGGAGCCGGTAGGCCTGCCGGCCAGCTGGCGCAGACGCATCTCCGCCTGGCGGTTATGGGCGGGTCTCCGCGAAGTGTCGCGTCAATTTCAGCAGCCCCGGCGCCTTGCTATCGGGTGTCGCGCCGGCGCTGGCCGCCGCGGCGATCAACGTCGCCCAGAGACGTTCGGTTCGCGATGGTGGTCGCTTTCCCGGATGACGATCTACATCGTGATGGACCCAGCCCGCACGCCACCGTCACCCACATCAGCAGGCCACAACTGGGCATACAAAGTCCGGCCCTTGGAGCGCGGAGCTACTGTAAGTTCCTGCTATGAAACAGGGCAAAGGCATCGAGAACCCCGAGTCGCGCTTCTCCGCGGTGCTGCTGGCGGCAGCAAAGCTTCCCGGTGTGCGTATCAACAGGGAGGCGTACCTCCGAAGTTCGTTGGCTCGTCACTGCTCCGAGGACGACATCCGGAGGGCGATAGAAGAGACGCCCGCTGCGGCCGGCATCCCTGTTGAGGTTCTCGACAAGGTGGCCAATGACTCCATCCGCTTCGAAACCGGCAAGGTCAGCGCTCTGTCCGCCGCTGCCGGGATACCCGGCGTCCTCGCCCTTCCCGCCACTGTGCCCGCCGACCTGGCCCAGTACTTCGGCCACATGGTGCGTATCGCTCAGAAACTCGCCTACCTCTACAGCTGGCCCGATCTGTTCTCCGACGACGGCGATGACGTCGATGACGCGACCATGGGGGTGCTCACCCTGTTCTTCGGCGTGATGTTCGGCACCCAGTCGGCGAACACCGCTGTGGGGAAGGTCGCCGGGATGATGTCGAAGCAGGTCGCCAAGAAGTTGCCCCAGAAGGCACTCACCCAGGGTGTCGTCTACCCGATAGTGAAAAAGGTCGCGGCCTACCTCGGCGTCCAGATGACGAAGCAGTCCTTCGCGAAGGCCGTCTCGAAGGCTATCCCTCTCGTTGGGGCCGTTGTCTCCGGCGGGCTCACCCTTGCGACCTACCTTCCGATGGCCAAGAGGCTCAAAAAGCACCTCTCCAGCCTGCCGCTGGCGGACCCGTCGCACCGAGTGATGGAGGGGGAAGTCGTGGACGGCGAAGTCGTGGAAGACCACGAACCTTTCGCCACAGCAGACTCTGCACAGCATGGTGCAGACGCCACTGCCATTGAGCTGGAGGAACCGCAGTCCTGACACCGCGAGCGCACTCCTCAGCCCTGCTGGGATGAGGGCCTCGCTCGTCATCCCGCCCAGCTGGTCACCGCGAACCACGAAGACCCGTCGGAGCACCGGACACCTGGGGCGGAGGCAGGGTGACGATCTCCCGGTCGAAGAAATCGTGGAATCCCTCACCGCGCTCATAGAGTGCATCGAATCCGGCGTTCGTCTCCCGGATCAGTGAGCGATCCGTGTAACGGTTGGCTCCGGCCGCATTTCCGTCCTCGTCGTAAACGACCTCATACATGGCTACATCGCCGAGAATCACCACTTCTGGAACTGGGCGACTCCGCTCGATGTTCGAAATATCGCGAGCGTCGAGGATCTTGATGTCGTCGCCCAGGTCCACGCGTACGCGCAGCACGAATAACTCCCATTGCACGTATGGTGTGACCGGGAATTCCACGACACGTAGGCGGCGGTGCCTGACGCCCAGCCTCGCCGCCTGGCGGAGTTCCTCGGCGTAGTCCTCGCGCCTCTCCTCGGCCAGGGACAGCGCCCCCTCCCAGTCGCCGTCGGCGAAGGCCTCCCAGCTCGGGAAGCCGCGCTCCTTGAAGTGCTGGCCGCGCTCAAGCTTGTTGAGGAAGTCGATCCCACTGCTGTAGACCCGGCCCAAGTCCGCGTGGTACGTGGGGCGATCCAGGCGTTCGGAGGCGCGGCCGGGGAAGGAATCAAACACTGGGGATGTCCGGCTTCGCCGCGATGAGCATGTTCCGGGGGATGACTACGAGGCGTTCGTCCGACCCGATCGAGACCCCGTCGGGAAGGTTCCTGCCGAGTGACTGGGTCAGATCGCGGCCGATGACAGCGATGTCGCCGTTCGTGAGTTCCCAGATGTCCGGGCAGTCAGGAGTTCCGGTTGTGTTGCCGAGCTCCTGGGGAGTCTTTCCCAGGCGCTGTTTGAAACCTGTGTCCGGATCTGCTTCCCATGGCCTGGCCATTTCCGTCGCCCCCTCGATCGATCGGGATGTCTCACTGTAGCGTGCAACTTACCCGCCTGATCATGTGTTAGAACCAGCCCGAAGGGGTAATGGCGAGGATTGATTCCTCCTTGTCTCATGTCGCTCAGGGCTGGAATGATAATGATCGGAAAGAAAATCATGCCAATGCCTGACAGGTGACACTTCCCATCTGTGCTGTCGGATAATCGGGTGAACGGAGGGGCGGCTGTGGACCCAGAAGTGACCGCGCTCGCACAGAGCGCGGGGGCCACCTTGGTCACGTTGATGGCGACCGATGCCTGGCACCGTGTGCGTGACGGGATCACACAGCTCTGGCGCCGGACGCAACCCGAGCGCGCCGAGACCGTCGTTGCCGAGTTGGAGGCCGGCCGGGAGGACGTGCTGGCCGCCGTGGCGGCGGACGACCAGGAAACCCTGGACGAACTACGCCTTCAGTGGCAGGGGTTGGTGCGGCGGCTGCTCGTCGCCCGGCCCGCCGCCGTCGAGGAACTGCGCGCACTGCTGGACCAACTCGATCCCGTAGCCTCGGCCGCCCCGCGGATCACCCAGCATGCCGCCGCGTCCGGTCAGGCCCGGGTCTACCAAGCGGGACGTGACCAGCGCATCGCAGAGCGATGACGGGCGGGACGGACGGCCACGCCGAGGACCACGGACGCGTCTACCAGTCGCGGGGCGACCAGCACATCAGCGAACACCACCACTACGGCGATGACGGACCGGAGCACGCCGGACCGGACTCGGTGCGACGCCCGGCGGTCGGCCGGCCTCCCGTCGCGCTCCGCGACCGCAGTGAGGTGATGGAACGCCTGCGGGCAAGCGTCGAGGAGGGGCGCGGCGGCCAGGTCTACGTGCTGTACGGAATGGGCGGGTCGGGTAAGACGGCGGTCGCCTGCGCCCTGTTTCAAGAGGCCACCGGAGAACAGGGACGGGTGGGCCTGTGGGTCAACGCCTCCGATCGTGCGAGCCTGCGCGCCGGGATGCTCGCCGTCGCCGCCGACCGAGGGGCGGGCGACGGTGAACTGCTCGCCGCACGCAACGGCTTCAGGCCCGCCGCCGATCTCGTCTGGACGTATCTCGACCGTTCCGCCGAACCCTGGTTACTGGTCCTGGACAACATCGACGAGCCGGAGATCCTGCGGGACGGCAACTGGCTGCGCAGCAGCCCGCGCGGCACCGTCCTGGTGACCACACGGCGAGCGGCGGCCCGGTGGTGGCCGGGCGCCGAGCTGCAGTACATCGGCGTACTGCCCCGAGAGGACGCCGCGCTCGTGCTGCGCGATCTCGCACCGCACAGCGGTACGACGGAGCAGGCGGCGCGGGTCGCGGACCGGCTCGGGCGGCTGCCCCTCGCCCTCAGCCTGGCGGGCGGCTTCCTCTCCCACCAGGTCATCGACCCCTGGACGTTGGACGCCTACGCGGAC
Organism: Streptomyces sp. NPDC058307; assembly: GCF_042880295.1. NCBI lineage: Bacteria > Bacillati > Actinomycetota > Actinomycetes > Kitasatosporales > Streptomycetaceae > Streptomyces > Streptomyces sp. NPDC058307. The sequence continues at coordinate 17,561 of NZ_JBHVYZ010000008.1, forward strand.
CAGCTCGATGGAGACGGACGGGTCCAGCTGATCGACCGGGGAGCCGACGCGCTGTCCGAAGCGGACCCCCGGCACCTGGTCGGCCTGACCTGGCAACTGACCCTCGACGCGTTCGAAGCGCGCGGACTGTCCGAAGCGGCGGCCCTGCTCAGACTGCTGGCCCGGTTCGCCGCCGAGCCGCTGCCGCTGACTCTGCTCAACCACGCCGACATCGACGCCGTACTGCCTCGTGCCCGAACCGAGACAGCCCTCAGAGCCCTCCTCGACCAGTCGCTGTCCGAACTGGTCGACGCGGCCGGCGCGCGCTGCCTACAGAGTCACGGCATCCTGCTCGACAGCGTCTCGGTGGCGACCCCCGCGGAATTGGTGGTCGCCCTCGACACGACAGCCGTCCGGCTGCTCGACGCGGCCGTGCCCGGCGTACCCGACGCGGGTCCGCACGATCCGCGACTACGCCTGCTGGTGCCTCACGCGCTTGCCCTGCTGCGGCACATCGGCGGGCCGTCCGCCGCCGACGCCCTGACCGTCGCGACACGGCTGTCGGTCGCCCTGCACCGGACCGGTGACTACCTCTCCGCCTGGGAGACCGCCCGAAGCGCGGCGGACCTTGCAGAGCGACCACTCGGCGCGGATCACCGTACGGTCCTCGCCGCCCGCTCCAGGGCAGGGCGGGCACTGTTCCGTCTGGGCAGGTACGCCGAAGCCGAAGCGGCGCTTCGCACGGTCCGGGACGCGCAGGAGCGCCTGTTCGGCGCCGACGACCCCGACACCACGGACAGCGGCTACGGCCTCCAGCTCGTGCTGGCGAACCTCGGCAGACGCGAGGAATCCGTCGCCCTGCTGCGCGAAACCGTCGCCGGGCGGCGCTCGGCGCTGGGTCCCACGCATCCGTTGACCCTGCGGGCCCGTGCCAGCCTGCTGGAGATGCTGCCCGCCGCCGAAGTGGTCACCGAGGAAGGCGGCACACTGCTCACGCTGCCGTCGGAATGCGATCGGGTCCTCGGCCCCGACCACACCGTGACACTGGGCGCCCGACACAACCACGCGTGGGCGCTGTACCTCCTGGGCCGCTTCGACGAGGCCGACCGGGAGATCCGGCGGGTCGCCGAGACGTATGTACGGCGCTTCGGACCCGAGTACCCGATCGTGCTCGCCGCCCGGCAACTCCTCTCCCGGACCCGGGCCGCGCTCGGACACGTGGAGGAGGGGATCGCGCTGATGAGCGACGTCGTCGAACGGCGGGAACGCGGCCTGGGCCTCGAACACCCCTTCACGGTCGCCAGTCGGCAACTGCTGGACGCCTACCGGTCGGGGCGATGGCGGCCGTAGAGCTTAGGGCGGGACGGGAGCGGCCCGCAGGGACGGTGCGTGAGGGTATACGGCACGGGGGCGATGGGGGTACGGATGTAGGGTGCTATGCGCAGGCCGTATGGGTGACGTTCAGTACGAGGGGGACGAAAAGTGCAGACGCCGCGAGCCCGTCTACCTTGACCCGGGCGACGCCGTGAGCGTCGTTCCCGTCCGGTCACCGCATCGCCGGTTCCGTCCTCGCCACCGGCCAGGACAGCCGGCCCGCCGCACCGGCCATCCGTACCCCTGAGCCCCGCCCCACCGCTCGAGCCGGCCTCGGGCCTCGACGGCGGACCCCGCACCACACCGAGTACTTGCAGCACCGAACACCGTCAGGGAGAGCGAGACCCGCAATGGCGCAGCAGCCCCTCCTCCGCGATGTCATCGACATCAAGGAGTCCATCTCCACCTCGGACTTCGTGCTGTCCCTCGCCGAGGCGACGACACCCGAGGGCGCCGAGCACGCGCTCAAGGACTACGTCGTCACCGAGCGGCTGCTGGAGAACTTCGACGAGGCGCTGAAGCTCATCAAGTCCTCGCTCGACGGGCACCGTTCCAAGGCGGCCTACCTGCACGGCTCGTTCGGTTCCGGTAAGTCGCACTTCATGGCCGTGCTGTACGCGCTGCTCAGCGGCGACCCGGCCGCCCGCGCCCGTACCGAGTTCGACCCGGTGCTGACCAAGCACGAGTGGCTGACGACGGACGGCAAGAAGTTCCTGCTCGTGCCGTACCACATGCTCGGCGCGAAGGCCCTCGAACAGCGCGTGCTCGGCGGATACGTCACGCATGTCAAGAAGCTGCGCCCGGACGCCCCGACCCCGCAGGTGTACCGGACCGACTCCCTCTTCGCCGACATCCGCGCCATGCGCGCCAACATGGGCGACGAGGCCGTCATCCGCGGACTGGGAACCAGCGACGCGGACGACGGCGAAGAGGACGAGTGGGGCGAGGGCTTCGCCTGGACCCCGCAGCTCCTGGACACCGCGCTCGCCGCCGAGGAGAACCACGAGGCCGGCACCCCGCTCGACCTCCGCAACCCCTCCACCCCGGCCGAGCTGCGCGCCAAGCTCGTCAACGACGCCAGCACCAACCTCCTGCCCGGCTTCGCCAAGAACGCCGTCGAGGACGAGCACGGCTTCATCTCGCTCGACGCCGGTCTGTCCGTCATCGCCGAGCACGCCAAGTCGATCGGCTACGACGGCCTGATCCTGTTCATGGACGAGCTGATCCTCTGGCTCGCCACCCTCATCCACGACCAGAAGTTCGTGGCCCGCGAGGCCAGCAAGATCACGAACTTCGTGGAAGGCGGCGACGCCCGCCGCGCCATTCCCGTCGTGTCATTCATCGCCCGCCAGCGCGACCTGCGCGAACTCGTCGGCGAAGAAGTCTCCGGTGCTGCGGAGTCGTCCATCCAGGACACCCTGAACCTGGCATCGGGCCGCTTCGACAAGATCACTCTGGAGGACCGCAACCTCCCGCAGATCGCCCACGCCCGCCTCCTCAAGCCCAAGGACGCCGAGGCGGAACGGCTCGTCGACGCGGCCTTCGAGCAGACCAAGCGGGTCGGCACTCAGGTGTGGGACACCCTGCTCGGCTCGGAGAAGGGCACGACCGGCGCGGACGCGGAGTCGTTCCGGCTGACGTACCCGTTCTCGCCGGCCTTCATGGACACCCTCGTCCACATCTCGTCCGCGCTGCAGCGCTCCCGTACCGGTCTGAAGCTGATGGGCCAGCTCCTCGCCGATCACCGCAACGAGATCCGCCTCGGGCAGCTCATCCCGGTCGGTGACCTCTACCCGGTGATCGCCGAGGGCGGCGACAAGCCGTTCACCGACAGCCTGAAGGTCGTCTTCGAGGCCGCCGACAAGCTCTACAAGACCAAGCTGCGGCCGTACCTGCTCAGTTCGTACGACATCACCGAGGACGACGTCGAGCAGTACCTCAACCGGCCCGAGGCCATCACCGACCCGCAGCGCGCCAACCGCTGCCGCATGTTCGTCGGCGACAACCGCCTCGTGTGCACCCTGCTGCTGTCCGCGCTCGCCCCCAGCGTGCCCGCGCTGGCCGAGCTCACCATCCGGCGGCTCGGCGCGCTCAACCACGGGTCGGTCCTCGCTCCGATCCCGGGCGCCGAGGTCGGCATCATCAAGAACAAGGTCGCGGAGTGGGCGGCCCGGTTCCCCGAGATCAAGGAGACCGGCACCGACGCCAACCCGGGCGTACGGCTCGAACTCTCCGGCGTCGACGTGGACTCCGTCATCGCCAACGCCCAGGTCAACGACAACCCCGGCAACCGGGCCGCGCTCGCCCGCCGCCTACTGTCCGAGGAACTGGGCGTTGAACACGGCCAGTTGAGCGACCAGCTCAGCTTCACCTGGCGCGGCACCGCCCGCACCGCCGAGATCGTCTTCGGCAACGTCGCCGACGAGGACGAGCTGCCCGACCACGACCTGATGCCGCAGGAGGAGGGCCGCTGGCGTATCGCCATAGACCTCCCCTTCGACGAGGGGGAGTGGGGTCCCGTCGAGGACGTCAACCGGATCCGGCGGCTGCGTGAGCGCCAGCAGGGCGAGCGGTCCCGTACCGTCGCCTGGCTGCCCGCTCACCTGTCCGCGCAGCGCTTCATGGACTTCCGGCGTCTCGTCGTGATCGACAAGGCCCTTGCCGACGAGCACCGCTTCGACACCCAGTACGCCGGCCACCTCAACGCCGACAACCGCAGCCGCGCCAAGGGTCTCCTCGAAACCCAGCGCGAGGCCCTGCTCAAGCAGGTCAAGGGCGCCTTCAAGCAGGCCTACGGCCTCGCCCAGAAGCTGGCCGCCGACGTCGTACCCGATTTCGACGACCATCTCGTCGCGTTGCCCGACGTGGACAGCCTCACCCTGTCCTTCGGGCAGAGCCTGCACGACGGCATCCGCCATGTCGCGGGCAAGCTGCTCGCCCACCAGTACCCCGCGCACCCCGACCTCGACCCCGAGGCCACCGGTATCGCCGTCAAGCCGATCGACACGAAGAAGGTCTTCGCCCACGTCCGGGCCGCTGCCGAAGCCCGTGACGGGCGGGTGGAGGTCCCGGCCGTCGACCGCAAACTCATGCAGCGGATCGCCGGACCCCTGCGTCTTGGGCAGCAGAAGGAAGCGTACTTCGAGCTGTCCCGCTACTGGGCCGACCACTTCCGCCAGCTCGCCAGCGCCCAGGGCGTCACCGGGGACCTGTCCCTGATCACCCTGACCGACTGGACGGACAGGCCCGATCCGCGCGGCCTGCCCGACTTCCTCGCCCGGCTCGTCGTCGCCGCCTTCGCCGAGATGGACGACCGGGTGTGGGTGCGCGGCGGCACCGTACTCGACCCCGCGCCCGAACTGTCCGCGATCAGGGACCACGACGCGCTGCGCAGCCAGCCGCTGCCCGCCGAGACCGACTGGGACACGGCACGGCAGCGCTTCGAGACGATCTTCGGGCAGAAGGCACCCGCCCTCCGGCGCGGCCGGATGGTCAACCAGTTCGCCCGCCAGATCATCGACGCCGCCCGCACCCACCGGGACCACGCGGCCGACCTCGTGCACCAGTTGGAGGCTCACGCCTCCTTCCTCGGCCTCGACCAGACCGCCGACACCGGACGACTCGGCCTCGCCCGTCGCTCCCTGCAACTGCTGGACGCCCTCACGGCCGAGGCCGGCAAGGGCGCGGCCGGAGCGAAGAAGACTGTGGAGGCCCTCGCCTCCTTCGACCTGGGCCAGACCAGCGCCGACCGGTACGGCACCTCCATCAAGCAGGCCCGCGGCGTCGCGGAGGCCGTCGCCTCCGCGCCCTGGAGCACCCTGGAGCTGGCCGCCGGACTCGGCCCCGAGGGGGAGGCCCTGCTCGACTCGCTGCGCAACGTGGCCCGCGACGACCAGCGCACAGCGGACCTGCGCGACGCCCTGGCCCGCACCCAGCGTGAGGTCGTCGCCCTGGTGAAGCGCAGCCAGGCTGCCGCCCAGCCGTCCGCGCCCGTCGCGCCTCCTCAGCCCACGGCGGGCGACCTGTCCCTGGACACCCCGACCAGCGACCCGCGCATTCCGTACACCCCGCAGCAGACACCCACTCCGAGTTCGGGCGGTGGGCTCGCGCGGACATCCGGTGGCCGCCGTACGACCGCGGCCCGAGCCGCCGCCGACCTCCAGGCTGAACTGTCCGAGCTGGCCGCCCGCCACCCCGACGCGACCATCGAGATCACCTGGCAGGTCGTCGAATGACGGACACCGTCGCCGTCGCCCCGGGCGCCGTACGGCTGAACACCGCGACCGTCACCCAGTACCTGTCCTCGCAGTCCTCCCTCGCCGCCTCCCTGACCGCAGACGGCGGGGGCAGGCGCCGCGTCGTGCTGCTGCGGTCCGTACCCCGGTGGGACGGCCCCGCCGAGCCAGCCTGGGGCGAGGGCCGGACGGCCGGTGTCGCGGTGGCGCCCTCGCCGCTCGCCGTCCACGAACTCGTCCTCGAGCACCTGGCGGGCCGGCGCCCCGGCCCCGCCGTCCTGGTCGTCCTCACCGACCGGGAGCAGAACGAACTCGACCCGTCGATCCTCGCCCGCGTCCACAAACTGCGCATCGACACGGTCGACAGCTGGGACGTCGTCCGTGAGGCGTTCGGCGCCCGGCAGATCGACCCGCGCCTCAAGGACGTCAACTGGGCCGCCGAGGCCCTGCTCGACGCCACCCCGCCCGGCGGCTGGCCGCCCGTGCCCGGCGGCTGGCTGTCGAGGCAGTACGCCCTGGCCGCACTCGCCCAGCGCCGTCTGCGTCTGGGCCGCTACGACACCGAGGGCGGCACGTGGCGCCTCGGCGACGACCGGCTCGACGCGCAGACCCTGCTGCACTGGTCGACCCGGCCCGGCGCCCCCGAACGACTGCTGGGCCTGCGCGGCCCCGAGCGCGCCGGACTGACCGCCTTCCTCGGCGAGGAGGACCAGGCCGGCCCCGCCGGACGCGCCCTGCTCGCCCTCGTCGACGCCGAACGCGGCGCGGACGCCGCCGCCTTCGGTCTCGTGTGTGCGGCCCTGTGGCAGCACGCCGAGCCCGCCCCGGAGACGTACCAGGCCCGTGGCCGCGCCGAACGCTATTTCGGAGACCAGCCCCCGGCGGTGGGCGAACAACTCGACACTCTGGTGGCCGTCTTCGGCCGGTTCGCCGAGGAGTACGTGACCACGCTGCTGGCGGCCGGACACCGCAACGGCGGCGCTGACGCCGACCAGGCCCGCGAGGCACGCCGCACCACCGGCATCGTGCTCGACCGGGCGGCCGTGCTGGCCCGCCAGTTCGGGGCGGAGGCAGCCGTCGCGGCGAGCCCCGTACTGCGCGGCGGACTCGAGGCCCGCTTCACCGTCGTCGGCCAGGCCCTGGCGGCGGGTGACACGGCGGTGGTGTCGGAGGCCGTACGGCGCCTGGCGGACCACCGGCTCGCCAGCGACCCGGAGGAGTCCGCCCGCATCGAACGCGCCCGCATGGGGCAGCGCCTCGCCCGCTGGCTGGCCACCGACCCGCCCGTCGAAGCGCCCACCGTCGCCGACGCCATACGCCGGCACATCGCCGAGACCGGCTGGGCGGACCTGGCCCTGGAGCACATCGAGGCCGGTGGCGACCCGGACCCCGTGCTGAAGGCCGCCTACGACACCCTGGGCACGCGCGTCAGAGACCGGCGGCGGCAGATCGACGCGGCCTTCGCACGCTCACTGGCCGCCTGGACGGAGGCCGGCACCCAGCCCGGCGGCATGCTCACCGTCGAGACCTTCCTCGACCGCGTGGTCGGACCGGTGGTCCGGCGTGGGGAAGAGCGGCGGGTGCTGCTGCTCGTCCTCGACGGCATGAGCGCGGCCATAGCGAACGAACTCGGCGAGGAACTGCGCCGGTCCTGGGCGGAGTTCGACCCGCTGTCCGAGGGCGAGCCGCATCGTCGGGCGATGGCGGCGGCACTGCCCACCGTGACGGCCGTGTCCCGCACCTCCCTCTTCTCGGGCACGCTGACGAAGGGCACCCAGGCCGACGAGAAGCGGCTCTTCCCCACACTGAAGCTGTGGGGCGGGGCCCCGGCAGCGGTGTTCCACAAGGACGACCTGCGCACCGAGGCCGCGGGCGACACCTTCGGCCCGGTGCTCACGGAAGCGCTGGCCGACGGCAGGACCCATGTCGCCGTCGTCCTCAACGCCATCGACGACCGCCTCGCCAAGGAACAGAAGCTCGGCGACGGCGCCTGGCGGGTGGACGACGTCCCCGGCCTTCGCGACCTGCTGGGGGTGGCGGCGGCGCAGGGCATGGCCGTCATCGTCACCAGTGACCACGGCCATGTCGTCGACCGACACGGCACCAAGGTCGACGCCGTCGCCGAGCCGTTGTCCGCCCGACACCGCCTGCCCGGTGACAGTCCGCTCGCTCAACAGGAGGTCGCCCTCTCAGGGCCGCGCGTGGTCTCGCCCGAGCCCGGTGCGTCCATCGTCGCCCTGTGGGACGCCGACTCCCGTTACACCGCGCTCAAAGCCGGCTACCACGGTGGGGCCTCCCTCGCCGAGTTCACCATTCCGGTGCTCGCCTTCCTGCGGTTTGGAGCCGAACCGCCCAAGGGGTGGCGGGAGTTGGGCGACCAACGGCCGGTCTGGTGGGCTCCGGAGGAGGCAGGGCGGCCGCTCCCGGACCATCGGGCGTCCCAGACGGCCGGCGCGGCTGCGAAGAAGGGGACCGCGAAACCCCGGAAGAAGCACCCCGAACCCGGGACGCTGCCCGACGCGCTCTTCGACGTGGTGCTGACCACCGGAGGAGAGGATGCCCTGCTCACCCCGACCGCCGTATCGAGGACCGAGGCACTCGTGACGGCGCTGCTCGACTCGGAGACGTACCAGGCACAGCTCGACGGTCTGGCCCGCAAACCGCAGCAGGAACCGGTCCACAAGGCCCTCGCTGCCCTGCTTGACGCAGGCGGCACCCTGCCGGTGACCGCGCTCGCACAGCGGGCGGGCATGCCGACCACCCGGGGCGACGGCTTCGCAGCAGTCCTTCGCCAGCTGCTCAACTACGACGGCGTACAGGTCCTGGAGACCCTGCCAGACGGGCGCACGCTGCGGCTCCATGAGGGGCTGCTCCGCGAGCAGTTCGCCCTCGGGGCCAACTGACAGCGGTCGGGGTGCCTCTGGCGTTCGCCTGAAGGCATCCCGAGCTGTGTGTTCACTGCTCGCGGATCGCTGTTCCCAGGCAGAAGTCTCTCGCGCGTAGGCGGTGAACATGGCTTCGGGCCCCGGGCGTGAACAGTGCCCGGGTGCGACGACGCAGTCGGCGCCACTCGTACCTCTGTAGCTGCTGGGCTGCAGCGAGTCCGTGGCCTGCCGTGCGCTCCGCACGCGGTCATCCTGCGGGCCCGATGTCAGTGCGGATCATTACAGTTGTTCCGCCGGCCGCGCCCGTGCGGCCGGATCCGTTCTCGAGGGAGCTCCTAAGGTGCCTATACGAAGACGTGCGGCGGGTGCCGCGCTGGTCTTAGCGGTCGCGTCGGTCAATCTGCTCGGTGCCCCCGGCACGGCGGCGGCACAGACCCAGGGCGGCATCGTCCTGCCCGTGCGGTCGCACTGGCAGACCCTCGCCGACAGCCACCATGTGTATGTCAGCGCGCCCGGCGACGACGCGGTGCTGGCCACCGACCACGACGGGCAGGTCGTGAAGAAGGTGGAGGGTCTCGACGGGGCGCGGGGCATGGCCGAGTCGGCCGACGAGTCCACCCTGTACGTGGCGCTCCCGGACGCTGACGCGATCTCCGTCATCGACACCGCGACCTTGACCGAGACGCGGCGCATCTCCACCGGGACCGACACCGAACCGGAGAGCGTTGCCCTCGCCGGCGACCAGCTGTTCTTCGGCTACCAGGCCACAATCTTCGACGCCGGCATCGGGTCGGTCGCCATCGCCGACGCGAGCCCTACCGTCCGCCTGGACGACAACCCCGTCTGGTACGGCAAGCCACGGCTCGCCTCGTCGTCGGGCGCGCCCAACCGGCTCGTCGCCGCGGACAGCCAGGGCGCGGCGGGCATGCGTGTGTACGACGTGGGCTCCGGCACCCTTCAAGAGACCGCCTACAGCGACGCCGTCGGCGATGTCGAGGACGTGGTGGTCACGCCGGACGGCAGCAGTGTGATCACCGCGAACGGCTCCAACTACTACCACCAGCGGTGGCGCCTGTCGGACCTGACGGAGGAGGCTCAGTACGACACGGGCCCCTACCCCAACTCCGTCGCTGTCGACTCCCACGGCACGGTCGCCGCGGGGATTGTGGCGGGAGGGGACTGGGACGTCTACCTCTACCGCTCGGGAGAGACCACCGCATACCGCACGGTCGCGTTGTCGTGGCCGTACATGGATCTGCTTCCCCGGGGCGTGGCCTGGGCGCCCGACGGCAACCGGCTGTTCGCCACCCGCTTCCCCTACTCGGGCGAAGTCATCCTCGACATCGTCACCGACGTCGCCAAGGCATCCAGCACGATCACTCTGTCCGCCCCGCCGACCAACCCGGTCGGCACGCCGGTCACGGTGACGGGGAAACTGACCTCCCTGGTCCCCTTCCCCAAGCACAAAAGGGTCACGGTGACGCGGAACGGCGTGGAGCTGCCGGATGTGAAGGTCGCGCGGGACGGCACCTTCCACTTCAGTGACACCCCGCCTGACTGGAACACGTATCCCCAGTACACGGTCACCTACACGGGCGACGGCACGCATGTGCCCGGTACGGCGACTGTCATGGTTGAGTTCGTCGGCTGACTGGGCCGGGCAGTTTGCCGATCCCGTCACAAGGGGCCGGTGTCCTGGAGGACACCGGCCCCAGACCGCGGCGTACCGGATGTTGTCGAGCCAAGGGCGCTTAGGCTCAGCGCCCGCGAAACTCTCAATAGAGCTCATCGACGCGGACCCTTGGTCCACCTTTCGCCGCCACACCTCTTGCCGGTCCAGCCTGACGCTCACCTCCCGAGACCGCCACCCGCAGCCTCAGGATACGAACGCCCGTAGCACCTTCGCGAAAGTCGTCAGCTCGTCGATCATCTCCTGTGGAAGTGGCTTCTCGTCGAAGTGGGCGATCCGGTTGCGGATGTCCTTCACTCGCTTCAGGCGGCCGATGAACTGCTCCCTGGGCATGTTGGGCCACTTCAGGGCTTCCCAGTTGGCATCGGCGGCTTCGGCCAGCGAGGTCTTCGTCTGGTCCCCGTCCAGGAGCCTCAGGTAGTCGCCGAACATGAGGTCGGAGACCTGGCCGGTGCGATGCTCGGGCTTCTTGTTCGTCTGGACGGACTTGATGGTCTCCTGGTCCAGGGCCGCGCCCAGGCAGCGGCGCAGCAGGGACTCGATCTCGCCGACGATGAAGAAGGGCCGTGCCGCGCCCTCGAAACGGTCCGTGACGTCCGCGGCGGTGACGAGTCCCGAGAGGCAGCCGTCGTCGCCGCGGACCAGAAGGTAGCCGTGTTCGCGGATGACCGGAAGGGCGGAGAAGAACTCCTGCCGGGTGTCGGCGACCGGAAGGGAGTCCTTCTCCATCGCGTTGTCCAGCGTCGGCTGCTTGCCCGCCTCGTACATCTTGGCGACGGAACCCCAGGTGACCACCCCATGGATCTGCGCCATGCCGGTGGTCACCGGCACCTGCGCCACGCCCTTCGTACGCATCAAGAACGTCGTCTGCGCCAGGGGTGTACCGGGACCCACGGACACCAGGCCGCGTCGCGCCGACGGAATGTCCCCGAGCAGAAGACGCTGCGGAAGGGCGGCCGAGGGCAGCGCCTCCTCCGTCTCGTCCTCCTCCGTGTCGGCGGGGGCGGCCTGCGCAGGGACGGACGCGAGCGGCACCACGTCGACGTTGCTACGCAGCCCGCAGACGGCGAAGTCCGGCAGTGTCGTCAGTCCGGCGTCTGTGAATGCCTGCGAGATGCGGTGCACCGTCCGATGGTCACGGACTCTGACCTGGAACAGGTCGAGAATGTCCTGCACGGGAACAGTCCTGCCCTTGAGTTCGGTGAGGTCCTGCCCGCTCGGTGTGGTCGTCATCGGGCGTCGGCCTCCGCGAGGTCACGGAGCATGGTCCTCTTGCCCATCGCGGCGTGCACGAGGTCCTGCAACTGCTTGGAACGGTCGTTGTAGAACCGTTCGTAATCGTTGTCGCGGAGCGCGTCCGGATCGATGAGGTGGGTGGCGAGGACGTCGTCGAACCATTCGGGGCGCATGTCGGAGGCAGCGACCATGGTGGACAAGTACGACGCCGGCGCCCCCGTCATGTCCATCGCCGCGCGGTAGGACAGGGGAGTCTTGTTCACGATGGAGTTCGTGGGAAGACCCTGGCTGTTGCCTCGGCGGAACCAGGTCTTGGGGAAGATCTGCCGGACGTCCACGCTGTACTCGTCGAGCCGGCCGGGGCTGAGCGGACTGTCCGTGTAGTGCCAGTCCACCGCACCCTGCTTGATCAGCAGGGCGTAGATGCCCTTGTAGGCGGCGCTGTTGCGGGTGGTGAGGCTGTCGAGGCGGTCGGCGAAGAAGAACGCGTCCGTGACGGTGTCGGGCGCCCGGTCGTCCTGCGCGATCCAGGGGACGAGCTGCTCGACGTCACGGGTGAAGCGGGTCTCAGTGGAGCCGCCGTACATCTCGCCGAGGACCCCGCACCAGTACCACTGCTCGGTCTTTTCCTCCGCTCCCAGGCTGTCCAGCGCCGTGTCGAGGATGGCGCGGACGGCTGCGAGCGGGACGAGTTGGGTCTTGTACGGCAGGTCGCTCGGACGGACGATGCACTGCCGTTCCAGGAAGTCGCCCACCCAGGCGAAGGCCTCGGCGAGTTTGGGAGCCAGGCGGACGAAGTCGGCCAGCGGGAGCTCCAGCAGATCCCGGCGCTTGCAGGACACCGTCGCCCCGGTGCCCGCCTGCTTCCGTTCCCAGGTGCGTACCAAGGCGATGGCCTGCAGGAAGTCGATGCTGCTCAGCCCGTTTTCGATGCCGCCGTCAAGACGGCCGAAGACCGGATACTTGGCCGCCAATCCCTGCTTGATCTCCCGCCACACTTCGGGGAGTTGGTAGTAGTCCCCGGTCTCGTCCACATAGTCGCGGTCCCCGGCATAGGTCGCGGTGAGTAGTTCGAAGACGTTCAGCGGCACACCGCCCGTGTTGACACGCTCGAACACCGCACAGACAGCGTCCATGGAGGTGGAGGCCGCCAGCCGGATCATCGGGACCTGGAACGCACGGACCTGCTGGAGGACCGCCTCGTCGAACTGGCCCCACAGGTCCCAGTTCCGGTCCTCGTCCGCCTTGATGTAGGACTTCTTCCACTGGTTCACACGCTGGGCGTCGAAGACGAGGTGCAGAGGGAAGAGACCGGCCGCGCATTCGTCCTCCGTGGTGCTCAGATCCAGCACCACCGTGCGGTTGAAGTCGGTGCGGAGCACCTTGTCCGCCGGGACGGACAGGATGGCCTCGTCGCGGTCCGCGGACGGGCCGACGGCCTTCGCGATGTCGACGTAGTACCAGCGCTCGATGGGCTTGCCACGGACGTCCGCGGTCTCGACGGGGGCGTCCAGCCACAGGGCCTGAAAGAGGGAGGTGAGACGCTGTTGCCCGTCCAGCAGGAGCAGGTCCGCGCTCGGATCCCCGTCCGGGCGTGCCCCGGTGAGCGTCCGAGAGCGGAACCGGGTGGTGCCGCCGGTCTGTAGCGTCATCACGACGCCCAGCGGATAGTCCAGTGTGACCGTCGCGATGATCGCGCGGATCCGGTCGTCGTCCCACTTCCAGTTCCGCTGGAAGTCGGGCAACTGTAAGGAGCCCGATGCCACGTCCGCGAGTACGTCTCTCAGCTTCACATTGTCCAGTGCCGCCACGCGCGTCCCACTCCCCACCCTGGCCTATGTACGGAGAGTAATTCCAGCAGCGTCTTCAGGTGACCGTCAACCGATTCAACGAAGTAGGCGGCTTGTACGTCGGTGCCCGGAGAAATGGAAGACTGGCTTTTGTGAGCACCACCGGATCCCAGCGCCCCGCACAGGTGAGCGCCGCCCGCCGCCGTACCGTCATCGACGCGCTGCGGCGCGGTGCCGTGCCCGACAGTGGACTCGACCTGCTGGCCACCGGACTCGGCCGGTTCGAAGCGGCGCTGGACGCGGAACTGGACGCCGTGGCCTCCGGCGGCTCCGTGTTCAAGGCCGTGCGGGGCGAGTACGGGTCCGGCAAGACGTTCTTCACACGCTGGCTGGGGGAACGGACCAAGCGCCGCAACTTCGCCGTTGCCGAGATCCAGATCTCGGAAAACGAGACCCCACTGCACCGGCTGGAAACGGTCTACCGGCGCCTCACCGAACGACTCACTACCTCCAGCTTCCCGCCCAGCGCGCTGCGGCCCGTGATCGACGCCTGGTTCTACGCCCTGGAGGAGGACGCCCTGGCGGCCGGCGTGACCGAGGACGAACTTCCGAGCGAGGTGGAGAAACTACTCGTCGCGCGGCTCGCCGAGGTCTCCCGGCACGCCCCGTCCTTCGCCACCGCCCTGCGAGGCTACCGGGCCGCCCTCGCTGATGGCGACGAGGCGACCGCCGCAGCCGTCCTGGCGTGGCTCGGCGGCCAGCCCCACGTCGCGGCCTCCGCCCGCCGGGCCGCCGGGGTACGTGGTGACCTCGACCACTTCGGTGCCCTCGGATTCTTGCAGGGACTTCTCACGGTGCTGCGCGACTCCGGGCACAACGGGCTGTTCGTTGTCCTCGACGAGGTCGAGACGCTGCAGCGGGTCCGGTCGGACGCCCGCGACAAGGCACTCAACGCGCTGCGGCAGCTTATCGACGAAGTGCACTCCGGCCGCTTCCCCGGCCTCTACCTGGTTATCACGGGTACCCCGGCCTTCTACGACGGACAGCAGGGCGTGCAGCGCCTGGCTCCGCTGGCGCAGCGGCTGGCCACCGATTTCACCACCGACCCGCGCTTCGACAACCCGCGCGCCGTGCAGATCAGGCTTCCCGGTTTCAACCAGGAGTCGCTCGTCGGACTCGGCGTCACCATTCGTGACCTGTACGCCGACGCGGCAGAAAAGCCCGAGCGTGTGCGGAAGATCGTCGACGACGCATACGTCGCGGACCTCGCGCTGGCCGTCGGCGGAGCGCTGGGCGGCAAAGTCGGGGTGGCTCCCCGGCTGTTCCTGAAGAAACTCGTCGGGGACGTACTCGACCGCGTGGACCAGTTCGACGATTTCGACCCCCGGCAGCACTACCGGCTCACGGTCGCCGGCAGCGAACTCACCGACGTCGAGCGGAACCTGGCCGCCACCGTCTCCGGAAACTCCGCGTCGGCCGACGACATCGACCTGGAGCTGTGATGGCGGACGCGGACCTGCCGGCTGCGCAAGACCCGAGTGACGAGGGCTCCGATGTACTCGACCGGCTCGACCCCGTCGTCCTGCACCACATCGTCAACACCCTCGGCTGGCCCGACCTGCGGCCCCTGCAACGGGCGGCGATCATCCCGCTCATGGAGGGACAGGACGCCGTACTGCTGGCTCCCACGGCGGGCGGCAAGACCGAGGCGGCCTGCTTCCCCCTCCTGTCCGCGATGACCGAGCAGAAGTGGACCGGCACATCTGTGCTGTACCTGTGCCCGCTCAAGGCACTCCTCAACAACCTGGTCGTCCGCGTCGACTCGTACGCCCAGTGGTTGGGTCGGCGCGCCGCACTCTGGCACGGTGACACCAAGCAATCGCAACGCCAGCGCATCCGGAGCGAGGCACCGGACATCCTGCTGACCACGCCCGAGTCGCTCGAAGCGATGCTGATCGGCGTCAAGACCGACCATGCCCGCCTGTTGGGAAGCGTACGGGCCGTGGTCGTCGACGAAGTGCATGCGTTCGCAGGGGACGACCGGGGCTGGCACCTGCTCGCCGTGCTCGAACGGTTGGAGCGGGTCACCGGACGCCCCATCCAGCGCGTCGGCCTTTCGGCGACCGTCGGCAACCCCGCCGAGTTGCTGCACTGGTTGCAGGGTGCAGGTGCCGGCAGCCGCACAGGTCAGGTGGTCGCCCCTGGAGTTCACCTGCCTGCCACCGGCGGCAGGGAACGTGACGACAAGTCGGCCGTCGCCGAACCGTCGCGCAGGCCGGCAGGCGAAGTGGAACTGGACTACGTGGGCTCCCTGGACAACGCGGCCAAACTCATCGCGGCGCTGCACAGGGGAGAGAAGCGGCTCGTCTTCTGCGACTCGCGCCGCCAGGTAGAGGAGTTGGGCGCCGCCCTGCGGGCGCGCGAGGTGACCGTCTTCCTGTCCCACGCCTCACTCTCCGTCGACGAACGCACCCGTTCCGAGCAGGCGTTCGCCGAGGCACGTGACTGCGTCATCGTCTCCACGTCCACCCTCGAGCTCGGCATTGACGTCGGTGACCTGGACCGTGTCATCCAGATCGACTCACCGGCCTCCGTTGCCTCGTTCCTGCAACGCATCGGCCGCACCGGCCGGCGTCCGGGCACTGTGCGCAACTGTCTGTTCCTCACCACTCGCAAGGACACACTGCTGCAGGCGGCGGGCCTGTTGCTGCTGTGGTCGCGAGGCTGGGTGGAACCGGTCGTCCCCCCGCCGGAGCCGCGTCACCTCGTGGCACAGCAACTGCTCGCCGTCACCCTGCAACAGCACAAGCTCGGTGACCAGTTGTGGGACCGGCAGTGGAACGGTCTCGCACCCTTCGACAGATCCGCCGCGCCGATCCTGCGCTTCCTCACCGAGGAGGGCTTCCTCGACAGCGACGGCGGCATGCTCTTCGTCGGCCCCGAGGCGGAACGCCGCTTCGGTAAGCGGCACTTCATCGAACTCACTGCCTCCTTCACGGCACCGCCGCAGTTCACCGTCCTGTCCGGACGCACTGAGATCGGGCGCACCGACCCGAGCGTGCTCACAGAGGAACGGCCCGGCCCCAGGCGGTTGTTGCTCGGTGGACGCAGTTGGCAGGTCACGTACATCGACTGGCTGCGCAAACGCGTCTTCGTCGAGCCGGCCGACGGCGGCGGAATCGCCAAGTGGATGAATGGTGGCGTCGCCGGACTGTCCTACGCCCTGACCCGTGCCATGCGCGAGGTGCTCCTAGGCACGGCTCCGCCGGTCTCCCTCACCCGGCGGGCGGAGGCGTGCCTGGCCGATCAGCGCGAAAGCGACGCACCCGACACCGTCCACGCGGGCGGTACGTTGATCACGCGCGTCGGCTCCGATGTCCGTTGGTGGACCTGGGCCGGTTACCGCGCCAACGCCACCCTGGCGGCCACCCTCCAGTCGGTGACCGACCCCCTGCAACGCCCCACCGACAGCTGGTTGCGCCTGCGTGAGAACCTCACCCCGGCCGACTGGCGTGCGGCCCGTGAGAATGTCGGCGAGAACCTCGTCCTGCCTGACGTGGACCGCCGGGCCGTACGCGGCCTGAAGTTCTCCGCAGCCCTCCCGGAACGCCTCGCCGTGGCCACGGTGGCGGCACGCTTGGCCGACTTCGAGAGTGCCCGCTCGGTGCTCGGCGAGGCGACACGCTTTCAGTACGATGGCTGAATCGGAAAGCCGCCAAGGCCGCTTTAGTCTGGAGCAGGTGGGGTTACGCCCGTTCTCACTCCTTCGTCACTACGGCAAGGCCGTCCCCGGCGAAGCAGGCGACCGCCATCAAACTGAACAGCCGCGCCTGGGTCGCCCCTGCCAGTTCCGCGTCCCACACCGCCTCCACACGCGGGCCGCTGAGCAGTAACTGGTGCGCGCCGTGAGCCGGCTCGGGTCACGAGGTACTCGTAATCCTCTGTCCCCATACGCCACGGCTCCCGTACGCCACCGCGTACGGGTCGGGCCGTCGAGGCCGGTGTCGCTCGTGTCGCCTTCGAACAGCGAGTAGATCAACTCCCCGGCGGCATTACGTGCCCTGTTGACGCTCTCGTGGAACATCTCGGACGCGTACTGGACGTCCTCCGTGACAAGGCGGGAGCCTTCCGTGTAAAGACCTTTGCGCCGACCACCGCTTCGTAACCACGCGCCGTCCATGACCTGGGATCGACGTAGTGGGGGACCGTGTTGCCCGCGCCGTCGACCACGGGCCTGACGGATTCCGCGATCGCCGGAATGCGACCCAGAGGTGTGTTCTCGACCAACGTCGGCATGAGCCATTGAAACGGCTTGTCCAACAGTCCGGCATCCGCCCGGTACAAGGTGGAGTCCCCGAACTCCTTCGCGGCGGCGACCGCAAACCGATCCTTGACAGTGTCGCCGGTGACGTGAATGGCATGCGCCTTCGAGCCGAGCTCACCCCAGTTCCTCATCACCCATTTCTCGGCGTCCTCGCCGAGCTTCGCGGTTCCGCCGACACTCTCGACGATGTCACCCGCGCGCTTCCAGGAGTCGGCGGCCTTCACTCCGAAGTCGAGGACGTTCATGGGGATTTTGACGCCGGTGAGCGTTCCCTTCGCCACCTTGCCGACGCGTCAGATCACCGAAGGGGATGAAACCGGCGAGGTCGAGGCCGATGCGAATGCCGTTCGCGCCGGGGGCCGTTTCCGCGTCGGGGCGTTCGAGGGACGGGACCAGCAGACGGGGCTCTGAGCCGAGGGTGAGGCATTCCGTCGTCGCGGCGGGGCGGTAGCCGTACAGCCACACCAGTAGGGGCCGGGGCTGATGAGAAGTCCGGACAGGTCCGCCTCGGTGGTGTCCCTGGCCGCCCTGGTCATACGGGCCGCGTAGTCCTGTTCTGTGAAGGGGCCCGGGTGTCGCTCATGGCGCCCCTCCGCCCACCGTCGTCGTCCAGTTCGTCGTCCGAGGAGTGGGGCGGGGCGGGGAGCCCGGGGCGTAGCCCGACCGGGTGACGGAGTCAGACATGCCCGGGCCCCAGCGAACGCTCCGTCACCCGCCCCAGATGCCGATGGAAGACCTCCCGCGTGTCGGGTGTCAGCGTGCGCAGCGCCACCAGCGCCGTGATCACCACGTCGCACAGCTCGCCCTGTACGTCGTCCCAGGTGTGGCTGACGCCCTTGCGGGGGTTCTGGCCGATCGCCCCGATGACCGCCTCGGAGACCTCGCCGACCTCCTCGGAGAGCTTCAGCATGCGCAGCAGGAGACCCTCGCGGCCGTTCACCGGCTGATCCCTCTCCAGCCAGGTCCACAGGGCGTCGACCGATTTCCAGAGGTCCTCGCGGGACGTGCCGTGATCACTCATGCGGGGCAGCTTCCCATGGGCTGCTACTCCGCGAACAACGCCTCTTCCTCCTCGAACAGCGACGCCTGCCCGTCGTCGCCCCCGCTCTCCTTCTCCCGCAGCCGCCGCCCCCGCGCCCCCACGACCGCCGCCGTCACCAGCCCCGTCGCCGCGAGTGCCACCGGCACCATCCAGCCCCGGTTCACCGTGTGGCCGAGCGCGTGGTCCAGGGACAGGCGCCCCGGCCCCGTCACCGCGAGACCCGCCGCCGTAAGACCCAGGGTGGCCGCGTACTCGTAGCCGCCGCCCGTGTTGAAGAAGCCGTTGGGGGCGTGTACCGCGGACGCTCCGGCCATCGCGCCGGCCGCCGCCGCACCCGCCGCCGGAGTTGCCAGACCCAGTGCCAGCAGGGTGCCGCCGCCCGCCTCGGCCAGGCCCGCCGCCGTGGCGCTGGCCTTGCCCGGCGCGTAGCCGACGGACTCCATGAACTGGCCGGTCCCCTCGATGCCGCCCCCGCCGAACCAGCCGAGCAGTTTCTGCGCGCCGTGGGCGGCCAGTACACCCCCGGTTCCCAGCCGGAGCAGCAGCAGGCCCAGATCGCGTCGGTCGTAAGCGGTCACGATGACTCCCAGCAGAAGTGGAAAGAGACCCCCCTCGCGTTTCCACCGTCGCACCGCTCACACCTGCCCGGAAAACCCGGGCCGCCGTTCGGGTGGCGGGTGTGGGGGAGCGGTGTGAGTCTGGCTGGCATGACGATTCAGACCGCGAGGCTCAGCGACCCGGCCGTCCGTGCCTTCGTCTCCGCCGTCAACGCCCATGACCGCGAGGCCTTCCTGGCCCTGCTCGCGCCCGGGGCGACCATGGCGGACGACGGCAGCGACCGCGACCTCGACGAGTGGGTCGAGCGGGAGATCTTCTCCTCCCACGGCCATCTCGACGTCGACAACGAGTCCAACGGCGGCCGTTCCCTGCTCGCCCACTACCGCAACGACGCCTGGGGCGAGATGCGCACCCGCTGGAACTTCACGGTCGGGGAGGACGGCAGGATCTCCCGCTTCGAGACCGGCCAGGCATAAGATTTCCGTACGGCCTCTTGCGTTCGTGTGCGCTCCAACTCCTAGGTTCTCACCCATGGAGATCATGGAGACCACACGCACTCTCGGCCGTTCCGGCATCGAGGTCAGCGCGCTCGGCTTCGGGTGCTGGGCGATCGGCGGCGAATGGCAGGACGCCGACGGACAGCCCCTCGGCTGGGGCAAGGTCGACGACGAGGAATCCGTACGGGCCGTCCGGCGCGCCCTCGACCTCGGCGTCACCTTCTTCGACACGGCGGACACCTACGGCGCCGGACACGGTGAGCGGGTGCTCGGACGAGCGCTGGGCAAGCGGCGGGACGACGTCGTCCTCGCCACCAAGTGGGGCAACGTCTTCGACGAGGACACCCGCACCCTCACCGGCTCCGACCACACCCCCGAGTACGCCCGCCGCGCCCTCACCGCCTCCCTGGACCGTCTGGGCACCGACCACATCGACCTGTACCAGCTCCACCTCTCCGACCTCGATCCGGCACTCGCGGCCGAACTCCGGGACCTGTGCGAGGAGTTCGTGAGCGAGGGGCTCATCCGTGCCTACGCCTGGAGCACCGACGACCCGGCCCGTGCCGCGGTGTTCGCGCGAGGGGAGCACTGCGCGGCCGTACAGCACGCGCTGAACGTCATGCAGGACGCGCCCGAAATGCTCACGCTGTGCGAGGAGTCGGAGCTCGCCAGCGTGAACCGCAGCCCGCTCGCCATGGGGTTGCTGGCCGGCAAGCGGCAGGCGCCCCAGGACGCCGGGGACATCCGCAACAGGCCCCCGGCCTGGCTGCAGGGCTTCGGTGACGGCACGTCGGCCGACCCGGAGTGGCTGGCCCGCGTCGACGCGCTCAAGGAGATCCTGACGAGCGACGGCCGTACGCTCGCGCAGGGCGCCCTGGCCTGGATCTGGGCCCGCAGCCCCCGCACGGTCCCGATTCCCGGCTTCCGGTCGGTGGCCCAGGCCGAGCAGAACGCGGGCGCGATCGCGAAGGGGCCGCTCACCGCCGAGCAGTTGACCGAGATCAACAAGCTTCTGGAACGGTGAGCGGCCCCCGGCCCGGACGAGCGGTCAGTGCCCCTGCGCCAACGACTGCGACTGCTCGGTCAACGCGATCTGTCCCGCCTTGATGGTCGCCAGCCGTGGCGCCCGCCGGGCGATCGACGAGTCATGCGTGACCAGGACGAACGTCAGCCCGTACTCGTGCCACAGCCCCTCCAGCAACGCCATGATCTCGTCGCGCATCGACTCGTCGAGGTTGCCGGTGGGCTCGTCGGCGAGCAGCACCTTCGGCTTCTTGACCAGCGCCCGCGCGATGGCCACCCGCTGCTGCTGGCCGCCGGACAGCTCGGCGGGCGCGTGGGTGAGCCGTTCGCCGAGGCCGACGGACCTGAGGGCCTCCGACGCGCGCTCGCGCCGTTCGGCCGGCTTCACGCCGAGCGGCACGAGGGCCGTCTCCACGTTCTCCTGCGCCGTCAGCGTCGGGATGAGGTTGAACGACTGGAAGATGATGCCGACCTTCTCGGCCCGCAGCCGGGTCAGCCTGGCCTCGCTGATCTTCGCGAGGTCGACGCCGTCCAGTTCGACGCTGCCCTCGGTGGGGCGGTCCAGGCCGCCGATCATCTGGAGCAGCGTGGACTTGCCGCCGCCCGTGGGGCCCTGGATGACCAGCTGGTCGCCGTCCTCGATGGTGAGGTCGACGCCGCGCAGCGCCTCCACCGTCTCCTTGCCGCGCGTGTAGCGCTTGGTGACGCCGGTGAGTCTGTACATGAGAACTCCGTAGAGAAGCCGTAGAGAAGAAGAAGGGGGAAGGCGACAGCCGCCGCGACAGGCCGCTGTTACGACATGCCAGGCCGCTGTTACGACACGCTGCGCAACGCGTCCGCCGGTCGCATCCGGGACGCCCGCCACCCGCCCATCGCGCCGGCGATCAGCCCGCCGGTCACCGCGAGGCCCACCGCGAGGGCGATGGTGGTCATCGAGACCGGCGCGGACAGCGCGATCTCCATGGTGTTCTGGGTGGCCTGCCGGCCGGGACCGCCGCCCCCGCCGGGGCCGCCCGCGCCGCCACCGCCGGTGTTGCCGAGCTGCGCGGTCAGCTTGGGGCTGATCGCGGTCACCGTGTACGCGGCCGCGAGGCCCAGGCCGATGCCGAGGGCGCCGCCGAGCAGGCCGTTCACGATCGACTCGCCGACGACCTGCCGGGTGACCCGGCGGCTCGGCCAGCCGAGCGCCTTCAGGGTGCCGAACTCGCGCACCCGGCGCGAGACCGCCGAGGAGGTCAGCAGCGCGGCGACCAGGAAGGCGGCGACGAGCACGGCGATGGAGAGCCACTTGCCGACGCTGGTCGCGAGGTTGGAGGCGGTGGACAGCGAGCCGGACACGGTCTCCGCGAGATCGGCGGAGGTCGTGACGGTCGTACCGGAGATGTTCTTCTGGATCGCCGCCTTGACGGAGTCGATCTGCTGCGAGTCGGTGGCCTTGACGTAGACCGTGGTGACCTGGTTCTTGGCGTCGGCCAGCGTCTGGGCCTGCTTCAGCGGCAGGTAGACGTCGGTGGTGGACTCGCTGCTGTCGGGCGTCGCGATGCCGATGATCGTGTACGTGGTGCCGGAGATCTTCAGGGTCTTGCCGACCTTGAGGGAGTTCTCCTTGGCGTACGACTTGCTGACGACCGCCAACTTCGCGTCGGTCTGTGCGGTGGTGAAGGTCTTGCCGGTGGTGATCTTGGAGCCGGCCAGCGGGCCGAGCGTCTGGTCGGTGACGTCCACGCCGGCGACAGAGTAGGAGTTCACGTCGAAGTTGGCGCCACCGCCCTGGACCCGGGGCGCCGCGGTGCTGCCACTGCTGCCGCCGCCCGGACCGCCCTGGCCGCTGTTCCCGGTGCTTCCACCGGAACTCTGCGCCTTGCCCTGGGTGAAGGAGCCGTCGACCTTGGTGACGTTCAGGGTGAGCGCGCCCACCGCGCTCGCCACGCCGCTCTGCTGGGCGACCTTGGTGACCACGCTGGACGCCAGGGCCTGACCGCCCTGGGTCGTCACGCGGTCGGAGCTCTGCGTGTCGTCGCTGTCGTTGGAGTTGGCGTCGAACTGGAAGTTCGGTCTGCCCGAACTCCCGGACGTGGGGGCCGACCTGGTCTTGGTGACGGTCATGTCGGTGCCGAGGCCGTACAGCGACTTCAGGACCTTGCCCTGAGCCTGAGTCATGCCGGCCGACACCGAGTTGACGGTGATGACCAGCGCGATACCGAGCGCCAGACCCAGAGCGATGACGAGGGCCGCCTTCTTGCGCCGGCCCAGCTCGCGCTTGAGATAGATGCCAAACATCCCGTTCCTCGAAGGTTCTTGGCGCCCGCTGTGGGCGCGCCCTCAAGGTAGGGACGCAGCATTGCGGGGCCGTGAGGAAGGGATATGCGCAGGCTAGGAAGGGATGTGCGGGAGCTGAGAATGTGCGCGGCGGCCGTCCACGGACCGGTGCGTACCTCGCGGTCCCACGCGAGATCCACCCCCACCCGGTCCATGGACGGCCGCCGCGCTCCCCCCTCGGATGCGGTCGTCGGAACGCCACTCCTCAAGTGTGAAGCTCTTGTGGAGGACGCGTGATGAGCATAAGCCGCCAACCGGCCGCAGTGGGGTGGAATATCGTATTCCGCTTGTGGTAATCCGCTGCTCAGCCACGCCCCACATACGGCATCGCCGTCGCGAGTACGGTCGCGAACTGCACGTTCGCCTCCAGTGGCAGCTCCGCCATGTGCCGCACCGTGCGCGCCACATCGGCCACGTCCATCACAGGTTCCGGTACGACCTCCCCGTTGGCCTGGAGCGCCCCGGCTCCCATGCCCGCCGTCATGTCGGTCGCCGCGTTCCCGATGTCGATCTGCCCGACGGCGATGCCGTACGCCCGCCCGTCCAGTGACAGCGACTTGGTGAGGCCGGTCAGGGCGTGCTTGGTCGCGGTGTAGGCGACGGAGTGCGGCCGGGGCGTGTGCGCCGAGATCGAGCCGTTGTTGATGATCCGCCCGCCTTGCGGGTCCTGCTCCTTCATCTGCCGGTACGCGGCCTGCGCGCACAGGAACGCCCCGTTGAGGTTGGTGTCCACCACGTGCCGCCACGCGTCGTACGGCAACTCCTCCACCGGCACCCCGCCGGGGCCGAAGGTCCCCGCGTTGTTGAACAGCAGATCCACCCGCCCGAACCGCTCCACCACGGCGGCGAACAGCGCGGCCACGTCCTCGGGCCGCGAGACGTCCGTCCGTACGGCGAGAGCGGCGCCCTCGGGCACGAGGGCCGCCGTCTCCTCCAGGGTCTCGGTCCGCCGCCCGGCCAGTGTCACCGACCAGCCCGTCCGCAGCAGTTCCAATGCGACCGCGCGCCCGATCCCGGAGCCCGCGCCGGTCACCACGGCGGTCTTCACGTTCTTGGTGTCCATGAACTTCTTGGTGTCCATGAACCCGCAGCGTAGGTGAGACAGACGCTCACGCCGGCGTGACGATCCCGGCGGCCTCTCCCGGGTAGCGCACGCCGATCCGGTCCCGTACCGCGTCCAGCGTCCGCATCACCGCGAGGGTGCCCTCCAGCGGCACCAGCGGGGACTGGGTCTCACCGGCCCGCAGCGCGCGCATCACCTCGCGGGCCTCGTGCTTGAGGCTGTTGCGGGGCCCGTCGGCGGGGTCGGCGACGAACTCCTCCGGGTCCCGCCCGTCCCGGTGCAGCACGAAACGGTCCGGGTGGAAGAAGCCGTTCGGGATGTCGATGCGGCCCAGCGAGCCGGTGACCGAGGCGATCGTGGCGGTGCCGCCGGTCAGTGAGCAGTGCACGGAGGCGAGCGCCCCGCTGTCCCAGGAGAGCAGCGCGCCCGTCTGCAGATCGACGCCCTCCTCGGAGAGCACCGCCTTCGCCGCGACGTCCGAGGGCTCCCCGAGCAGCAACTGCGCGAACGACACCGGGTACACCCCGAGGTCGAGCAGCGCGCCCCCGCCCTGCGCAGGGTCCCGCAGCCGGTGCGCGGGCGGGAAGGGTCCGGCGAGCCCGAAGTCGGCCTGCACGGTGCGGACTTCGCCGATCGCGCCGTCGTCGGCGAGGGCCTTGAGCCGCCGGACCAGCGGGTTGCAGTACATCCACATGGCCTCCATGAGGAAGCGGTCGTGCTCCTTCGCGAGCGCGACCAGTTCCTCGGCCTCCCGCGCGTTCAGCGTGAACGCCTTCTCGCACAGGACATTGCGTCCGGCGCTCAGACACAGCCCGGCGGCCGCCCGGTGTGCCGCGTGCGGGGTGGCGACGTACACGACATCGATGTCCGCGTCCTCGGCCAGGGCACCCCACTCGCCGTACGCCCGCTCGATCCCGAACCGCTCCGCGAACGCCTTCGCCGAGACCTCGGACCGGGAGGCCACCGCGACCACCTCCGCGTCCGGCAGATCCACCAGGTCCGCGGTGAACGCCGCCGCGATCCCGCCCGTCGCCAGAATCCCCCAGCGCACCCTCTGCTCCGTCATCCCGGCTCCACCCTCGCTCACGTGACCCTCGCCACCCTGTACGAGCTGAGAGCATAGGTGTCGGACCACATGGAGAGGGAGGGGCGCATGCCCGAGCAGGGGCACCTTGAGCAGCGGGGGCACGTCGGGAGGGCGGACGTACCGAAGGCGGAACCAGCCGCGTCCGCCGTGCGCCCGGCGGACGTACCGAAGGCGGAACCACCGGCGGCCGCCGTGCGCCGCACCGGTCTGCTCGTCACCCTGCTCCTCGGCGGCCTCACCGCCACGCCTCCGCTGGCGATGGACATGTACCTGCCCTCGCTGCCGCAGGTCACCGACTCCCTGCACGCGCCCGCCGCCACCGTCCAGCTCACCCTCACCGCCTGTCTGCTCGGCATGGCGCTCGGGCAGCTGGTGGTCGGCCCGATGAGCGACCGCTGGGGCCGTCGCCGTCCGCTGCTCGCCGGTCTCCTCGCGTACGTCGTCGCCACCGCGCTGTGCGCCGTCGCGCCGACCGTGGAGTTCCTGGTGGGGTTCCGGCTGGTGCAGGGGCTCGCGGGCGCCGCGGGCATAGTGATCGCCCGGGCCGTGGTCCGGGACCTGTACGACGGCGTGGCGATGGCCCGGTTCTTCTCCACCCTCATGCTGATCGGCGGGGTCGCGCCGATCGTGGCGCCGCTGATGGGCGGGCAGATCCTGCGGGTGACGGACTGGCGGGGCGTGTTCGTGGTCCTCACGGTCATCGGGGCGCTGCTCGCCGGCCTGGTGTGGACGAGGCTGCCCGAGACCCTCCCGGCGGCCGAGCGGCACACCGGCGGCGTCGTCGAGGCCCTGCACTCCATGCGCCGCCTCCTCGCCGACCTGCCGTTCGCCGGCTACATGCTCACCGGTGGCTTCGCCTTCGCCGCGCTGTTCGCCTACATCTCGGCGTCCCCGTTCGTGATCCAGGAGATCTACGGTGCCTCCCCGCAGACGTTCAGCCTGCTGTTCGGCGTGAACTCGGTCGGCCTTGTCGTGGTCGGCCAGATCAACGGCAAGGTGCTGGTGGGCCGGGTCAGTCTGGAGCGGGTCCTGGGCGTGGGTCTGCTGACCGTGACGGCGGCGGCCACGGCCCTGCTGCTGATGACGACCGGGGTCTTCGGCGAGGTGGGCCTGTTCCCCGTCGCCGCTGGCCTCTTCGTCCTGATGTCCGCGATGGGTGTGGCCCTGCCCAACGCCCAGTCACTCGCGCTCCTGCGCACCAAGCACTCCGCGGGTTCCGCGTCCGCCCTGCTCGGCACGTCCTCCTTCCTGATCGGCGCGATCGCCTCGCCGCTGGTAGGAATGGCCGGAGAGGGCACTGCGGTCCCGATGGCGGTCGTCCAGCTGGCGGCCGCACTGGTAGCGCTGCTGTGTTTCATGACAATGTGCCGTCCTTGGAACACGCGTGCGACTGCGGAGGGAGCGGAGAACTGAGCGCACCGAGACTGCGCACCGACACACCGGAGCGGGCGGGGCTCGACCCCGGGGAGCTCAGGCATCTCGTCCGGGACTTCCACGCGCTCACCACCGGCGAACGCCCCTGGGCTCCCGGCGCCGTCCTGGTCGCGGGGCGCGGCCCGGTGATCGCCGTGGAGGAGGCGTCGGGCTGGGCCGTCCGTTACGCGTCCTACGACCCCGAGGCCGACGCGGGCGTGGAGCTGCCCCCGGAGGCACGCGTACCCGTCCGGGTGGACACCCCCTTCGACCTGGCGTCCCTCACCAAGCTGTTCACTGCCGTGGCGGTGGTGCAGCAGATCGAGCGGGGCACGCTGGGCATCGACGCGCGGGTGGGCGCGTACCTTCCCGACTTCACTGCGGCCGCGACGCACTCCGTCACGGTCCGTGAGCTACTCACCCACACCTCGGGACTGCGCCCCGAACTCCCGCTCCACGACTGCGACGACGACGAGGACCGCCTGAACCTCCTCCGCGCAGAGCCGCCCATCGGAGTTCCCGGCACCTACACCTACTCCGACCTCAACCCGCTCCTCCTCCAGCACGTCCTCGAACGCATCACCGGCCGCTCCCTCGACGTCCTCGTCCACGAGGGCATCACCCGCCCCCTCGGCATGACGTCCACCCGCTTCGGCCCCTGCCCCGGGGCGGCGGCCACGGAGGACCAGCGCCGGCCGTGGGCCAAGGCGGACCGGGGGATGCTGCGGGGCGTGGTCCACGACGAGAACGCGTGGGCGCTGGGCGGGGTGGCGGGCCACGCGGGCCTCTTCTCGACCGGGCGCGACCTCGCGATCTTCTGCCGGACCCTGCTGGCGGGCGGCGCGTACGGCCCCGCCCGCATCCTCGGCCCGGACTTCGTGGAGCTGCTGCTGACGCCGCCCGGGCTGGGGTTCGCCATCGACCAGAAGTGGTTCATGGGGGAGCTGGCGGGGCGCGGAGCGGCGGGCCACACGGGCTTCACGGGCACGTCCCTGGTCCTGGACCCGGCGACCGACACCTTCGTGGTGCTCCTGGCCAACACCGTGCACCCGAGAAGACGCCCACCGGACAACCGGCCGCGGGCGGAGGCGGCGACGAGGGTGGCGCGGGCGGTGCGGGGCGCGGGGGCGTCCTGACCCCGGCCGACGAGACCCGCCGTACCGCCGGGTCGTTCGTGGTGTCACTCGGTGTCCGCCGCGTGCCTCCCGGCTGAGGGGCGCGCGGGCTGTCAGGAGCTCGCGGGGTGGCCCGCGGGGGGTGGGGGTAGGGAGACCGTGGAGTCATGCCCGTACCGCCGGGCCGTCCGTGGTGTCACCCGGTGGCTGGCGCCGTGGCTCCCGCGGTGGTCAGGGGGACGCGGGCTTGCCGCCCGGGTGGGGGCGTGACGTGGCTTCGCCTTCCGGTGCCGGTCCAGGTGTCGCCGGCCCGTCCGGCGCTCGGCGGCGGGGGGCGAGAAGCCGCGAGGTCCGCCCCCGCACCGGCCGCCCATAGAATCGCCGGGTGACCGCCCCCGCACCCCCGGCCGAGGCCCTGCGCACCGCCCTCGCCACGCTTCTCGACGGCCTCCCCCCGAAGCGGGCCGCCCAGGCGGTGGACCGCCTGATCGCCAGCTACCGCGGAGCCACCCCCACCGACGCCCCCATCCTCCGCGACCGCGCGGACGTGGCCGCCTACGCCGCCTACCGCATGCCCGCCACCTTCGAGGCGGTCCACGCGGCCCTGGAGGCACTCGCCGAGGCCGTCCCCGACTGGAGTCCCGCCGGCCACACCGACGTCGGCGGCGGCACCGGCGCCGCGACCTGGGCCGTCGCCGCCACCTGGCCGGGCGACCGGGCGGTCACCGTTCTCGACTGGTCCGAGCCCGCGCTCGCCCTCGGCCGCGAGATCGCCGCAGCCAACCCGGCCCTGAGGGACGCCCGCTGGCAGCGCGCCAGGATCGGCCAGGACCTCGCGCTGCCCGCGACGGACCTGGTCACCGTCTCGTACGTCCTCAACGAACTCACCCCGGCCGACCGCACCGCCCTCGTGGACACCGCGGCGGCGTCGGCACAGACGGTCGTGATCGTCGAGGCCGGGACCCCTGCCGGGTACGCCCGCGTCATCGAGGCCCGCGACCGTCTCGTCGCCGCAGGTTTCCGCGTCGCCGCGCCCTGCCCCCACAGCGCCGCCTGCCCGATCGCCCCCGGCGAGGACTGGTGCCACTTCTCGGCACGCGTCAGCCGCTCCTCCCTCCACCGCCAGGTCAAGGGGGGCTCCCTGCCGTACGAGGACGAGAAGTTCAGCTACGTCGCCGCGACCCGGCTCCCCGCCACCCCTGCGGCCTCCCGGGTGATCCGGCGCCCCCAGATCCGCAAGGGCCAGGTCCTCCTCGACCTCTGCGAACCGGACGAGCAGTTGACCCGCCGCACGGTCACCAAGCGCCACGGCGACCTGTACAAGGCGGCGAGGGACGCGGCGTGGGGCGACGAATGGCCCCCGCCGGACAGGCCGTAGCCCCGGTCCGCGGAGGCCCCGTCACCCGGACGCCTCCCCGGCCGCGTCCCGCTTCTCCCGGAGTTTCCGCAACACTCACGCTTGAGCGCCTGCGGGTCCCGCGCGCCGCCGAACCGCCCGTCACGGTCGCCGCCGCCCAGGGCCTGGGTCTTACGGCCGATGTCGTGGCGCGTACCGCCGACTCGTCCCGCTGGATACCTCCCGTCCTCCGGCGAGACGCACCGTCTTGCCAGCCTGGTAAGTTCGCCCCATGGCCACCCACAACTCCCAGCAGCCGAACTCCCAGCAGCCGAACTCCAAGCAGCCCGCCCCCGACACCGCCCGCCGCAGCGAGCGGTCCCGCCGCGCCATCTACGACGCCGCCCTGGACCTCGTCGCCGAGGTCGGCTACCCGAAGACCACGATCGAGGGGATTGCCGCCCGCGCCGGTGTCGGCAAGCAGACGATCTACCGCTGGTGGTCCTCGAAGGCGGAGGTGCTGATGGAGGCGTTCCTCGACCTGGGCGAACAGGCGGCACGGGACGCCGGTCCCGAGGCGGCGTACGCCATCCCGGACACCGGTGACCTCGCCGCCGACCTCAAGGCCGTACTGCGGCTCACCGTGGACCAGCTCAAGGACCCCCGCTTCGAGGCCCCCTCCCGCGCCCTGGCCGCCGAGGGCGTCGTCAACGAGGACGTCGGCCGGGCCTTCATGGCCAAGCTCCTCGAACCGTCGCTCCAGCTCTACGTCGACCGGGTGCGCGCCGCCCAGCAGGCCGGCCAGGTGCGCCCCGAGATCGACCCGCGCATCGCCCTCGAACTCTGGGTCTCCCCCCTCGCCCAGCGCTGGCTCCAGCACACCGGTCCGATCAACTACGACTACACCGACACCCTCGTCGACTACGCCCTCCACGGCATCGCACCCCGCTGAGCCCCCGGAGCAGAGGAAGATGGGACAATAGGGCATGCTGTTCCGCACGACAGCGAGGCGAGGGTGGTAGATGAGCGCGGAGTCGGGGGGCCGGACCGGCCTGCAGGGCAAACTCTCCCAGTGGCTGCGCGGACGCCGGCCGAAGGAGGCCGACGCCGGGGACGAAGGCGGTCGTGAGGCCCTGCTGCTGGCCGCCGCCTCCGTGGGACTCCCGCTCGCGCCCGCCGCGCACCCCGCCCCCGGATACCGGTGTTCCTGCGACCGGGTCGGCTGTCCCACGCCCGCCCGTCACCCCGTGTCCTTCGCCTGGCAGACCCAGTCGACCACCGACCGCGCGCAGATCGAGCGCTGGGCCCGGAATCAGCCGCAGGCCAACTTCATCACCGCGACCGGCATGGTCCACGACGTCCTCGACGTCCCCCTGGAGGCCGGCCGGGAGGCCCTGGAGCGGCTCCTGGCCTCCGGCATCGAGGTCGGCCCGGTCGCCGAGAGCGACGACGGCCGGCTCCTCTTCTTCACCCTCACCCGCGGCACCCCCGAGGACGAGGACGAGTGGTGGCCGTGCGAACTGGACTGCCACCCCGAGACGGCCGAGGAACACCCCGGACTGCGCTGGCATTGCCGTGGCTCCTACGTCCTCGTACCGCCCGCCCGGCTGCCGGGCGGCCAGACCGTGTACTGGGTCCGCGGCCTCGAACACCCGCTGCCCGACCCGCTGAGCCTCCTGGAAGTCCTCACCGACGTCTGCGCCCGCCACGTGGGCGAGGAGCCGGACCACGCGAACACGGCCTGGCCCCTGCGCCGGTAGCGCCCCGAGAGCTAAGAGCCCTGCGCGGACGTCAGGCCCTGGATCCGCCCGAGCACGTCGACCTGCCGGCCGCCGCCCGCGCCCTTCGGCGGGTCGAGCGCCACCTCGTTGGAGACGAACTCCATCATCAGTGACTGCTTGATCTCACCGGTCGTCAGGGCGAGCACGGCGGTGCCGGGACTGGGTACCGACGTACCGGAGTGGGCGGTCTCCTTCACGTAGTGGTGCGTGGCGAAGAACACCAGCGCCCCGCCGTCCTTCGTGCGCAACGCCAGCGGCGCGTACGCGCCGTTCGCCAGCGGCTCGTCGATGTACTGGGTGGCAAGGCCCGGCCTGATGGCGTCCTTCGCCCGGTCCGCCCGCCACACGCTGGTGTGCGTGCCGTCCGCGAAGACGTCGTCCGCGCCGCTCTTCAGATAGCCCGCGTAGTCCTTGCTGAGCTCCCCGGGCACGGCGGCCAGACCGGCCGAGTTGGCCGGAACCGCCTCGGCCCAGCCGTCCGCGTCCTTCTGGAACTCCGGCACCTTGCCCTCGGCCACCAGCGTCAGATACGCCACCTGGAACGGCTCGTTCAGGCCGTCGCGGGTGAACACCAGCAGCCAGCGCGCGGTGCCGCCCTTGTTGCCGGCCGCGTCGGCGACGAACCAGCGCGGCCAGCCCGCCTTCTTCGGGATGGTGTACGTCACGTCCGACAGCTTCAGCGGAGTGTGCGAGGCGTTCCCGCTCGGGCTGTTGGCCTTGCCGGCCTTCAGCCGCGCCGCGTCGATGGCGCCGAGCGCGCCGGTGACATGGGCGGCGTCCAGCGAGCTGTCGTACGCCTTGTCCGCCGCGTTGTACGCGTTCGTGAACTGCTGGAGCGCCTTGGCGGCCTCCGCCCTGGTGGTCGCGGGAAGCACCTCCCGCTCGCCGTGCACCACCACGCATCCGCTCGCCGTCATCGACAAAACGGTCACAGAGGCTGCTATCAGTGCGCTCCGGTCAAGCCTGCGGAGCCTTCGAGGGCCGCGATCCCTGCTCATCAGGTGCCTTCACCTTCCCCTTCCCGGAGGCGAACCCTACCGGGGCGAGGAACAGCGCGAGCGTCGGGATCAAGTACAGCAGCCACACCGTGACCTGAAGGACGGTCGGGTCCGGCTGGAAGTTGAACACGCCCTTGAGGAGCGTGCCGTACCAGCTGTCCGGCGGGATGGTGTCGCTGATGTCGAAGGCCCTGTTGTTCAGGCCGGGCAGCCAGTCGGCCTCCTGGAGATCGTGGAAGCCGTACGCCAGCACACCGGCGGCCACGACGACCAGCATCCCGCCGGTCCAGGTGAAGAACCTGGCGAGGTTGATGCGCAGGGCGCCCCGGTAGAACAGCCAGCCGAGGAACACCGCTGTGGCCAGGCCCAGGGCGACGCCGATCAGCGGGCGCGGAGTGCCGTCGCCGGCCGCGTGCACCGACGCCCACACGAACAGGGCGGTCTCCAGGCCCTCCCGGCCCACCGCGAGGAACGCGGTGGCGACCAGGGCGGCGGTGCCCATCTGCAGGGCGGCGTCCAGCTTGCCGTGCAGCTCGGACTTCAGATGCCGGGCGGTGCGCCGCATCCAGAAGACCATCCACGTCACCAGGCCGACCGCGAGCACCGACAGGGAACCGCCGAGCGCCTCCTGCGCCTCGAACGTCAGCTCCTGCGAGCCGAATTCGAGCGCGCACCCGAAACCGAGGGCGAGCGCGATCGCGACGCCGATGCCGGTCCAGATGGGCCGCAGGGCGTCCCGGCGGCCCGTCTTGACCAGGTAGGCGATGAGGATGCAGACGACCAGGCTGGCTTCCAGCCCCTCGCGCAGACCGATCAGGTAGTTGGAGAACACAGGTCAGGCCTCCTCGGAGAACAGCGTGCTGCCCCACCAGTCGTCCTTGTCACGGACGCCGGGCGGGACGGCGAAGACCGCTGAACCCACGTGCTGGATGTACTCGTTGAGCGCGTCGGTGGACAGATGCCGCTGGATCCGGATGAAGCCCTCGCGGACGTCCTTCTGGTACGCCAGGAAGAACAGCCCCGCGTCCAGCCGGCCCAGCCCGTCCGTGCCGTCGGTGAAGGAGTAGCCGCGGCGCAGGATCGTCGCCCCGCCGTTGGAGTCGGGGTGCGCGAGCCGGACGTGCGCGTCGGGCTTCATCGCGGGCAGGAACGGCTTGTCGCGTTCCTTCGCCCTGCCGACCGGGGCGCCCTCACCCTTGTCGCGGCCGAAGACGTCCTCCTGCTCCTGCAGCGAGGTGCGGTCCCAGGTCTCGATGTGCATGCGGATACGGCGGGCCACGAGGTAGGAGCCGCCGTCCATCCACGGGGCGTCCTTGGCGTCCTTGGAGTCCACCCACACGAACTTCTTCAGACGGTCCGTCTCGGTGCCCGCGATGTTGCGGGTGCCGTCCTTGAAGCCCATGAGATTGCGCGGGGTCTGCGCGTCGGGCGTGGTGGACGAGGTCTTGCCGAAGCCGAGCTGCGACCAGCGGATGACGACCTTGCCGAAGCCGATCCGGGCGAGGTTGCGGATCGCGTGCACGGCGACCTGCGGGTCGTCCGCGCAGGCCTGGATGCACAGATCGCCGCCGCTGCGGGTCTTGTCCAGGTTGTCCCCGGCGAACTGGGGGAGATCGACGAGCGCCTCGGGCCGCTGCTCGGCGAGGCCGAACTTCCCGAACAGGGACGGCCCGAAGCCGATCGTCAGCGTCAGCCGCGACGGCTTGAGCCCGAGCGCCTCACCGGTGTCGTCCGGCGGCGCCTCGGCGAGACCGCCGTACGCGCCCTCCCCGACGGCCTTCCCCTCGGTCATCCGCCGGGCCGCGGCCGTCCAGTCCTTGAGCATCTGCACGAACTCGGCGCGGTCGTCGGTCGTCACGTCGAACGCGGCGAAGTGCAGCCGGTCCTGCACGGGCGTGGCGATACCGGCCTGGTGGGTGCCGTGGAACTCGACGGCGGAGCCGGTCTCGGCGGCGGTGGGGGAGATGTCGTCCCCGGTACGGGTCATCGCGACCGCGCCCCCGGCCGCGGCGGCACCGAGCGCGAGCCCGGCCCCGCCCCAGCCGATGAGCGCGCGGCGCGAGGGAGCCTGGGTGTTCTCTGTGTCCGTCATGGCCCCTGCCTCAGGAGGACTTGGTGACGACGGCGGCGGCGAGCTTGGACAGCGGCTCCGCGAGCGCGTTCACAGCGTCCGACAGCTGCTTGCGATCGCCGGCGCCGACCTTGTCGTACGAGGTGAAGTCGTACGACGTCTTGTCCGCGCGGTACTTGTCAAGCAGCGTGTTCAGCGCCGCGAACTGCTTGTCGAGCTCGGTGACCAGGGCCGCGTTGTTCTCCTTGGCGACCGGCTTCAGCAGCTCGTACGACTTCTCGGCGCCCTCGACGTTGCCCTTGAAGTCGACGAGGTCGGTGTGCGAGTAGCGCTCCTCCTCGCCGGTGACCTTGCCGGTGGCGACCTCGTCGAGGAGCTCCTTGGCACCGTTGGCCATGGAGGTCGGGGTGATGTCCGCCTTGCCTACCCGGTTCTGCCAGTCGGTGAGGTCGGTGATCAGCCGGTCGGCGAGCGTCTTGTCCTCGGCGGTGATCTTCTTGTCCTGCCAGAGGGACTTCTCCAGCCGGTGCCAGCCGGTCCACTTCTGCCCGTCCTCGAGGCCGTCGGCCCGTACGTCGACCTTCGGGTCGATGTCCCCGAAGGACTCGGCGACCGGCTCGGTGCGCTCCCAGCCGATGCGGGAGGGGGCGTACGCCTTCCTGGCGGCCTCCAGGTCGCCCGCCTTGACCGCGGCGGCGAAGGTCTTCGCGAGCGGGAGGGTGGCGTCGGCCTGCTCCTGCGCGTACTTGCGGTACGCGGCGACGGCCGTGTCCAGCCGCGGGTCGCGCTTGGCGGCGGTCCCGCCGGTGGCCTTGACCTCCTGGCGGATGCCGTCGCCCTTCATACCGGGCTTGCAGGCGATCGTGTAGTCGCCGGCCTTCACCTCGGCGGTGACCTTCTGCCTGGTGCCCGGGCCGATGTTCTCGCGCTCGGTGACGATCCGGTCGTCCGGGAACAGGACGTAGACCTCGGTGACCTTGGAGCCCTTGTTCTCGATCGCGAGCTCCACGTGGCCGGCCGGGAACTCCTTCTTGGAGATCTCGCACTTGCTGTCCGTGGCGGTCACGTCGATCACGCGGTCACTGTCGCCGGAGCCGGAGCTCGCTTTCTCCGTGCACCCCGTGACGGCGGTCAGGGCCGCCACGGCGGTGGCGGTGACGACGGACAGTCTGACGGCGCGCATACGAGCTCCTGAGGGTTGGATAGGCTCGCCTAACTTATCTGAGCCTTAGCTATCTATGGCCCAAAGCAATCACCAAGTCAAGGTCAAGGGAGGCTCAAAGGCTCAGCTTCGGGGTCACGTGGAGGCGCGGGACCTGCGCGGATGCTTCAATTCCCCCGTGAGTGACTACGACGTGCTGCGCGTCTTCTGTGCGCCGAACGGCGGCTACGGCAATGAGCTGGGCGTCGTCCGCGAGGGATCCGCGATGCCGGACCCGGACGAGCGGCAGGCGTTCGCCGCGAAGCTCGGGTTCAGTGAGACGGTGTTCGTCGACGATCCCGAGCGGGGCGTCATCGACATCTACACCCCGTCCGTACGGCTGGCCTTCGCCGGGTACCCGTGTGTCGGGGCCGCCTGGCTGCTCGACGTGCCCGAACTCGTCACGCCCGCCGGGGTCGTCGGTACCCGGCTCGACGGGGAGTTCAGCTGGATCGAGGCGCGGGCCGAGTGGGCGGCGCCGCGGACCTTCCGGCAGTACGCCACCGCCGCCGAGGTGGACGACCTGGCCGTCCCGCCCGCGGGGGACTGGATCTACGCCTGGGCCTGGGAGGACGAGGCCGCCGGGCGGATCCGGGCCCGTGGCTTCCCCGGCCGGGGCGACGGTGTCGAGGAGGACGAGGCCACCGGCGCCGCGGCCCTCCAGCTCACCGCCGAACTGGGCCGCGCCCTGAACATCGTCCAGGGCGCCGGCTCCCAACTCCTCACGGCTCCACAGCCGGGCGGCTGGGTGGAGGTGGGAGGCCGGGTCTTCCTGGAGCGCTGAGGCTCCCGCGGCCGGCGGCGACTTCCCGCCGAGTGCCCGGAACACCCCGTTGTCCAGGGCGAACGACGGAGCGGTCCTCGCCGTGATGCGCGAGCCGCTGCTTCGGGCGAGGACGGGGTCGCAGTGGGTCTTCGGGCGGGGGCAGATCGAGGCGCCTCAACGTCACCACGCCCGCTGATGGCGCGGACCGCGCGACCCCGGTCACCCGCGCCTACCGGTTCGCGCCACCGGGTCCGACGCGTCGTACGCGAACCACCGCTGCTCGGTCGGCAACCCCGGAACAGGACTACGGCAGCGTCAGGATCTCCGCCCCCGTCTCCGTCACCACCAGCGTGTGCTCGAACTGGGCCGTCCGCTTGCGGTCCTTCGTGACGACCGTCCACCCGTCGTCCCACATGTCGTACTCGTGCGTCCCCAGCGTCAGCATCGGCTCGATCGTGAACGTCATGCCGGGCTGGATGACCGTCGTCGCGTGCGGGCTGTCGTAGTGCGGGACGATCAGGCCGCTGTGGAAGGAGGAGTTGATGCCGTGGCCCGTGAAGTCGCGGACGACTCCGTAGCCGAAGCGCTTGGCGTACGACTCGATCACCCGGCCGATGATGTTGATCTGGCGTCCCGGCCTGACCGCCTTGATCGCGCGGGCCAGGGACTCCCGGGTCCGCTCGACCAGCAGCCGGCTCTCCTCGTCGACGTCCCCCACCAGGTACGTCGCGTTGTTGTCGCCGTGCACCCCGCCGATGTACGCCGTCACGTCGAGGTTGATGATGTCGCCGTCCCGCAGCACGGTGGAGTCCGGAATGCCGTGGCAGATCACCTCGTTGAGGCTGGTGCACAGGGACTTGGGGAAACCCCGGTAGCCGAGCGTCGACGGGTAGGCGCCGTGGTCGCACATGTACTCGTGCGCCACCTTGTCCAGTTCGTCGGTGGTCACCCCGGGAGCGATCAGCTTCGCGGCCTCCGCCATCGCCCGGGCCGCGATACGGCCGGCGATCCGCATCGCCTCGATCGTCTCCGGGGTCTGCACCTCCGGCCCCGTGTACGGCGTCGGCGCGGGCTTGCCGACGTACTCGGGGCGACGGATGTTTCCGGGCACGGAACGGATGGGGGACAGTTCCCCGGGCACGAGCAGCGACTGGCCAGACATGCGGACGAGTCTATCCAGCGGCGATGGGGGAACATGTCCCTGGCGAGAGGAGCAGGTCATGCCCTTGTTCAAGAAGCGCGCGGTCGGCAAGCCGGGCGAGTGGTACTACTGCCTGGAGCACAAGAAGGTCGAGGAAGGGCCCGAGTGCCCGGCCAAGGACCGCTTCGGGCCGTACGCGAGCCGCAAGGAGGCCGAGCAGGCCATGGCGACGGCCCGCGAGCGCAACGTCGAGTGGGAGAACGACCCCAAGTGGCACGACGCCCCGGCGGGGGGCCGCGAGGACGACTGATCACACCTGGGCCGCGGTCCTCCGGTCCCTGACCCGGGCCGCGTGCTCGTCGGTGCGGGCGTCGTACGTCATCAGCTTCGGCAGGCCCAGGGCCAGCAGGCCCACCGCACCCACGCACAGCACCCCGCCCGACCAGACGGACGTCCGCACGCCCCACCACGCGGCGAAACCGCCGCTGCGGACCTGGCCGACCGTCGGGCCCACGGAGTACGACAGCAGTTCGATCCCGGCGAGCCGCCCGCGCAGCTCGTCCGGGATCGTCTGGTTCCACATGATCCTCCGGAAGATCCCGCTGACCATGTCGCAGCCCCCGGCCACGGTCAGGAACAACAGCACCAGCCAGACGTTGCCCATGGTCCCGGCCGCCGCGATCGCCAGGCCCCAGAGGGCGGCCGACAGCACCACCATCCGCCCGTGCCGGTGGATCCGCGCGGTCCAGCCGCTGACCAGGCTCACCAGCAGCGCGCCCAGCGGGACGCTCGCGTACTCCCCCAGTGCCTTAAAGGCCTGGGGGGGACCCCCATGGCCCAGCGACCACTCGGCGTCCAGGTCGTCCGCGAGGAACGGCAGCACGGCCAGCGGCATCGCCAGGAACATCGCGGCGAGGTCGACGGCGTAGGTACCGAGGAGTTCCTTGCGGCTCCAGGCGTACCGCGCGCCCTCCGCGATGGCCCTCAGCGACGGCCTGGCCGCTTCGTGGGAGGCGGGGGAGGCCGCGATCCGCACCACCAGGGCCACCGAGACGGCGAAGGTCAGCAGGTCCGCGCCGTACGCCCAGCCGAGGCCCGCGTAGGCCACCACCACGCCTGCCGGCGCCGGGCCCGCGACCCCGCCGACCGTCCAGCGGAAGGAGTTCAGCGAGGCCGCCGCCGGCAGGTGCTCGTGGGCCACGATCCGGGGCCACAGGGAGTCGAGCGCGGGACGCTGCACCGAGACCAGGGCGGAGGACAGGGCGGCGACGACGTACAGCGGCCAGACGGCGGGGTGCGGGAGCAGCGCGTTGAGCAGCAGGGCAGCGCTCAGCAGGCCCTGCCCGGCCTCGGTCCACACGATCAGCTTCCGCTTGTCCCAGGCGTCGGCGAGCGCGCCGCCGTACAGGCCGAAGACGAGGAGCGGGATCAGCTCCACCGCGCCGATCGCGCCCACAGCCGCCGCCGAGTCCGTCAGGTCCTTCAGCTGCACGGGCAGTGCCACGAAGGTCAGGAAGGAGCCGAAGTTCGAGATCAGCCCCGGCAACTGCTTTTCGCGGCTACCAGCGGGCCGGAGGCGGCGCCGTCAGCTGGTCGGCCAGTCGCGACAGCCGGTCCCGGAACCGGCGCCGGCCCCTGGGCGCGGGGACGGCGTTCTCCCCGGCCGCCGCGCTCACCAGGTGCTGCACGGTGTCCAGATCGAGGTCCGTGCCCTCCGGCACGGCCAGCGACTCGTGGGCCATCGCGGCGAGTTCACCCTCGCCGGGGCCGAGGGAGAGGACCGTAGCGCCGGCCCGCCGGGCGTCGTGGACCTGCGCCAGGAGCGGGGCGCCAGGCCGCTCCGGGGACACCACCAGCAGGGTCTCGCCGCGCCGGGCCGCCGCGAGCCGGCCGGGACCAACCGACAGGTGCGCGGGGTCGGAGGGGCGCGCGTCGTGGCGTACGAGAGTGGGGGCCAGCTCCGGTGTGCCCGACCAGGCGGCCTCGTCGACCAGGTGGGCCGCCAGATGCCACGGCTCGTACTCCGGCGTGCCGACCAGGAGCAGCCCGCCGCCGTGCGAGACCACCGACCCGCGCAGCACGCCCGCGAAGCGCCGCGTGGCTCCCAGCCACTCGGTCCCGGCGAGCACTTCACGCAGCAGCGCGACCCGTACGGCGTCCATGGGGCCGCATCCTGCCGCAACCGGACGTGCGGCACCGGCGGTTCACCCCGGATTCGCCCGAACCGGGCAGAGCGACACCGAGGACGACGGATCACCTTCGGGCCGGTGCCCGTGACCCGGGTCACCGGCCGGGGCGAGCGGGGCGGACGTAAAGTCGGGCCCATGACCTCTACCGACAGTGCTGCACAGAAGGCTCCCGCCAAGGACCCCTGGGACCTTCCCGACGTCTCCGGGCTCGTCGTCGGCGTGCTCGGCGGGACCGGGCCGCAGGGCAAGGGCCTCGCCTACCGGCTCGCCCGCGCCGGGCAGAAGGTGATCATCGGCTCACGCGCCGCCGACCGCGCCCAGGCCGCCGCCGAGGAACTCGGGCACGGGGTCGAGGGCGCCGACAATGCCGAGACCGCGCGCCGCAGCGACATCGTGATCGTCGCCGTGCCGTGGGACGGCCACGGCAAGACCCTGGAGTCGCTGCGCGAGGAACTCGCCGGCAAGCTCGTCGTCGACTGCGTCAACCCGCTCGGCTTCGACAAGAAGGGCGCCTACGCGCTGAAGCCGGAGGAGGGCAGCGCGGCGGAACAGGCGGCGGCCCTGCTCCCGGACTCCCGGGTCACCGCCGCCTTCCACCATCTGTCGGCCGTGCTGCTCCAGGACCCGGAGGTCGAGGAGATCGACACCGACGTCATGGTGCTCGGCGAGGAGCGGGCCGACGTGGAGATCGTGCAGGCCCTGGCCGGCCGTATCCCCGGCATGCGCGGCATCTTCGCGGGCCGGCTGCGCAACGCCCACCAGGTGGAGTCGCTGGTCGCCAACCTGATCTCGGTCAACCGGCGGTACAAGGCGCACGCGGGGCTGCGGGTCACGGACGTGTGAGCCGATGGGGGACACTGGACGCCGTAGCGCAGCAGTGTCCCCCGACAGGAGCCCGATCCCATGCCCCGCCTCGCCCTCTACGCCCTCGCCGTCTGCCTGCTCGCCGTCGCGGCGGCGGTCGTGTCCTTCGTCCAGGGCAGCTGGCTGGGGATCGTATGGGTGCTGCTGGCGGGGCTGTCGTCCAACATGTGCTGGTACTACGTCAAGCGCGGCAGGGTCGACGCCTACCAGAAGCGGTAGAGGCTCCAGCCGAACGACGCCTCCAGGTCGCTGACCCCGAGTCCGTTCAGGACCGTGTGGACCAGGTCGAAGAACACGCTGTTGACCTGCGGCACCCACAGCAGCGCGAAGACGAACAGCAGGCCGAAGGGGGCGAAGGGCTCGATCTGGCGCTTGACCTCGTGCGAGAGCCAGGGCTCGATGACGCCGTAGCCGTCCAGTCCCGGGACCGGCAGGAAGTTCAGGAGCGCGGCGGAGACCTGGAGCAGGGCGAGGAAGGCCAGCGCGTAGCGGAACGCCGACGGGACGCCGTCGAGCGCGTCCAGCCAGAACGGGGCCGTGCAGACGATCGCGAACAGGACGTTCGTCAGGGGGCCCGCCGCCGAGATCAGGCTGTGCCGCCAGCGGCCGCGGATCCGGTCGCGTTCGATGAACACCGCGCCGCCGGGCAGGCCGATGCCGCCCATGATCACGAAGATGACGGGGAGCACGATGCTGAGCAGCGCGTGGGTATAGGCGAGCGGGTTGAGGCTCAGGTAGCCCTTGCTGCCCACGGTGATGTCGCCGCTGTGCAGTGCGGTGCGGGCGTGGGCGTACTCGTGCAGACAGAGGGACACGATCCAGGCGCCGGTCACGAACAGGAAGACCGCGACGCCGGGCTTCTCGGCGAATCCGGTCCAGGTGGCCCAGCCCGTCACCGCCGTCACGGCGCAGATCCCGAGGAAGACGGGGCTGACCCGCCGGTCACTGTGGCGGGTGGTGACGGTGGTCATGGGGCTCCCTGGACTGGACATGCGCGCGGTGGGACTGCCCGACGGTGCCGGGCACAGGTGAGAACGTCTCGGGGCGGGGCGGAGGTTCCAGGGAGGGTGGCGGATCGGGGCCCGCACCCGCCGGAGGCCACCACCCGCCGGACGACCCGACCCGCCCGGCTTCTGCGACACCCCGCTGAAGAAACCCCGTGACCCGCCTCGATCTCACCGGAGACAATGGACCCCGTGCGCTATCGCATCCTCGGCACCACCCAGGCACTCCGTCCCGACGGTACGTCCGTCCCCGTCGGCGGCACGCGGCTGCGCGCGCTGCTGACCGTGCTCGCTCTGCGGCCCGGCCGTACCGTCCCGGTCAGCATCCTCGTGGACGAGGTGTGGGGTGACGACCCCCCGGCCGACGCCACCGGCGCACTGCAGGCGCTGGTCGGGCGGCTCAGGCGGGCGCTCGGGGCGGACGCGGTCGCCTCGGTGGAGGGCGGCGGCTACCGGCTGACGGCGGGACCGGACGACATCGACCTGCACCGTTTCGAGCGGCTCGCCGGTGACGGCATGCGGGCGCTGGCCGACGGTGATCCCGCGAAGGCGGCCGTGGTCCTGGACGACGCCCTCGCGCTGTGGCGGGGCCCGGCACTGGCCGATCTGCCCGACCGTACGGCCGAGGCGGCGCGTGCGCAGGCCCGCCGGCTGGACGCCCTGCGCGCCCGTCACAGCGCCGCGCTCGCGCTCGGCCAAGCCGACCAGTCCCTGCCCGAACTGACCGCCCTGTGCGACACCCACCCCCTCGACGAGCCCCTCCAGGCCCTGCGCCTGCGCGCCCTGCGCGACACGGGCCGCACGGCGGAGGCGCTGGCCGCGTACGAGTCCGTACGACAGCTCCTCGCGGACCGGTTGGGAGCGGACCCGGGGGCCGAACTGCGGGCGCTGCACGGGGAGTTACTGCGACCGGAGACGACCCGCGAGGACCGGGGGACCGCTGGGACCGCTGGGACCGGTGTGGGTGAGCCGGTTCGCGGCGCCGACGGTGGCGCCCGCACGAACGCCCCGGCCGCGACGCACGCGGG
This sequence comes from Streptomyces sp. NPDC058307, assembly GCF_042880295.1. Classification (NCBI taxonomy): domain Bacteria; kingdom Bacillati; phylum Actinomycetota; class Actinomycetes; order Kitasatosporales; family Streptomycetaceae; genus Streptomyces; species Streptomyces sp. NPDC058307. The sequence goes on from NZ_JBHVYZ010000008.1 coordinate 59,570, forward strand.
CGCACCCTCGCCCCCCGGCAACCTCCGCGCCCGTCTCACCTCCTTCGTCGGCCGGGAAGCCGACATCGAGGCGATCCGCGGAGACCTCGCCGGCGCGCGGCTGGTCACGCTGCTCGGGCCGGGCGGGGCCGGGAAGACCCGGCTCTCGCAGGAGGCCGCCGAGGCCGTGGGGGGCGTGGTGCGGGACGGGGTGTGGCTGGCCGAGCTCGCGCCGGTCGACGATCCGGACGCCGTCCCCGAGGCCGTGCTCACCGCCGTCGGCGCCCGCGAGACCGTGCTGTACGGCGCCGGTGCCGAGGCGATGCGCGCCGCCGGGAGCGAGCGGCTCGACGACCCGGTCGAGCGGCTCGCCGAGCACTGCGGCCGGCGCAGCATGCTGCTGATCCTCGACAACTGCGAGCACGTGGTCGACGCGGCCGCCCGGCTGACGGAGACGCTCCTCGAACGCTGTCCGGGGCAGACCGTCCTCGCCACCAGCCGTGAACCCCTCGGCGTGCCGGGGGAGTTGCTGCGACCCGTGGAGCCGCTGCCGGAGCCGGTCGCGCTGCGGCTGCTCGCCGACCGGGGTGCCGCCGCCCGGCCCGGCTTCCGGGTCGACGCCGACGAGGAGACCGCGGCGGCCTGCGCCGAGATCTGCCGGCGCCTCGACGGGCTGCCCCTCGGCATCGAGCTCGCCGCCGCCCGGCTGCGGATGCTGACCGCACGTCAGATCGCCGACCGGCTCGACGACCGCTTCCGGCTGCTGACCTCCGGCAGCCGTACCGTGCTGCCCCGCCAGCAGACCCTGCGGGCCGTCGTCGACTGGTCCTGGGACCTGCTCGACGAGGAGGAACGGGACGTCCTGCGGCGGCTGTCGGTGTTCGCCGGCGGGTGCGACCTGGCCGCCGCCGAGGCCGTGTGCGGTCCCGCCGCGCTGGACGCGCTCGGCTCGCTCGTCGACAAGTCCCTCGTGGTCGCGGCGCCTTCCTCCGGGCAGGGGGACGGCGAGATGCGCTACCGGCTCCTGGAGACCGTCGCCGAGTACGCCGGCGAGCGCCTCGACGAGGTGGACGGCCTGCGCGCCGACGCCGAGCGCGCGCATCTGACGTACTACCGTGAACTCGCCCGCACCACCGACCCGTTGCTGCGCGGCCCCTGCCAACTCGCCGCGATCGAGCGGCTGGAGCGCGAGTACGAGAACCTCCGTACCGCCCTGCGCCGGGCCGTGGCCGACCGCGACGAGCAGGAAGGGCTGTGCCTGGTCCTGTCCCTCGCCTGGTACTGGCAGATGCGCGACCTGCGCATCGAGGCCCGCAACTGGTCCCGCGACGTCCAGGGCCTGGGCCCTGACCCGTTCACCGAGCCGGTCCGCCCGGCCACGCCGGTGTCGGAGCGCTGCACGGACACCCCGCCGCCGTGGACCGGGGAGGTCCTGGAGGAGGCCCGGCGCGGTGCCCATCTCGTCCATCTCGCCTGCATGGACACCGAGTTGGACGCCTGGCAGACCCAGCCCACGCAGGCGAAGCTGCGGTCCATCGCCGCCACCTACGAGCCCGGCATGACGCAGACCTGCCGGATACCGGGCTCCCTGTGGATCTTCGCCATCATGCTCACCGGGGACATGGACCGGCTGCGGGACGTCATCACGGCGACCGTCGACACCTGCCGGACCACCCCGGGTTACGACTGGGAGCTCGCCGCGGCCCTGCAGTGGCGGGCCAACCTGCTCGCCAACCGCTCGGACTGGGCCGGCGACGCGATCCAGGACGCCGAGGAGGCGCTGGAGCTCTACGAGCGGATCGGCGACGTGTGGGGCACCGCCGAGGCGCTCTCCGCGCGCGCCGAGGCCCATGAACGCAAGGGTGAATGGCACGAGGCCGCGGCCGACTACGAGCGGGCGATCGAGCGGGCCGAACAGCTCGGCGCCCGCGCCCAGAAGTCCGTGCTCAACGCCCGGCTGGGCAGCGCGCTGCTGGAGACGGGGGAGGCCGAGCGCGGCGAATCCCTGCTGCGTGAGGTGATCGCCGACCAGGACGGCGCCCGCAACGAGGCGATGCCCGCGGCCCGGATGTTCCTCGCCGGCCGGCTCGGCCTGACCGGCCGCATTCCCGAGGCGCGCGAGGAACTCCGGCTGCTGCGCCAGCAGTTCGGCATCGCCCACTTCGTCATCTTCGACGCCTTCATCCTCGGCTCGGAGGCCTGGCTGGAGGCCATGGACGGCTGCTACGAGAAGTGTCTGGTCCTGACTCGCCGGGCGCTGGAGAAGTCCGAGGACCCGCTGGCCCTGTCCATCGCCCCGCAGATGCGCACCATGTACCTGCACACCGCCGGGCTCGCCCTCGCCGGGGCCGACAGCGGCGCCCGCGCCCGCGACGGAGCCCGCTGTCTCCGGGCGGGGGACGCGCTGCTGCCGCCCGGTCACGCCCCGACGACCGTCGAGCGCATCGTGCGCGGCAGGGCCGAGCGGGAACTGCGCGCGGTGCTGGGCGACGCGGCCTACGAGTCGGCGTACGCGGAGGGCGACGGCCTCTCCCCGCAGGAGGCCGCCGCCCTGGTGTGACGCGCACCGGCGCCGTACTTCAGTTCTTCGTGCGGAACTTGTGGATGGCGTACGGTGCCGCCACCGCCGTGATCGCCGCGGACCAGCCGAGCGTCACCCACAGGTCGTGGGCGACCGGGCCGCCCACCATCAGACCGCGGGCCGCGTCGGCGAGCGTGGACAGCGGGTTGTAGTCGGTGAAGTGCTGGAGCCAGCCCGGCATCGAGTTCGTCGGCGCGAAGATCGACGAGCCGAACTGGAGCGGGAACAGCACCAGGAAGCCCATCGCCTGCACGGACTGGGCGTTCTTCAGGATCACGCCGAGGGTGAGGAACACCCACATGATCGAGGAGGCGAACACGGCGGACAGACCGACCGCCGCGAACAGACCGCCCCAGTGGTGGATGTCGAAACCGACCAGGACGGCGACGATCATCAGCACGGTGGTCGCGAACAGCATCCGCAGCAGCTCCACCGAGACCTTCGCGAACAGCACGGATCCGCGCCCGATGGGCAGGGACCGGAAGCGGTCCATGACACCGGAGTTGAAGTCCTGGCTGAAGCCGGTGCCGACGCCCTGGGACAGGGTCATGCTCATCATCGCGATCATGCCCGGGATGACGTACTGGACGTAGCCGTCCTGTCCGCCGCCCAGGGCCTGCCCGATCGAGCCGCCGAAGACGTAGACGAACAGCAGGGTGAAGACGACCGGCATCAGGATGGCGTCGAACATCGACTCCGGGTCCTGCCGGATCCACAGCAGGTTGCGGCGGACCAGGGCACCGGTGTGGCGCAGGTGGCCGCGCAGCGGGATCCGGGCGTCGGCGTCGATCGTGGTGGCGGTCATCGAAGGGGTGGCGCGAAGCGCCTCGTTGAGGGTGGTGGTGGGCGACGGGCGGGAGCTCATACGGCGACCTCCTCGCGGGTGTCGGTGGGGACGGTGTCCTGCGGGGCACTGGCACGGTGGCCGGTGAGGGACAGGAACACCTCGTCCAGGCTGGGCAGTTCGGTGGTGATGGAGGAGAGGGTGATGCCGCGCGCGGTGACCGCGCCGACCACGGCGGTCAGCTGCTCGTCGCTGAGGATCGGGACGACGAGGGCGCCGCTGTCGGTGTCCACGGTGCTGGTGGCCAGGCCGGTGATGCCGAGCTCGTCGATCCACCCGGCGAGCGGCTGCAGCTGCAGCGGATCGACGGGCCGTACCCGCAGCGAGCGGCCGCCGACCTTCGCCTTGAGCTCCTCGGTGGCACCCTCGGCGATGACCTTGCCGTGGTCCACGACGGTCAGCTCGGAGGCGAGCTGCTCGGCCTCCTCCATGTACTGCGTGGTCAGCAGGACGGTCACGCCCTCCCCGACCATCCGCTTGACCTCGTCCCACACCTCGTTGCGGGTGCGCGGGTCGAGACCGGTGGTCGGCTCGTCCAGGAAGAGCACCTGGGGCCGGCCGATCATCGAGGCGGCGAGGTCGAGGCGGCGCCGCATACCGCCGGAGTAGGTGTTCGCCGGCCGCTTCGCGGCGTCCGTGAGCGAGAACCGCTCCAGCAGCTCGTCGGCCCGGCTGCGGGCCTCCTTGCGGGGCAGGTCGAGCAGCCGCCCGATCATGTACAGGTTCTCCCAGCCGGGCAGCTTCTCGTCCACCGAGGCGTACTGTCCGGTGAGCCCGATGACCCGCCGCAGCTGCCGGGGCTGCCGTACGGCGTCGTAACCGGCGACCGTGGCCTGTCCGGCGTCCGGGGTGAGGAGGGTGGACAGAATGCGGACGAGGGTGGTCTTGCCAGCGCCGTTCGGCCCGAGGACACCCCTCACGGTGCCCTCGCGCACGTCCAGGTCGACGCCGTCCAGCGCCTTGGTCTCGCCGTAGTGCTTGACCAGCCCCCGCACGGAAACGGCGGAGTCCCCGCTCTTGGGGTTCTTGTCGATTCGCGTCATACCGAGGACGGTGCCAGCCCGCACCGACAAACCACCGACAGGCCGCCTACACCGGCCGACAGGTCGCCGACAGAGCAAAAAAAGGGGGGCGCCCGGCATGCACCGGGCGCCCCTTGCCGTCGTACGACCGCTCAGTGCCGTACGGCCTCCGCGTGCTCCGGCAGATGGGACGCGACCACCCGCTCGCGGCCGGCCGGCACGGTCACGCGCCGCCGGTCCACGACCGCGGCCACCGCGGCGACGCCGAGGCCGAGCACGGCCAGGGCGGCGCCCGTCAGGGCCGGGGACGTCACGCCGAGGCCCGCGGCCAGGGCGAGGCCGCCGATCCAGGCGCCGCCGGCGTTGGCCAGGTTGAAGGCGGCCTGGTTGGCGGAGGAGGCCAGGGAGGGGGCGGCGGACGCCTTCTCCATGACCATCAGCTGGAGCGGGGAGCCGGTGACGAAGGCCGCCGTGCCGAGCAGGACGACCGCCACCGCGGCGCTCCACTGCGCGGACATCAGCACCGGGAACAGGGCCAGGACCACGACCAGCGCGGTCAGTCCGCCGAACAGGGTGCCGCGCAGCGAGTGGTCGGCGAGCCGTCCGCCGACCAGGTTGCCCGCCGTCGCGCCCACTCCGAACAGGGCGAGCAGCAGCGTCACGCTGGAGTCGGCGTAGCCGGCCGCGTCCGTGAGCATCGGCGTGATGTAGCTGTACGCGGCGAACAGCGCGCCGAAGCCGGCGACCGTCGTGCCGAGCGCCAGCCAGACGGGCAGCGACTTCAGCGCGACCAGTTCACGGCGCAGGCCCACCGCGGGGGCGTGCGCGTGGTCGCGGGGGATGAGGAGCGCCAGGGAGGCTATCGCCGCCAGGCCGATCGCGCTGACGCCGAGGAAGGTCGCCCGCCAGCCCAGGTGCTGGCCCATGAGGGTGGCGACGGGCACGCCCGCGATGTTGGCGAGGGTCAGGCCGAGGAACATCAGGGACACCGAGCGGGCCTTGCGTTCCGGCGCCACCATGCCGGTGGCGACGACCGCGCCCACCCCGAAGAAGGCACCGTGCGGCAGCCCGCTCAGGAAGCGGGCCGCGAGCAGCCAGTGTTCGTCGGGGGCGAAGGCGGAGAGCGCGTTGCCGACCACGAACAGTCCCATCAGGCCGATGAGGACCACGCGACGGGACATCCGGGCCGTGACCGCGGCGAGCAGCGGGGCGCCGATCACCACGCCCAGCGCGTACGCGGAGACCAGATGCCCGGCGGTCGGGATCGAGATGCCGAGGTCGTCCGCGACGTCGGGCAGCAGGCCCATCATCACGAATTCGGTGGTGCCGAGACCAAAAGCGCCGACGGCCAGTGCGAGCAGGGCCAAGGGCATGAAGAGCCGAGCCTTTCAGGGGAGAGCGGAGTTCCGTACCAGTGTATGTTCAAGTACGGAACAAATGCTCCCGGGCCTGGTATTCCAAAGGGCTTCCGGTGGGTTACGACGAGGTGGCGAGGTTCACACGGGCCGCCACCGGCAGATGGTCGCTCCCGGTGGCGGGCAGCGTCCACGAACTCACCGGTTCCACGCCCTGCACCATGATCTGGTCGATCCGCGCCATCGGGAACGACGCCGGCCAGCTGAACCCGAAGCCGCTGCCCGCCGCGCCCTGCGTGGAGCGCATCTGCGAGGTGACGGCGTTGAGCGCGCGGTCGTTCATCGTGCCGTTGAGGTCGCCGAGCAGGATCTTCCGGGACAGCTTCTCGTCGGCGATGGCCTCGCCCAGCGCGTCGGCACTCGTGTCGCGCTGCCGGGCGGTGAACCCGGCCGCCATCTTCACCCGCACGGACGGCAGATGGGCGACGTACACCGCGACCTGACCGTCCGGAGCGGCCACCGCGGCACGCATGGCACGGGTCCAGCCCAGCTTGATGTCGACCGCCCTGACGCCGCTCACCGGGTACTTGCTCCACAGCCCGACGGTGCCCTCCACCGCGTGGTACTTGTACGTGGACGCCAGCGCCTTCTCGTACACCGGCACCGCCGAGGCGGTCAGCTCCTCCAGGGCCACCACGTCCGCGCCGGAGGCGGCCACGTCCCGGGCGGTGCCGGACGGGTCGGGGTTGTCGGCGTTGACGTTGTGGGTGGCCACCGTGAGGTCGCCGCCGGTGGCGGACTTGTCGGAGAGCAGCCCGCCGAAGAGGTTCAGCCACACGGCCGCGGGGAGCACCACCGCGATCAGCGCGGTCGCGGACCGGCGCAGGAAGCCGAGCAGGAGCAGCACCGGGACGAACACGCCGAGCCACGGCAGGAAGGTCTCGGTGAGACTGCCGAGGTTGCCGACGGCGTTCGGGATCTGCGCGTGCACCAGCATCACCAGGGCGACGATCACCGCGAGGGCGGCCAGCACGAGGCCGCGACGCCAGATCCGGCGGTCACCGCGCCAGCCGGAGAGCGGGCGGCCGAGCAGGCGCCGGAGCCGGTCTCTCTGGCGCTCGGGTCCCGAGCCGCCGTTCGCCGTCTCCGTCACGTATGCCTGCTGCGCCATACCGTCGCCTCACTACCTGCCGTACACACCGTTCACCCCGTTGCGTGGGGCGTCAGACGCCCCGTACGACCCTAGGGGATGATCGGCTTCCCTCTCGTCGTCCCATGACGACCGGACGGGGGCGATGACGTACAAGTCGGCTTCCCGAGTTCCCCAAAGCGGCGGGGAAAGCGCCCTCTGTGACGAAACGCGCACACTAGGAACTGACGGGGCGTAGGCCTTCGAGGACGGTGTCGACGATCTGTTCGGAGAGGCCCTCCGGCAGGGCGGCGTCGGGGTGCATGATGGTGCGGAAGAGCATGGGTCCGATGAACAGGTCGTTGACCAACTCGACGTCGATGTCCCCGCGGAGCTCGCCGTTGGCCTGTCCCCGGCGCAGGATGGCGATCTGTTTGCGGCGCCGGGGCGCGACGACGAGCGTGTGGTAGGCGTCCCACACCTTCGGGCTGCTCTTCATCTGGGCGAAGACACTGTGCAGCAGCGCCGAGGAACGGGTCATCAGTCCGCGCTGCCGCAACTGCTCGAGCAGCGCCACGAGATCGTCGCGCATGGAGGTGCCGGGCAGTTCGGCGTCCGGGGGCTCGGCGGTGCGCACGACGTCGACGAAGAGCTCCTCCTTGCCGTTCCAGCGGCGGTAGATGGTGGCCTTGCCGACGCCCGCGGTCCGCGCGATGCGCTCGATGGACAGCTCGGCGAGCGGCACGCCGTCCTCCAGCAGCCTCATGACGGCCTCGATGATGGACCGCTCCACGGCCTCACTGCGGGGCCGCCCCCGTACGGCCCCCGACTGCCTGGCCTGACCCTCCGCGAGGCCGCTCACGTCGCATGGTCCTCTCTGTGCGATGGGGTGATTCTCCCTGGTCGACGGCGGTGAAGGGGAGGCGGGGTCGGGCCACGGCCGCCTGGCGGGGCCGGCTGGGCTTCGGCTTCTGTTCGGTGCCGGTGTCCTCGACTTCCGTCCGGGGCTGGTGGCTTGCGGACTTCCGGTGGTGCCGGTGGCTTCTGATCCTCGCCGGTGCCGGTGCCGGTGCCGGTGCCGGTGGCGGTGGCGGTGCCGGTGGCGGTGGCGGTGGCGGTGGCGGTGGGCTTCCGCCTGCTGCCTCCGCTGCCTCTGCTCTCCGGTCGCCCGTTCGGCACCGCCGCCTCCCTCGGGTTTTCCCCTGGCGCAACTGCCTCCGGTCTCGCCAACGGTGCCGCTGCTTCCGGCCGTTCACCCGGTGCCGGCAGTGGGGCCGACATCCTGCTGCCGCTGCCGCTGCCGCTGCCGCTGCCGCTGCCGCTGCCGCTGCCGCTGCCGCTGCCGCTGTCCGGACGTCCCATCCGGCACCACCGCCTCCGGTCTCTCCGGTACCACCGCCTCCGGTCTCTCCGGTGCCGCTGCTTCCGGCAGTTCGCCGTGCCGGTGGCTTCGGGCGGGCGCCTACCGCTGCTGCCCAGTCGTCCCGCCCGACGCCATCGCCTTGGGCCCCGGACCGACCGCCTCAGGCCCTCCCCGGCCCAGTTGGCCGGCCCGGGCGTCACCGTCCTGGTGGTCGGGGCCGTCAGGTCACTCCGCCGCGGGGACCAACTCCTGTTCCTCCTTGCCCCGCTGAGGTTCCTTCGGGCGGCCCGGCAGGTACAGGGCCACCACGACGGCGCCGACCAGGGCCACGCCCGCTCCCCACAGCGCGGTGACATGCATCGCGTGGAGGAAGGCGTCGTTGGCCGGGCCGACCAGGGCGTCGCCCCGGGGGCCGAGCTTCGCGGCGACGCCGAGCGTGGCCTCGATGGACTCGCCCGCGGTGTGCCGTACGCCCGCCGGGACGGAACCGAGGTGGGACTCGATGCCGTTGCGGTAGGCCGTGGAGAGCACCGAGCCGAGGACGGCGATGCCGAGCGCGCCGCCGACCTGCCGGAAGGTGTTGCTGAGGGCGGACGCGGAGCCGGCCTTCTCGCGCGGCAGGGCCTGCATGATGACGACGCTGGTCGGCGTCATGATGTGCGCCATGCCGGTGCCCATGAGGAAGAAGATCACCTCGAGGAGCCAGATCGGCGTGTCCGCCTCCAGCCCGGCGAACGCGACCAGCATCGCGGCGATCAGCAGCATGCCCCCGGTCGTCGTCGCCCGGTTGCCGAAGCGGTCCACGACCAGCCGGGCGCGCGGCGCGAAGATCAGCTGCGCGGCGGCCAGCGGGAGCATCAGCAGACCGGTCTGCAGCGGCGAGTAGCCCCGCACGCTCTGGGTGTAGAAGACCGAGAAGAAGGTCACGCCCATCAGCGCGAAGAAGACCAGCCCTATGGCACCGATCGCGGCCGAGAACACCTTGTTCTTGAAGTAGGTGACGTCGATCGACGGATGGTCGCTGCGCTTCTCGAACACCACGAACGCGACCAGCACCGCGAGACCGGCACCGATGGTGGCCAGCACCGTCGCGTCCGTGAAGTCGGCGAGCTGACCGCCCTTGATGATGCCGTAGACGAGCAGGACCAGTCCGATGACCGACAGCACGACACCGACGGGGTCGAGACGCCCCGGGTTCGGGTCGCGGGAGTCGGGTACCAGCCAAAGCATCAGCGCGAGGGCGAGCACCACGATCGGCACGTTGATGAGGAAGACCGAGCCCCACCAGAAGTGGTCGAGGAGCACACCGCCGGTGATCGGCCCGATGGCGATGGCGAGTCCGACGCCACCCGCCCAGATGCCGATGGCCTTGGGCTGCTCCTCGCGCTCGAAGACGTTCATCAGGACGGCGAGCGTGGCCGGCATGACGAACGCGGCGCCGAGGCCCATCAGCGCGCGGAAGGCGATCAGCTGGTTCGGCGAGCCGGAGAACGCGGCGAGCGCGGAACCGGCGCCGAACACGAGCAGGCCGCCCAGCAGCACCTTCTTGCGGCCCAGCCGGTCGCCGAGCAGGCCCGCGGTGAACAGCAGACCGGCGAAGACCAGGGTGTAGGCGTTGATCGCCCACTCGAGTTCACTCTGGGTGGCGCCCAGGCCGGTCGGCGCGGGAGTCGAGATCGTCTTGATCGCGACGTTCAGAATGGAATTGTCGAGCACCACGATCAGGAGGCTCAGCATCAGTACACCGAGGATCGCCCAGCGGCGCCGGTACACCGCCTCCGGTACCCGGGAGTCAGGGGCTGCGGTAGTCATGCCTCCGAGAGTAACCCCATTACGATACGGAACCGTCTCGTATCGTTAATTATTTACTCGGCCCTTACTCAGCCCTTACTCATCCCGGCGGCCGTCCGAGCCGTGCCTGAACGGTCACACCGACCACCTCTGGCCCTGACCGGGACGAGGTGCCACCATGGGGGTGATCCGGGGACGCCGTGAGGGCGCCTCGAGATGACGTAAGGAGCCGTTGCAATGACGCAGCTTTCGGCTGCCCACACCAAGCCCTCCGACGGCAGCAAGGCGCTGTACGGGGGCAAGGGCACGCGCCGCATCACTGTCCGGGACATCTCCCTCGCCAAGGAACGCGGCGAGAAGTGGCCCATGCTCACCGCCTACGACGCGACGACCGCCTCCGTCTTCGACGAGGCCGGCATTCCCGTGATGCTCGTCGGCGACTCGGCGGGCAACTGTCACCTCGGGTACGAGACCACCGTGCCCGTCACCATGGACGAGATGACCATGCTGTCGGCCGCCGTCGTACGGGGCACCTCGCGCGCCCTGATCGTCGGCGACCTGCCCTTCGGCTCCTACCAGGAGGGCCCGGTGCAGGCGCTGCGCTCGGCGACCCGGCTGGTCAAGGAGGCGGGCGTCGGAGCCGTGAAGCTGGAGGGCGGCGAGCGCTCCCACGAGCAGATCCGGCTCCTTGTGGAGTCCGGCATCCCGGTCATGGCCCACATCGGCCTGACCCCCCAGTCCGTCAACTCCATGGGCTACCGCGTCCAGGGCCGCGGCGAGGAGGCGGCCCAGCAGCTGCTGCGCGACGCCAAGGCCGTCCAGGACGCGGGCGCCTTCGCCGTCGTCCTGGAGCTGGTCCCCGCGGAGCTCGCGGCCGAGGTCACCCGGGTCCTGCACATCCCGACGGTCGGGATCGGCGCGGGCCCCGAGACCGACGCGCAGGTCCTCGTCTGGACCGACATGCTCGGCCTCACCGGCGGGCGGGTCCCGAAGTTCGTCAAGCAGTACGCCAACCTGCGCGAGGTCATGGGCAACGCGGTGAAGGCCTTCGCGGAGGACGTCGTCAGCGGCACGTTCCCGCTGGAGGAGCACTCCGTCCACTAGGGCCCACTCCGTCCACTCGGGCTCAAGCCGTCCACCAGGGCCACGGCCCGCCAGAGCCACAGCGGCACCACAGCGCCCCGCCGATCTTCCCCCGTCGGCGGGGCGCTCCCCGTCGGTCGTCACCACCCGGATCAGTCGAACCGCTCCAGATCCCGCAGCCAGGCTCGTGCAGAGCTGTCCGACGGCGCCCGCCAGTCACCGCGCGGCGACAGGGAACCGCTCGCCGACATCTTCGGGCGGCGCGGCGGCCACCTTCATCGCCTCCGCGTACCCGGGCATCTGCAGCCGCGCAGGCTGAACTCCGTAGCCGCTCGCCCTCCCACCGGCCTAGTCGAACCGCTCCAGATCCCGCAGCCAAGCCTTCGCCGAGCTGTCCGACGGTGCCCGCCAGTCACCCCGCGGCGACAGCGAACCGCCCGCCGACACCTTCGGTCCGTTCGGCATGGCCGACCGCTTGAACTGCGCGAACGCGAAGAAGCGGCGGCAGAACACCTCCAGCCAGCGCCGGATCGTCGGCAGGTCGTACGTCCCGCGCTTGTCCTTGGGGAAGCCCGGGGGCCACTCACCGGCATCCACGTCGTGCCAGGCGTGCCAGGTCAGGAAGGCGATCTTCGACGGCCGGAAGCCGTAGCGCAGCACATGGAAGAGCGTGAAGTCGTGCAGCGCGTACGGCCCGATCTTCGACTCGGTGGACTGCATCTCCTCGCCCGGTACGAGCTCGGGGCTGATCTCGGTGTCGAGGATCGCGGTGAGGATCTCACCGGTCTCAGCGTCGAACTGCTCGCTGCTGACGACCCAGCGGATCAGATGCTGCATCAGCGTCTTCGGCACGCCCGAGTTGACGTTGTAGTGGCTCATCTGGTCGCCCACGCCGTACGTCGACCAGCCGAGCGCCAGCTCGGAGAGGTCACCGGTGCCGAGCACGATGCCACCGCGCTGGTTGGCCAGCCGGAACAGGTAGTCGGTGCGCAGGCCCGCCTGGACGTTCTCGAAGGTGACGTCGTACACCGGCTCGCCGGAGGCGAAGGGATGGTCCATCTCCTGGAGCATCAGCCGCGCGGTCGGCGTGATGTCCAGCTCGGCCGCGGTGACGCCGAGGGCCCGCATCAGGCGGTGGGCGTTGGACTTGGTGTGGTCGCTGGTGGCGAAACCGGGCAGCGTCCAGGCCAGGATGTCGCTGCGCGGCCGGCCGGCCCGGTCCATCGCGCGGGCGGCGACGATCAGCGCGTGCGTGGAGTCCAGGCCGCCCGAGACGCCGATGACGACCTTGGGGCCGCCGATCGCCGCGAGCCGCTGCTGGAGCCCGGCGACCTGGATGTTGTAGGCCTCGTAGCAGTCCTGGGCGAGCCGCTCGGCGTCGGCCGGCACGAACGGGAAGCGCTCCAGACGGCGCTTGAGGCCCAGGTCGCCCGCCGGGGGATCGAGCTCGAACGACACCGTACGGAAGTCACCGGTGCGAGTCTGGTGAGTCCGTCGGTTCTCGTCGAACGTGCCCATCCGCATCCGCTCCTGCCGCAGCAGGTCCAGGTCCACGTCGGCCACCGCGTACTCGTCGCCCTGCGGGAACCGCTCGGTCTCGGCCAGCAGGACGCCGTTCTCGTAGACCATGGCCTGGCCGTCCCAGGACAGGTCGGTCGTCGACTCGCCGAGTCCGGCCGCCGCGTAGACATAGGCGGCGAGGCAGCGCGAGGACGCCGAGCGGCACAGCAGCTTGCGGTCCTCGGCCCGCCCGACCGTGATCGGGCTGCCGGAGAGGTTGACGAGGACGGTCGCACCGGCGAGCGCGGCCTCCGCGCTGGGCGGCACCGGCACCCACATGTCCTCGCAGATCTCCGCGTGCAGCACGAGACCCGGGACGTCCGCCGCCTCGAACAGCAGGTCCACGCCGAACGGCACGCTCGCACCGCCGACCCGGATCGAGCCGCCGCGCTCGTCGGCACCGTCGCCGATCTGCCGACGCTCGTAGAACTCGCGGTAGTTGGGCGGGTACGACTTCGGTACGACACCGAGGACCCGGCCGCGATGGACGATCACCGCGCAGTTGTAGACCCGGTTGCGGTGGCGCAGCGGGGCGCCGACGACCAGCACCGGGAGCAGGCCGGCCGACCCGGCGACCACGTCCGCGAGCGCCGTCTCGACCTCGTCGAGCAGCGCGTCCTGCAGGAGCAGGTCCTCGATGGAGTAGCCGCACAGCCCCAGCTCCGGGAAGACGGCGACGGCGACCCCCTCCTCGGAGCACCGGCGCGCGTGACGCAGTACCGCTTCGGCGTTGGCGGGCGGGTCCGCGATGACGGTGTGACCCGTACACGCCGCGACGCGTGCGAACCCGTGTTGATAGCTGGACCAGAAGTTCGAGGCAGTCACGGGGATCAGTGTAATCGTCAGAGCGACGCGATGGGGGAGGGGGTCTGCACGGTGCGGGACGGTCTGCCCGAAGCCAAGTCTGTGTGTTGGCCGGGTCATGATCCTTCGGTGCCCCTTGCCGGATTGTCATGACCTTGCCTTCAATGAGCGGCATGACCGGCATAAGTGGGATGAGCGGAACGCGGGACGACGGCCCGGGCCGTGCGTGGGGATGGGGCTGGTTCCTGGCCTGGCTCCTGGTGGGAGCGTGCGCCGGCATCGGCCTCGCGGCGATCCTGACGGTGGGCGTGGCCTTCCTCGTACTCGCCGCGGTGGCCGCGGTGTTCCTGCTCCGCAGGGGCCCTCGACGCGCTGTCCTGGGCGGCGTCTCGGGAGTGGCCCTGCCGCTGTTCTACCTCGCGTACCTGAACCGGGGCGGCCCGGGGGAGGTGTGCCACGCGGTGCCGGGCGGGCAGTCCTGCACCGACGAGTACACGCCTGTTCCGTTCCTCGTCGCCGGGGTGCTCGTACTGGTGGCGGGCTGCGTGGTCCATGTGATGGCCGGCCGCCGCGCGCGAGCGGGCCGCGTGTCGGGACGCTAGGGCGGGACATGCGCGAGGGCCCGGCCCCGGAGGTTCTCACCTGCGGGACCGGACCCCTGTGGACGCGCGTCGGGATCAGTGCTTGCGGAACGACTGCACGTAACCGTTCGCGGGCGTACCCACGCCGGTGACGTCGTCGTAGCCCTTCACCGCGGACAGCGAGCTGTCCTTGCCGAGGCTGCGGACCGAGACGACCAGACCACCGCTGGCGTCGGAGCCGTTGACGAAGTCGGTGCGGGCCACCGCGAGTCCGGACCCCGTGGGGTTGTCCGTGACGTCGTGGAAGGCCTTCGAGCCGTACTTCGCGTAGATCGACGGGTTGGCGAAACCGATCGCCTTGCCGCCCCGCGCCTGCTGGGCGAGCGCCTGCACGGCCGCGATCACCGGCGAGGCCAGCGACGTGCCGCCGATGCGGTACTCGCTGTACTGCTGCGAGCCGTCGGGGAAGGTCTGCGTCTGCCCCACCAGGAATCCGGTGTTCGGGTCGGCGATCGCGGAGATGTCCGGGACCACGCGGTTGCCGGCGGCGTTGTTGGCCGTGGCGAGCGCGTCCGGAACGACACCCTTCTGGTAGAAGGGCTCGGCGACCGTCCTGCTGGTGCCGCCGCCCGCACCGGAGGTGAACGCGCCGGGGAAGTTGGTCCAGCTCTTGCCGTCCGCGGACAGCGTGGCCTTCTCGGTGCCCCAGCCGGTCTCCCACAGGTACTTGTCGCCCTTGCCGACGGCCAGCGAGGTACCGCCGACCGCCGTCACCCACGCCGAGTTGGCCGGGGTGTCGACCTGCTTCGTCCCGGTGTGGGCGACCTCGTCGCCGTTGTCACCGGAGGAGAAGTAGAAGCCGATGCCCTCGACCGCGCCGAACTGGAAGACCTGGTCGTAGGCGGCCGCGAGATCCGGCGTCTGGTTGGCCTCGATGTCGCCCCACGAGTTGGAGACGAGGTCGGCCAGGTGGTTGTCGACGACCTTGCTGAGCGAGTCGAGCAGATCGTCGTCGTAGCAGGACGCGGCACCCACGTACGTGATGTTCGCGTCCGGCGCGACCGCGTGCACGGCCTCGACGTCGAGGGTCTCCTCGCCGTACCAGCCGGACGCTCCGCACTCCTCGGTCTTGGTGTAGCCGTCGGGCAGGACCTGCTTCAGCTGGTTGCTCTTGTAGCCGGCGTCACCGTTCTTCTTCGCGTACGTGGCCGCGTCGAAGGCGATGGTCGGGGAGGCGTAGGCGTCGGTGATGGCGACGCGCACACCCTTGCCGGTGTACTTGCCCGCGCCGTAGGCGGCGCGCAGCTGCTTGCCGGTGTAGCCCTTGATCGCGTACGGGATCTTCGAGCCGTAGGCCGCGGGCAGCGTGCTCGCGGTCTTCGAGCCGTAGTACGAGGAGAACGGCCCGGCGTTCTTGAACACGGCGTCCGGCGGCGGCAGTTGGTCCTTGCTGCTCGCCTTGTGCGGCGCGTTGTCCAGGCCCGTGACGGTCAGGACGGCACCGTCGAGGGCGGCCGGCGCGGAGGCGGCCTTGGCCGGGGCGTGGTAGGTCTTCGAGCCCTTGGCGTAGTTGTGCAGCTGGGTCCCGAAGGCCTTCTCGACGGCGGCCACGTCACCGCTGACGGCGACGTAGTGCTCGGTCACGTCCGTGACCTTCAGCCCGGCGGACGTCAGCCAGGACTTGACCGCCGCGACCTGGGCGGCGGTGGCGCCGAAACGCTGCTTCGCCTGCTGCGCGCTCAGGTACTTGCCGTACGACGCCGAGCTCGGGTCGGCCACGGACTTCGCGTAGGCGGCGAGCCCGGTGGCGTCCTTGCCGGCGAGGTAGACCCGGGCGGAGACCTTGGAGCTGTCCGCGGTGGCGCCCTTGTCGGCCTTGGCGGTGGCCCACGCGGGCTTGGTCCCGGCCAGCGTGTCGCGGTTCGGGCTGTCCGCGGCGTGGGCCGCGGGTATACCGAGCGCCAGCGCGCCCGCGAGCATCGGCAGCGTCGCCGCCATGCTCACCCCGGCGCGGAGTTTGGCGCGGTTGGATCTCATGGAACCCCCTGGATGCGGTTCGTCGCGAGTGATCACTCGACGGTGTGGCCACTCTTGCGACGAACGGTTCATGCAAGGGGAATGCGCATGCCAAGAACAGGCCAATTAACCTAATGAACAAGGCTGGTTCGAGGGTTAACCCTCTATGATCGAGGTTTTGCGCCCCGCTCCTTCAGCATCCCCGCCATCAGGTCGACCTCCGACTGCTGCGCGGCGACCATCCCCTGCGCGAGCCGCTTCTCGACGCCGACCGTGCACTTGTCCACACAGCCCTTCGCCATGTGGATGCCGCCCTGGTGATGGTCCGTCATCAACTGCAGATAGAGGATCTCGGCCTGCTTGCCGTTCAGCGTGCCCAGCTTCTTCATCTCGCTGTCGGTCGCCATGCCCGGCATCAGCGAACCCGCACCGGCCGACGGCATGTCACCCATGCCCATCCACGTCATCGGCGCATCCGCCGACACCTTCGGCAGCTCCCACAGATCCAGCCAGCCCAGCAGCATGCCGCGCTGGTTGGCCTGCGTCTGCGCGATGTCGTAGGCGAGCCGCCGCACTTCGACGTCCTTGGTGCGGTCGCGCACGATGTACGACATCTCGACGGCCTGCTGGTGGTGTACGGCCATGTCGCGCGCGAACCCGGCGTCCGCGGACTCGGCGGACGGGGTCTCGCCCGAGCCGCCGTCCTCGGCCACGGCGTAGGTGATCGCACCGGCCGCGACGAGGACGCCCGCGACGGCCACGGCCACTCCTGCGAACCTCACTGCGACAGACCGCCCGTGCACGCGGCGCCCGGCTCGGGCGTCTGCCGGCCCTGCACGAACTTCTCGAAGAACGTGTCGACGTTCGGGTCGTTCGCCCCTGTCACAGTCCGCTGGTGGCCCCACGCCGACAGCACGATCGGGTCCTTCTGCTTGTCGTCCGGGCTCATCAGCGTGTACGGCGTCTTCTTCACCTTCGCCGCGAGCGCGTCCACGTCCGCCTTCTTGGCCTTGTCGGTGTACGTCACCCAGACCGCGCCGTGCTCCAGCGAGTGCACGGCGTTCATGTTGTTGAGCGCCTTGGCGTAGACGTCGCCGTTGCAGTTCATCCAGACCTGGTTGTGGTCGCCGCCGACCGGGGGCTCCATCGGGTAGCTCACGGTCTTGACGACGTGGTTGCGGCCCAGCGTGCCCTTCCAGGTCTTGACGCCGTCCGAGCCCGTGACGAAGTGCCCCGTGCCCGTGCCCTTGCCGTCGGCCGCCGTGCTGTCGTCGGACTGCGACCGCACCAGCACGACGCCGCCGGCGACCAGACCGGCCACGACGACGACGCTCGCGGTGATCGTGAGGATCCGGTTGCGGCGCTCGCGGGACTGCTCGGCGCGCCGCATCTCCTCTATGCGCGCCTTGCGTGCCGTGGCGGTGCTCTTCTTGGCGGAACCCATGAGGTGTGTCCTTCTGGGGGAAAGGGGCGGGACGGATGGTGACGACCGGTCCGCTGATCGTAGTGGGACGGGGGTGACTTCTCGCAGGGAGCCCAAAGGAAACCCGGACGCGGGGTGAGACGGAGCGGGCCGGGCATTACGTATGTCGATCCGAGCAGGCAAGATGGGCGGCAGAGCAGTACATCGCCGCACGTGAGGCGTTCACTCCCGGGTCGCCGGGACGATCAAGGTCGGCAACGCGCACGAAATGCTGTTGTGGTGTGATGCTCAGGTGCCCGACCGCCTCCTGCGGGACACGGAGACAGGCGGCCTGACCAGCAAGGATGGGGAAGCGGAAGATGGACAAGCAGCAGGAGTTCGTGCTCCGGACCTTGGAGGAGCGCGACATCCGGTTCGTACGCCTGTGGTTCACGGACGTGCTGGGCTTCCTCAAGTCCGTGGCCGTGGCCCCGGCCGAGCTGGAGCAGGCCTTCGACGAGGGCATCGGCTTCGACGGGTCGGCGATCGAGGGATTCGCCCGCGTATACGAATCCGACATGATCGCCAAGCCGGACCCGTCGACCTTCCAGGTCCTGCCCTGGCGCGCGGAGGCCCCCGGCACGGCCCGGATGTTCTGCGACATCCTCATGCCGGACGGCTCCCCGTCCTTCGCGGACCCCAGGTACGTCCTCAAGCGTGCCCTGGCCCGCACCTCCGACCTGGGTTTCACCTTCTACACCCACCCGGAGATCGAGTTCTTCCTCCTGAAGGACCGCCCGCTGGACGGCTCACGCCCGACCCCGGCCGACAACTCCGGCTACTTCGACCACACCCCGCAGAACATCGGCATGGACTTCCGCCGCCAGGCGATCACCATGCTGGAGTCGATGGGCATCTCGGTCGAGTTCTCCCACCACGAGGGCGCCCCCGGCCAGCAGGAGATCGACCTCCGCTACGCCGACGCGCTCTCCACGGCCGACAACATCATGACGTTCCGCCTGGTCATGAAGCAGGTGGCGCTGGAGCAGGGCGTCCAGGCCACGTTCATGCCGAAGCCGTTCTCGGAGCACCCCGGCTCGGGCATGCACACCCACCTGTCCCTCTTCGAGGGCGACCGGAACGCGTTCTACGAGTCGGGCTCGGAGTACCAGCTCTCCAAGGTCGGCCGCTCCTTCATCGCGGGCCTGCTCAAGCACGCGGCGGAGATCTCCGCGGTCACCAACCAGTGGGTCAACTCCTACAAGCGCATCTGGGGCGGCACCGAGCGCACCGCCGGTGCCGGCGGCGAGGCCCCCTCCTACATCTGCTGGGGCCACAACAACCGCTCGGCCCTGGTCCGCGTCCCGATGTACAAGCCCGGCAAGACCGGCTCCGCCCGCATCGAGGTCCGCTCCCTCGACTCCGGCGCCAACCCGTACCTGGCCTACGCCCTCCTCCTGGCCGCCGGCCTCAAGGGCGTCGAGGAGGGCTACGAGCTCCCGCCGGGCGCCGAGGACGACGTCTGGGCCCTGTCCAACTCCGAGCGCCGCGCCATGGGCATCGAGCCCCTGCCCCAGAACCTGGGCGAGGCCCTCACCCTGATGGAACGCAGCGACCTGGTCGCCGAGACCCTGGGCGAGCATGTGTTCGACTTCTTCTTGCGCAACAAGAAGAGCGAGTGGGAGGAGTACCGCAGCGAGGTCACCGCCTTCGAGCTGCGGAAGAACCTGCCGGTGCTGTAGGGGTTTCCTGCCGAAGGGGGGCGCGGAGGGCCGCGCCCCCCTTCGGTGTGCTACTGCGCCGCCAGCTGCGCCAGTACCTGGTGCAGCGGCTCCGTCTCGCGGCGCTTGTACTCCTGGATCGCCCAGCCGTTGCCGTCCGGGTCCTTGAAGTACATGAAGGTGGCGCCGTCCTGCGGGGCGAACTGCACCGGTTCGCTCACGTCCAGGCCGCGCGAGGTGAGCTCCTCGTACGCCGCCTTCGCGTCCGTCACACACAGTTGCATGCCGTGGTACGTGCCGGGCTGCGGGGTTCCCGTGGGGACCTGGAGGCCGTCCACCAGGGCGATGGAACAGCCCGAGCCGGGCGGGGTCAGCTGGCAGATGCGGACGCCCTCCATCACCTCGCCGTCCAGGTCCACGTGGAAGCCGACCTTGTCGCGGTAGAACTCCTTGGCGCGGTCGACGTCCGTGACCGGCAGCAGGATGACTTCGAGGCTCATGTCCATGGCGTGACTCCCTTGTCGACGTCCGTACCGGGGGCCGTTCTCAGAAGCGCCACCGCGTCTGGCTGAACGGCTGTCCCTTACCGAAGCCGAAAACCGTGCGCGGCGCCACCGCATAGACGACAGCGTGTCCCGGACCGTGGTGGAAGTAGCCGTCCCGCACCTCGAAGCGCCAGAAGTCGCCGTACTTGGCCTCCCACGCGGCGGCCAGCTCCCTCAGACGAGTGTCGTCGGACACCCGTACCGCCTCGCCCTCCACCACCAGGTCGTAGCCCTTGTCCCAGATGTTGGTGCCGGTCGTCAGCGTCACGTGCGCGTTGTGCGCGAGGTTCTTCGCCTTGCGCTCCTCGGGTCCGGTGCAGAAGTGCAGCGCCCCGTGCGCCCACACCGCCGGCAACGGCGTGACGTGCGGGCGCCCGTCCGGTCGTACCGTCGAGATCCAGAACAGCTCGGCGGAGGCCAGCAGCGACTCCGCGTCGGCCCAGGAGTGCGCTACCGCGTCGGGGTCGCTGTAGCGGGGGTCGAGGTGGGTCTCGGGTTCCTTCTCGGTCATCACAGGCCTCCGGCTCGGGGAACACCCGGGCCACCGTGGCGGTCCGGCTCGACACACCCAGTCTGCCCACAGCGCCCTTGGAACGCCGTCCCGCCCGAAAATCCCCCCACCCGTCTCCCGGCGCTTCTCCCCGGCTCTGCGGTTAGGCTCGATCGGTACGACCTTGATCGGACGGGAGGCAGGGATGACGGCGGCGCCGGGGCGCAGGAGCAGTACCTTCACGCGGCTGCTGCGGCACGGTTTCACCGATCCGTCGGCCGCCGAGCGGCTGCTCGACAGCGCGGAGCTGAGCGGCGTACGCAATGACCCGGTGCTCCTCGAGGCGCTCGGCGCGACCGCCGACCCCGATCTCGCGCTGCTCGGGCTCGTCCGGCTCCTGGAGGCGCAGCCGGGCCGGGAACTGCTCGATACGGTGATAGCGGCGAAGCCGTTCCGCGACCGGCTGCTCGGGGTGCTCGGCGCGTCCGCCGCCCTCGCCGAGCACCTCGCCCGGCACCCCGGCGACTGGCATGCCCTCGTCACCTACGAGCCCCGCGACCTGCACCCCGGCGTCGAGGAGTTCGAGCGCGGGCTCGCCGAGGCCACCGACCCCGTCGCCCTGCGCGTCGCCTACCGGCGCTGTCTGCTGTCGATCGCCGCCCGTGACGTGTGCGGCACCACCGACCTCGCCGAGACCGCCGCCGAACTCGCCGACCTCGCCACCGCGACCCTGCGCGCCGCGCTCGCCATAGCGCGGGCGGCCGCCCCCGAGGACGCGGCACTGTGCCGGCTCGCGGTGATCGCGATGGGCAAGTGCGGTGGCCACGAGCTCAATTACGTCTCCGACGTGGACGTGATCTTCGTCGGTGAAGCCGTCGACGGGGCCGACGAGGGCAAGGCCCTGCGCGCCGCCACCAAGCTCGCCTCGCACCTGATGCGCGTCTGCTCCGAGACCACCGTCGAGGGGTCCATCTGGCCCGTCGACGCCAATCTGCGGCCCGAGGGCAGAAACGGCCCCCTGGTGCGCACCCTCGCCAGCCACCTCGCCTACTACCAGCGCTGGGCCAAGACCTGGGAGTTCCAGGCCCTCCTCAAGGCCCGTCCGGTCGCCGGCGACCTGGAGCTGGGCGAGGAGTACGTCGCGGCTCTCGAACCCCTCGTCTGGAAGGCCGCCGAGCGCGAGAACTTCGTCGCCGACGTGCAGAAGATGCGCCGCCGGGTCGTGGAGAACATCCCCGTCGCCGAGCTCGACCGGCAGCTCAAGCTCGGGCCCGGCGGGCTCAGGGACGTCGAATTCGCCGTACAGCTCCTGCAGTTGGTGCACGGCCGCGAGGACGGCTCGCTGCGCAGCGGCACCACCCTCGACGCCCTGCAGGCCCTCGCCGCCGGCGGCTACGTCGGCCGGGCCGACGCCGCCCAGCTCGACGACGCCTACCGCTTCCTGCGCTCCATGGAGCACCGCATCCAGCTCTACCGGCTGCGCCGCACCCACCTCGTCCCCGAGGACGAGGCCGACCTGCGGCGCCTCGGCCGCTCCCTGGGCCTGCGCGCCGACCCGGTGACCGACCTGAACCGCGAGTGGAAGCGGCACGCCTCCGTCGTACGACGACTGCACGAGAAGCTGTTCTACCGGCCGCTGCTGGACGCCGTGGCCCAACTCGGGCCCGGCGAGATCAGGTTGAGCGCCGGGGCGGCGCGGGAACGCCTGGTCGCGCTCGGGTACGCCGACCCCGCCTCCGCCCTGCGCCACCTGGAGGCCCTCGCCTCCGGTGTCTCCCGCAAGGCCGCCATCCAGCGCACTCTTCTTCCCGTTCTGCTGGGTTGGTTCGCCGAGTCGGCCGACCCGGACGCCGGACTGCTCACCTTCCGCAAGGTGTCGGACGCGTTGGGCAAGACACCCTGGTATCTGCGGCTGCTGAGGGACGAGGGCGCCGCCGCGGAGAACCTCGCGCGCGTGCTGTCCGCCGGGCGCCTCGCCCCCGACCTGCTGATGCGCGCCCCCGAAGCCGTGGCCCTGCTCGGGGACGGCGACGGCGGCGGGCTCGCCCCGCGCGGGCGGGCCGGTCTCGAACAGGAGATACTCGCCGCGGTCGGCCGCGCCGAGGGCGCCGTCCAGGGCGTCACAGCCGCTCGTGGAGTGCGCCGCCGCGAACTGTTCCGTACGGCCGCCGCGGACATCGTCGGCTCCTACGGCACCGAGACCCAGCCCGCCGAACCGGACCAGGGCGCCCTGGTGGAGCGCGTCGGCGCCGCCGTGTCCGACCTGACCGCCGCGACCCTCGCCGGCACCCTGCGCGCGGTCGTCAGGGAAGGCTGGGGCGACACCCTGCCCACCCGGTTCGCCGTCATCGGCATGGGCCGCTTCGGCGGTCACGAACTGGGCTACGGCTCCGACGCGGACGTCCTGTTCGTGCACGAACCGCGCGAGGGCGTCGAGGAACGGGCGGCCTCCGAGGCCGCCAACAAGGTCGTCTCCGAGATGCGCCGACTGCTCCAGATCCCGAGCGCCGACCCGCCGCTGCTCATCGACGCCGACCTGCGCCCGGAGGGCAAGTCGGGACCGCTGGTGCGCACCCTGACGTCGTACGCGGCCTACTACCGCCGCTGGTCCCTCGTCTGGGAGGCACAGGCGCTGCTGCGGGCCGAACCGGTCGCCGGGGACGAGGAGCTGGGCCGCCGTTTCGTCGAGCTCATCGACCCCCTGCGCTATCCGGCGGCCGGCCTCGGCGACGACGCCGTACGCGAGATCCGGCGTCTGAAGGCACGCATGGAGTCCGAGCGGATGCCGCGCGGCGCCGACCCGAAACTGCACACCAAGCTCGGGCCCGGCGGCCTCTCGGACGTCGAGTGGACGGTCCAGCTGCTCCAGATGCGGCACGGGGCGCAGGTGCCGGGGCTGCGCACGACCCGGACCCGCGCGGCCCTCGTCGCCGCACGGGACGCCGGATTCATCACCGCGGACGACACCCAGGTCCTCGACGAGGCGTGGGTGCTGGCGACCCGGGTGCGCAACGCGGTGATGCTGGTGCGGGGACGGGCCGGGGACACGTTCCCGACCGTGGCACGTGAACTCGCCGCCGTGGGGCGGTACCTGGGGTACGGGCCGGGGCACGCGGGAGACATGCTGGAGGACTACCGGCGTACGGCCCGGCGGGCCCGGGGTGTGGTGGAGGAGCTGTTCTACGGGGCGTGAGGGGGCGTTTCGACCGGCGGCCGCCGAGAGCCTGCAGAGCTTGCAGCGCCCCGCGGCCGGGCCGGCACGGCCCTCGGCAACGCGTACGGCAGCGCCCCGTACCAGAGCCGCGCCACCGCGAAGCCGAACAGCAGGCACAGCAGGCCGCCGACCGCGTCGAGCCAGAAGTGGTTGGCGGTGGCGACGATGACCAGCAGCGTCGCCGCCGGGTAGAGAAGGCCCAGGACACGCACCCAGGGCACCGACGCCAGCGCGAAGATCGTCAGACCGCACCACAGGGACCAGCCGATGTGCATGGACGGCATCGCCGCGTACTGGTTGGACATGTGCTTCAGGTCGCCGGAGGCCATCGAGCCCCAGGTCTGGTGGACCATGACCGTGTCGACGAAGTGGCCGCCGGTCATGAGCCGCGGGGGCGCGAGCGGATACAGGTAGTAGCCGACCAGGGCCACGCCCGTGGTCGCGAAGAGCACCAGCCGCGCTGCCGCGTAACGGCCGGGGTGGCTGCGGTAGAGCCAGACCAGGACGCTCAGGGTCACGATGAAGTGCAGTGTCGCGTAGTAGTAGTTCATCCCGACGACGAGCCAAGTCACCGAGTTCACCGCGTGGTTGACGGACTCCTCGACCGCGATGCCGAGGTGGTGCTCCATCCGCCAGATCCAGTCGGCGTTGCGCAGCGCCTCCGCCTTCTGCTCCGGCACCGCGTTGCGGACCAGTGAGTACGTCCAGTAACTCACCGCGATCAGCAGGATCTCGAACCACAGGCGCGGTCGGCGCGGAGTGCGCCTCCGACGCAGAAAAGCCGACCGGAAACCCGGCCGGAAACCCGGCCGGTCCGCGGCCGTGAGGGAGTCCGGAGCGGCCGCCTTCTCGCGGTCTTCCAGACTGGTCACGGTCGAGTCACCCATAGAGACAAAGTCTGCCAGAATCCCCTTATCCCACCGATCATCCCCCGGTCGGGTTCGGGTCGCATGTCCTACGACGGGAAGAGTGTCCCGTTCTCCTACCGGCGCAGGGGTGCAGGCCCTGTCTCTCCGCCCTGCGGACGAGTGCGTTCCCCAGGGGCCGAGGCCGTCGAACCCCGCACCACCAGCTCCGGCATGAACACGAACTCGCTGTGCGGGGCGGGCGTTCCGCCGATCTCCTCCAGCAAGGTCCGCACCGCCGCCTGTCCCATGGCCGGCACCGGCTTGCGGACCGTCGTCAGCGGCGGGTCGGTGAAGGCGATCAGCGGGGAGTCGTCGAAACCCACCACCGAGACATCCCGGGGGACTTCCAGGCCCCGCTGCCGGGCCGCCCGTATCGCACCCAGCGCCATCATGTCGCTCGCACACACCACCGCCGTGCAGTCACGGTCGATCAGAGCGGCGGCCGCCGCCTGGCCGCCCTCCAGGGTGTACAGCGAGTGCTGGACGAGGTCCGCCTCGACGGTGGCCGCGGCCAGGCCGAGCAGGTCCTGCATGGTGCGCACGAAGCCCTCGATCTTGCGCTGGACCGGCACGAAACGCTTCGGGCCGAGCGCGAGCCCGATCCGCGTGTGCCCAAGCGACACCAGGTGCGTCACCGCCAGTGCCATCGCCGCGCGGTCGTCGGGGGAGATGAACGGCGCCTGCACCTTCGGCGAGAACCCGTCCACGAGCACGAACGGAACGCCCTGGGCCCGCAGCTGCTCGTAGCGCTCCATGTCCGCCGAGGTGTCCGCGTGCAGCCCGGAGACGAAGATGATGCCCGCCACGCCCCGGTCGACGAGCATCTCGGTGAGCTCGTCCTCCGTGGAGCCGCCCGGGGTCTGGGTGGCGAGGACGGGTGTGTAGCCCTGCCGGGTCAGCGCCTGGCCGATCACCTGGGCCAGGGCGGGGAAGATCGGGTTCTCCAGCTCCGGGGTGATCAGGCCCACCAGTCCCTCGCTGCGCTGCCGCAGCCGCACCGGGCGTTCGTAGCCGAGCACGTCGAGTGCGGCGAGGACGGTCTGGCGGGTGGTCGCGGCGACGCCCGGCTTCCCGTTGAGGACGCGGCTGACGGTCGCCTCGCTCACCCCGGCCTGAGCAGCGATGTCGGCTAGCCGTGTGGTCACGGCACCGGACTGTACCGGCCGTATCGTCATCGCGGTCCCTCTGTTCTGGTCGGCGCCCCTTGTCCCACAAGGGGATGATTCCCGCAAGGGAGGGGTATGGCAAGAGCTTGCAGAGTCTTGCACAACCCGTGGTCGTCCGGCTCAGACCCGCTCAGGCCCGCTCAGGCCCGTAAGACAAGGGCCTCGGGACGGTCGAAGAGGGATCACGACAGGGTAACTTCCGCAGGGCCTTGCACTTTTTTTCTGCAAGGTCTTTCGCAAGTCTTGCATCGCTGTTACGTTCCCACTCGCCCGGCGGCCGCAAAGGCGCAGTCGGCAGACGGGGAGGGCAGACGGGGCCTCTCCTCGCAGCACACGGGCTTTCACCCTCAAGGAGAACTCATGCGGCGTGGCATAGCGGCCACAGCGCTGGTGGCGTCTTTCGCCCTCGCGGCGACGGCCTGCGGCGGAAGCGACAGCGGCGACAAGGCCGACGGTCCGGTCACCATCACCTGGTGGGACACCTCCAACGCCACAAATGAGGCGCCGACGTACCAGGCCCTGATCAAGGACTTCGAGGCCGCCAACAAGGACGTCAAGGTCAAGTACGTCAACGTGCCCTTCGACCAGGCGCAGAACAAGTTCGACACCGCGGCCGGCGCGAGCGGCGCCCCCGACGTGCTGCGCTCCGACGTCGGCTGGACCCCCGCCTTCGCCAAGAAGGGCTACTTCCTGCCCCTCGACGGCACCGAGGCCCTCGCCGACCAGGCCAAGTTCAAGCCGAACCTGATCGAGCAGGCGAAGTACGACGGCAAGACCTACGGCGTGCCGTTCGTCACCGACACCCTCGCCCTGGTCTACAACAAGCAGCTCTTCGAGAAGGCCGGCGTCCAGGCCCCCAAGACCTGGGACGACCTGAAGACCGCCGCCGCCACGATCAAGTCGAAGACCGGCGTCGACGGCTACTGGGGCTCCACCGCGGCCTACTACGCCCAGACCTTCCTCTACGGCGAGGGCACCGACACCGTCGACGCCGCCGCCAAGAAGATCACGGTGAACTCGGACGCCGCCAAGAAGGGCTACGGCACCTGGCTGAGCCTCTTCTCCGGCAAGGGCCTGCACAAGGCCGACACCACCGCCGACGCCTACGCCCACATCCAGGACGCGTTCGTCAACGGCAAGGTCGCCGCGATCATCCAGGGCCCGTGGGAGATCACCAACTTCTACAAGGGCTCGGCCTTCGCCGACAAGAACAACCTCGGCATCGCCACCGTCCCGGCCGGCTCCAGCGGCAAGGCGGGCGCCCCGACCGGCGGCCACAACCTGTCGGTCTACGCCGGCTCGGACTCCGCCCACCAGAAGGCGGCCGAGAAGTTCGTGGGCTTCATGACCTCCGCGAAGGCGCAGACGCAGATCGCGCTGAAGAACTCCACGCTGCCCACCCGCGACGACGCCTACACCGCCGAGGTCAAGGCCGACCCGGGCATCGCCGGCTACCAGACGGTCCTCGCCTCCGCCCAGCCGCGCGTGGCCCTGCCCGAGTACAGCTCCCTGCTGACCCCGCTGGACACCGAGCTGCTGAAGATCGCCGGCGGCAAGGAGTCCCTGGACAAGGGCCTGAGCAACGCCGAGGTCGCGATCGCCAAGCTGGTGCCGGACTTCAGCAAGTGAGCCCGGGTGGCCGCCGGATCTCCCGGTCACGGAGGGAGAGATCCGGCGGCCACCGGCCTGTGCCCGGCCGCCGGGGGACCGCTTCGCCCGGGCCCGCCGGGCGGCCTTCGCGCCGAGCCACTTCTCAGAGCCGCAGAACTTTCAGAAGGTGTCGAACATGACAGTCGCCATCGACCGCGCCACCGGCAAACGCCACGGTGACCGCGCGCCGCGGCCCGGGCGGGGCCAACGCCTCAAGCACAGCTACCAGAAGCACTGGTACGCCTACGCGATGATCGCCCCGGTGGCGGTCGTCCTCGGTGTCCTCGTGCTCTACCCCCTGGTCTACGGCGTCTACCTCACGCTCACCGACGCCAACAGCCTCAACACGGCCCGCACGATCGGCGTCAACCACATCGACGCCACCTACAAGTTCATCGGCCTGCACAACTACGCCGACATCCTGTGGGGCGACACGGCCTACGACCGCTTCTGGTCGCACTTCATCTGGACCGTCGTCTGGACCGCCCTGTGCGTGGCCCTGCACTACTGCATCGGGCTCGGCCTCGCGCTGCTGCTCGACCAGCAGCTGCGGGGGCGCACCCTGTACCGGCTGATCCTGGTGCTGCCCTGGGCCGTGCCGACCTTCGTCACCGTCTTCGGCTGGCGGTTCATGCTCGCCGACGGCGGCATCATCAACTCCGTCCTGGACGCACTCCATCTGCCGTCACCGGCCTGGCTGGAGGACACCTTCTGGCAGAAGTTCGCCGCGATCATGGTCAACACCTGGTGCGGTGTGCCGTTCATGATGGTCTCGCTGCTCGGCGGACTCCAGTCCATCGACGGTTCGCTGTACGAGGCCGCCGAGATGGACGGCGCGAGCGCCTGGCAGCGGTTCCGGTACGTCACCCTCCCGGGCCTGCGCTCGGTGAGCTCCACCGTCGTCCTGCTCGGCATCATCTGGACGTTCAACCAGTTCGCTGTGCTCTTCCTGCTGTTCGGCACCACCGCGCCGGACGCGCAGATCCTCGTCACCTGGGCCTACTACCTGGGCTTCGGACAGCAGCCGCGTGACTTCGCCCAGTCGGCGGCGTACGGCATCCTGCTGTTGGCCATCCTGATCGTCTTCACCTCCTTCTACCGCCGCTGGCTGAACCGCAATGACCAGCAGCTCGCGATCTGAGGCAGGAGCTCCCATGAGTACGACCACAGTCGAGACCTCCGCCGCGGTGTCCCAGGCCGGCCCCGCACAGGCGCCCGGCCGGATGCGCCGCCGCGGTGAGACGAGCCTCGCCGGCTCCCTCGTCTCGCACGGCATCCTCGTCGTCGCGAGCCTCGTAGCCCTGTTCCCGATCGTCTGGCTGGTCTTCCTGTCGCTCGGCCCGGACAAGGACGACTACCTCCACCCGGGCGGCATCTGGAAGAAGATGACGTTCGACAACTACTCGTTCGTCCTCCAGCACACGGCGTTCTTCGACTGGCTCAAGAGCTCGCTGATCGTCTCGCTCGGCACCACGGTGATCGGTGTGCTGATCGCCGCGACCACCGGGTACGCCGTGTCCCGGATGCGCTTCCCGGGCTACCGGAAGTTCATGTGGGTGCTCCTGGTCACCCAGATGTTCCCGGTGGCCGTCCTCATGGTGCCGATGTACCAGATGCTCTCGGACCTCCAGCTCATCGACAGCTATCTTGGACTCGTCCTCGTGTACTGCTCGACGGCGGTGCCGTACTGCGCCTGGCTGCTGAAGGGCTACTTCGACACCATCCCGTTCGAGATCGACGAGGCCGGACGCGTCGACGGGCTGACCCCCTTCGGCACGTTCGCGCGGCTGATCCTGCCGCTCGCCAAGCCGGGGCTCGCGGTCGCCGCGTTCTACAGCTTCCTCACGGCCTTCGGTGAGGTCGCGTTCGCTTCGACGTTCATGCTGTCCGACACCAAATACACCTTCGCGGTCGGGCTGCAGAGCTTCGTGAGCGAGCACGACGCCCAGCGGAACCTGATGGCCGCGACGGCGGTGCTGATCGCGATACCGGTGTCCGTGTTCTTCTACCTGGTGCAGAAGAACCTGGTGACCGGGCTCACGGCGGGCGGCACCAAGGGCTAGCGCCCACTCCAAGACCCGAGGCGGCCGCGGTCTCCATCCGACCCCGCTGTGACCGTGGCCGCCTCGTCACACACTTACCTCAGAACCCGATGACTCCTTTACGTACCAAGGACGCCATGAGCCAGCAGCACTACGCCACCGCCCCGGCATCGACCCCCGCCAAAGCCCAGCGCAGCGACTGGTGGCGGGACGCGGTGATCTACCAGGTCTATCCGCGCAGCTTCGCCGACAGCAACGGTGACGGCATGGGCGACCTGGAAGGCATCCGTACCCGACTGCCGTACCTGCGCGACCTCGGCGTGGACGCCGTGTGGCTCAGCCCCTTCTACGCCTCCCCGCAGGCCGACGCCGGCTACGACGTGGCCGACTACCGGGCCGTGGACCCCATGTTCGGCAACCTCCTGGACGCCGACGCCCTGATCCGCGACGCCCGTGCACTGGGGCTCAGGACCATCGTCGACCTGGTGCCCAACCACTCCTCGGACCAGCACGAGTGGTTCAGGCGGGCGGTCGCGGAAGGGCCGGGATCACCTCTGCGGGACCGCTACCACTTCCGCCCCGGCAAGGGCGAGAACGGCGAACTCCCGCCCAACGACTGGGAGTCGATCTTCGGCGGCCCCGCCTGGACGCGCGTCAAGGACGGCGAGTGGTACCTCCACCTCTTCGCACCCGAGCAGCCCGACTTCAACTGGGACCACCCGGCCGTCGGCGACGAGTTCCGCTCGATCCTGCGCTTCTGGCTGGACATGGGCGTGGACGGTTTCCGCATCGACGTGGCACACGGCCTGGTGAAGGCGGAGGGGCTGCCCGACCTGGGATCCCACGATCAGGTCAAGCTCCTGGGCAACGATGTCATGCCGTTCTTCGACCAGGACGGCGTCCACGAGATCTACCGCCAGTGGCGGCTGATCCTCGACGAGTACTCAGGCGAGCGGATTTTCGTCGCCGAGGCCTGGACCCCCACCATCGAGCGCACCGCCAACTACGTCCGGCCCGACGAGCTGCACCAGGCCTTCAACTTCCAGTACCTGAGCACCGCTTGGGACGCCGGGGAGCTGCGTGAGGTCATCGACCGCACCCTGGAGGCGATGCGCCCGGTCGGCGCCCCGGCCACCTGGGTGCTCTCCAACCACGACGTCACCCGGCACACCACCCGCTTCGCCAACCCGCCAGGACTCGGCACCCAGATCCGCACGGCAGGAGACAGGGAGCTCGGGCTGCGCCGCGCCCGCGCCGCCACGCTGCTCATGCTGGCGCTGCCCGGATCGGCGTACATCTACCAGGGCGAGGAGCTCGGCCTCCCGGACGTCGTCGACCTCTCCGACGAGGTCCGCCAGGACCCGGCGTACTTCCGCGGCGCGGGCCAGGACGGCTTCCGCGACGGCTGCCGGGTGCCGATCCCGTGGACCCGCGAGGGATCCTCGTACGGCTTCGGCGCGGGCGGCAGCTGGCTCCCCCAGCCGTCGGAGTGGGCGGAGCTGAGCGTCGAGGCGCAGACCGGCGACCCCGACTCCACCCTGGAGCTGTACCGCACGGCCCTCGCCGTCCGCCGCGCCCAGCCCGACCTGGGCGCCGGTGACGCGGTCGAGTGGCTCCGGGCACCCGAGGGCGTCCTCGCCCTCCGTCGTGGCGACTTCGTCTGTGTCGCCAACACCACGCGTGAGTCGGTGACGACCCCGGCGTACGGCCGTCTGCTGCTCGCCAGCGCGGAGGTCGCCGAGGTCGACGGGGACGCGAAGGTGCCGGCAGACACGACCGTGTGGTGGACGACGGCCTGATCACATGGGGGAATCACCGGGTCCTCACGGGGGTCCGGTGATTTTTTTGCCCGGCGTGTCGATCGGCGGGAGGCGAGTTCGACGCTTGGGTGAGAGGGCGAACCGCGCCCCGCGTCCGAGGAGAGACCATGCAGATCCGCGCCCGCCTGGGTATGAGTGCCGACGGCTACGTGACCACCCCGAACGGCTGGCCCGCGCAGACCGCCGACCCCGCCTTCGTCTCCGGTGAGAGCCACGGCATCCGGGAGTTCCTGGCCGGCTGCGAGGCCGCGCTCATGGGCCGTACGACCTTCGAGCCGGCGCTCACCAACAGCCGCTGGCCCTGGCCGAACCTGGACGTGTTCGTCCTCGGCTCGCACCGTCCCGAGGGCACCCCGGACCACGTCACCACCGACAGCGACCCGGTACGCCTGCTGGAGAAGGTCCGCGCCGCCAACCGGGGCGGCGACGTCCACCTCATCGGCGGCCCCCGCACGATCGGCACCTTCCACGCCCTCGGCGCGCTCGACCGCCTCGAACTGGTCGTCGTGCCCCTGCTGTTCGGCGGCGGCATGCAGCTCACGCCCGCGCTCAGCCCCGAGACCGGGCTGACCTTCCTCAGCCAGCGGGCGCTGCCCGGCGGGTCGGTGGAGATCGTGTACTCCTGCAAGGGAAGCCGCGAGGACCTTCCGGACAAGCCGGCGAGCCAGCGCTGAGCCGCTCCTCAAGAGCGCGCGTGGAAGTTCTTGCCGTTGCTTTCACGACCCTTGCTGTAAACATTTCAACAGCGGTACGTTCTCGCCCGGCGCCAGGCAAAGACGCCTGGCCGTCGGGCAAGGAGAACCCCCACGTGATATCGAGATGGTCCACCACCGCGGGCGCCGCCGCCCTCGCCGCCACCGTCGCCGTCCTCACCCCCACCGCCGCCCAGGCCTCCCCGCCGGGCACCAAGGACGTCACCGCGGTCCTCTTCGAGTGGAACTTCGCCTCCGTCGCCAAGGAGTGCACCAACACCCTCGGCCCCGCCGGATACGGCTACGTCCAGGTCTCCCCGCCCGCCGAGCACATCCAGGGCTCGCAGTGGTGGACCTCGTACCAGCCGGTCAGCTACAGGATCGCGGGGCGCCTCGGTGACGCCACCGCCTTCAAGAACATGGTGAGCACCTGCCACGCGGCCGGGGTGAAGGTCGTGGTCGACACCGTCGTCAACCACATGTCCGCGGGCAGCGGCACCGGCACCGGCGGCTCGTCGTACACGAAGTACAGCTACCCCGGCCTGTACTCCTCGTACGACATGGACGACTGCACCGCGACCATCACCGACTACACCAATCGCGCCAACGTCCAGAACTGCGAACTCGTCGGCCTCGCCGACCTGGACACCGGCGAGGAGTACGTCCGCGCCACCATCGCCGGCTATCTGAACTCCCTGCTGGGCTACGGCGTCGACGGCTTCCGCATCGACGCGGCCAAGCACATCCCGGCCACCGACCTCGCCACCATCAAGTCCCGGCTGAGCAACCCGTCGGTGTACTGGAAGCAGGAGGTCATCTACGGCAGCGGCGAGGCCGTCCAGCCCACCGAGTACACCGGCAACGGGGACGTCCAGGAGTTCCGCTACGCCTACGACCTCAAGCGGGTCTTCAACAACGAGAACCTCGCCTACCTGAAGAACTACGGCGAGGGCTGGGGCTATATGAACAGCTCGGTGGCCGGCGTCTTCGTCGACAACCACGACACCGAGCGCAACGGCTCCACGCTCAACTACAAGGACGGCGCGAACTACACCCTCGCCAACGTCTTCATGCTCGCCTACCCGTACGGTGCCCCGGACATCAACTCCGGCTACGAGTGGTCCGACTCGGACGCCGGGCCGCCCGACAACGGCTCGGTGAGCGCCTGTTGGCAGAACGGCTGGAAGTGCCAGCACGCCTGGCCGGAGATCCTGCGCATGGTCGCCTTCCGCAACGCGGTCCGCGGTGAGGCGGTCACCAACTGGTGGGACAACGGCGGCGACGCGATCGCCTTCGGGCGCGGCGCCAAGGGGTACGTCGCCATCAACCACGAGTCGGGCAGCCTGAGCCGGACCTACCAGACCTCGCTGCCCGCCGGGACGTACTGCAACGTGCAGAACAACACGAGCGTCACGGTCGGCTCCAACGGCCAGTTCACCACCACCCTCGGCGCCAACACGGCACTGGCGATCCGGGTGGGCAAGTCGAGCTGTTGAACCACTGGCGGGAAACGTGGGATTGACGCTCAAGCAGTGTCGTCCTACGTTCCCTGCTGTCTCTGGGAGCGCTCCCACCCTTTTCCCCGAAGGAGTGCGTCATGCAGCGCGGACTCAGCAAGTGGACGGTGACCACGGCGGCGGCCCTGCTCACCGTCGCCGGCGTCACGGCCGCCGACCTGCCCCACAAGGTCACCGCCACCACCGCCACCGTCAACGGCTCCACCACCTACCAGCCCATCGACGGCTTCGGCTTCTCCGAGCACTTCGGCCGGGCCGCCGTCATGAACGGCTCGCAGGGCCTGTCGGCCCAGCACCAGCGGGAGTTGCTCGATCTGCTGCTGAGCCGCACCACCGGCGCAGGCCTCAGCATCCTGCGCCTCGGCATCGACTCCGGAATCCAGCCCACCGACCCCGGCGGCCCGAACGCCACCCCCCGGTACACCTGGGACGGCTACGACAAGGGCCAGGTGTGGCTCGCCAAGGAGGCCAAGGCGTACGGCGTGAACCGCTTCTACG
Organism: Streptomyces sp. NPDC058307; assembly: GCF_042880295.1. NCBI lineage: Bacteria > Bacillati > Actinomycetota > Actinomycetes > Kitasatosporales > Streptomycetaceae > Streptomyces > Streptomyces sp. NPDC058307. The sequence goes on from NZ_JBHVYZ010000008.1 coordinate 93,343, forward strand.
CCGACGCCTGGACCGCCCCCGGCTACATGAAGACCAACGGCACGGACGCCGACGGCGGCACCCTGTGCGGCCTCTCCGGCGCGAGCTGCGCGAGCGGGGACTGGCGCAAGGCATACGCCGACTTCCTTGTGCAGTGGGCGAAGTTCTACGGCCAGGAGGGCATCGGCATCACCGACATCGGCTTCACCAACGAACCCGACTGGACGGCGACGTACGACTCGATGCGGCTCACGCCCGCCCAGGCGACGGAGTACGTGAAGTTCTTCGGCCCGATCGCGAGGGCGGCCGGATACAAGGTCGCCTGCTGCGACTCCTTCGGCTGGACCCAGCAGAAGGCCTACACGAGCGCGATCGAGGCCGATGCGACCGCCCGCGGTTACGTGAGCACCCACACCGGCCACAACTACGCCAGCACGGTCGACAGCCCGCTGCCCACCTCCAGGCGCACCTGGATGTCGGAGTGGTCGCCCAACGGCACCACCTGGAACGAGAACTGGGACGACGGCAGCGGCTACGACGGCTTCGCGGTCGCCTCCGCGATCCACGACGCCCTCACCAAGGGCAACGTCAGCGGGTACGTCTACTGGTACGGCGCCTCCCTGGGCGCGACCCGGGGCCTGATCCAGCTGGACGGCGACAGCTACCACGTCTCCAAGCGGCTGTGGGCGATGGCCAACTACAGCCGCTTCGTCCGCCCCGGCGCCACCCGTGTCGGCGCCACGACCACCGACAGCGCCTTGAAGCTCTCGGCGTTCCGCAACACCGACGGCACGGTCACCGTCGTGGCGCTGAACACGGCCACCGAGGCGAACCAGGTCCGCTTCAGCCTCCGGAACACCGGCATCACCAGCGGGAGTGCGACGCCGTACCTCACCAACGCCTCGAACAGTACCGCCCGCCAGGCGTCGATCCCGGTCGCCGGGGGTTCGCTCACGGCCACCGTCCCGGCCCGCTCGCTCGTCACCTACACCCTCCGACGCTGAAAGTTCTTACCGTTGCTTTCAGGACCCTTGCTGTAATCCTTACGGCGGCGATACGGTCACGCGGGGTCGGACCCGCAGAGCCGTACATCGCAAGGAGTTCACGCCTGTGATACCGAGATGGCCGGTGCCGTCGAGGCGCCGCACCACGCATGCCGGACGGGTCGCCGCGGTCACCGTGACCGCGCTGGCCGCAGCGCTCGTCCAGCCGCTGTCCGCCCGGGCGGACACCCCGCCGCCACCGCCCTCCGACGCGAAGCTCGCCGCGCAGCCGGCCCGGCACGACGACACCCGCGAGCAGTTCTACTTCGTCCTGCCGGACCGTTTCGCCAACGGCGACCCGAAAAACGACAGGGGCGGCCTCACCGGCACCCGCCTCACCACCGGCTACGACCCCACCGACAAGGGCTTCTACCAGGGCGGCGACCTCAAGGGCCTCACCAAGAAGCTCGACTACATCAAGGGCCTGGGCACCACCTCCATCTGGATGGCCCCGATCTTCAAGAACCGGCCCGTCCAGGGCACGGGGGCCAACGCCTCCGCCGGTTACCACGGCTACTGGATCACCGACTTCACCCAGGTCGACCCGCACTTCGGCACCAACAAGGACCTGGAGACCCTCATCTCCAAGGCCCACGCCAAGGGCATGAAGGTCTTCTTCGACGTCATCACCAACCACACGGCCGACGTCGTCGACTACGAGGAGAAGTCCTACGACTACCTCTCCAAGGGCGCCTTCCCGTATCTGACGAAGGACGGGGAGCCGTTCGACGACGCCGACTACGCGTCCGGCGGCAGGAGGTTCCCCGCCGTGGACGCCGACTCCTTCCCACGCACACCCACGGTCACCAGCAGGAGCGCCAAGGTTCCCTCCTGGCTCAACGACCCGACGATGTACCACAACCGCGGAGACTCGACCTACGCCGGTGAGTCCACGACCTACGGCGACTTCTCCGGCCTCGACGACCTGTGGACCGAACGTCCCGAGGTCGTCTCCGGCATGGAGAGGATCTACCGGCGCTGGGTCCGGGACTTCGACATCGACGGCTTCCGGATCGACACGGTGAAGCACGTGAACATGGAGTTCTGGACCCAGTGGGCCACGGCCCTCGACGCCTACGCGGCCGAGCAGGGCCGCAAGGACTTCTTCATGTTCGGCGAGGTCTACTCGGCCGACACGTCGATCACCTCGCCGTACGTCACCCAGGGCCGCCTCGACGCCACCCTCGACTTCCCCTTCCAGGAGGCCGCCCGGCAGTACGCCTCCCAGGGCGGCAGCGCACAGTCCCTCGCGAAGGTCTTCGGCGACGACTACAAGTACACGACCGACAAGGCCAACGCGTACGAGCAGGTCACCTTCCTCGGCAACCACGACATGGGCCGCCTCGGGTACTTCCTGAACCAGGACAACCCGAAAGCCACCGACGCCGAACTCCTCGCCAAGGACCGGCTCGCCAACGAGCTGATGTTCCTCAGCCGCGGCAACCCCGTCGTCTACTACGGCGACGAACAGGGCTTCACCGGCGCCGGCGGCGACAAGGACGCCCGCCAGACGATGTTCGCCTCCAGGACGGCCGACTACCTGGACGACGACGAGATCGGCACCGACCGCACCCACGCGAGCGACGCGTACGACACGAGCGCGCCGCTGTACCGGCAGATCGCCCGACTGGCCAAGCTCCGCAAGGCCGACCCGGCGCTCGCGGACGGCGTCCAGGAGGAGCGGTACGCGGCGGACGGGCCGGGGGTGTACGCCTTCTCCCGCACCCACGCCAAGACCGGCACCGAGTACGTCGTCGCCCTCAACAACGCCGGCGAGGCCAAGTCGGCGACGTTCGCGACCGGTTCGGCCGGCATGGAATTCTCCGGCATCTACGGGACGTCCGCGAAGACGGCCTCCGACGCGGACAAAAAGATCACCGTCACCGTCCCCGCAGGCTCCGCGATCGTCCTCAAGGCCGCCGGCAAGCTCGCCCCGCCCGCCACCAAGCCGACGGTCATCCTCAAGGCCCCCGCCCCCGGAGCCACCGGCACCGTGGACCTCACCGCCGACGTGGCCGGCGGACAGCTCGACCGAGTCGTCTTCGCCGCCCAGGTCGGAGGCGGTAAGTGGGAGACGCTCGGCTCCGCCGACCACGCGCCGTACAAGGTCACCCAGACCGTCGGCAAGGCCGTACCGGCCGGAACGGCTCTGCGCTACAAGGCCGTTGTCGTCGACTCGACGGGACGCACCGCTTCAGCGACGGCGGAGTCCGTCACCGGAACCCCGCCCGCGGCCGAGACCCCCACCGCCTCCTCCCGCGACTACGCGGTGGTCCACTACAAGCGCGCGGACGGCGACTACGCCGACTTGGGTCTGTACGCGTGGGGCGACCTCGCCGACGGCGAGTCCACCACCTGGCCCGACAGCCACCCCTTCGTCGGCCGGGACGCGTACGGCGCCTTCGCCTACGTCAAGCTGAAGCCCGGCGCCTCGACCGTGGGCTTCCTCGTCATCGACAAGGACGGGAACAAGGACGTCTCCACCGACCGCACGATCGACGTCACCAGGACCGGTGAGATCTGGATCGAGCAGGGCAAGGACGCCGTACAGACACAGCGGCCCGACTACCCGGCGCAGGACAGGACCAAGGCGGTCGTCCACTACCACCGCGCCGACGGGAACTACGACGGCTGGGGTCTGCACGTCTGGACCGGCGCCGCGCACCCCACCGACTGGTCGAAGCCGCTGGAACCGGTGCGGACGGACGCCTACGGCGCGGTCTACGAGGTACCGCTCAACGACGGTGCCACGAGCCTGGGTTACATCATCCACAAGGGCGACGAGAAGGACCTGCCCACCGACCAGTCCCTCGACCTCACGGCGAACGGCCACGAGGTGTGGCTGCTGAACGGCCAGGGGAAGTACCTGCTCCCGCAGCCCGCCGGGTCGGCCTCCGCGCTAGACCCGACCACCTCCAAGGCGGTCTGGATCGACCGGAACACGGTCGCCTGGAACGGTTCCGAGGCGGCCGCCTCCACCCAGCTGCTGTCCTCCCACGACGGCTCGATCACCGTCCACGACGGGACCCTGACCAGCGACGACGAGCGGTGGCTGCGGCTGACCAGGACCACCCTCACCGACGCGCAGAAGGCGAAGTTCCCGCAGCTGAAGGACTACCAGGCCTGGTCCGTCGACCCCCGTGACCGTGACCGGGTGAAGCAGGCCCTGTCCGGTCAGCTCGTCGCCTCCCAACGTGCCGCGAACGGCGCGGTGCTGAGCGCCACCGGCGTCCAGATCGCCGGCGTGCTCGACGACCTGTATCCCGCCGCCACGAAGGCCGAGCTGGGCCCCGTCTTCCACAAGGGGCGCCCCACGCTGTCCGTCTGGGCGCCCACCGCGCAGTCGGTGCGGCTGGAGCTCGACGGGGACCTCGTCACGATGACGCGGAACGCCACCACCGGCGTCTGGTCCGTCACCGGCCCCCGGTCCTGGAAGGGCAAGCCCTATCGGTACGTCGTGAAGGTCTGGGCGCCCGCCGTCCGCAAGGTCGTCACCAACAAGGTCACCGACCCCTACTCGGTCGCCCTCACCACCGACTCCGAGCGCAGCCTCGTCGTCGACCTGGACGACAGGTCCCTGGCCCCGGGCGGCTGGTCGACGTACACCAAGCCGAAGGCCGTACCGCTCAGGGACGCCGAGATCCAGGAGCTGCACGTCCGGGACTTCTCGGTGGCGGAAAAGACCGTGCCGGCCGGGGACCGGGGCACCTACCTCGCCTTCACCGACAAGGACAGCGACGGCTCCAGGCACCTCAAGGCGCTCGCGAAGTCGGGGACCAGCTACGTCCACCTCCTGCCCGCCTTCGACATCGCGACCATCCCCGAACGCCGGGAAGACCAGGCGACCCCCGACTGCGACCTCGCCTCCTACCCGGCCGACTCCGACCGGCAGCAGGAGTGCGTGGCGAAGTCGGCCGCCAAGGACGCCTACAACTGGGGCTACGACCCGTACCACTACACCGTCCCCGAGGGCTCGTACGCGACCGACCCGAACGGCACCGGCCGCACGGTCGAGTTCCGGAAGATGGTCAAGTCCCTCAACGACGACGGGCTGAGGGTCGTCATGGACGTCGTCTACAACCACACCGCGGCGAGCGGACAGGCCGCCACCAGCGTCCTCGACCGGATCGTGCCCGGCTACTACCAGCGGCTCCTCGCCGACGGTTCGGTGGCCACCAGCACCTGCTGCGCGAACACGGCCACCGAGAACGCCATGATGGGCAAGCTGGTCGTCGACTCGATCGTCACCTGGGCCAGGGAGTACAAGGTCGACGGGTTCCGCTTCGACCTCATGGGCCACCACCCCAGGGCCAACATCCTGGCCGTGCGCAAGGCCCTCGACGTGCTGACCCTCGAGAAGGACGGCGTCGACGGCAAGAAGATCATCCTGTACGGCGAGGGCTGGAACTTCGGCGAGGTCGCCGACGACGCCCGCTTCGTGCAGGCCACGCAGAAGAACATGGCCGGGACCGGGATCGCGACCTTCTCCGACCGTGCCCGTGACGCCGTACGCGGCGGCGGCCCCTTCGACGAGGACCCCGGCGTCCAGGGCTTCGCGTCCGGGCTGTACACCGACCCCAACGGGTCGACGGCGAACGGGACTCCGGCGCAGCAGAAGGCCCGCCTGCTCCACTACCAGGACCTCATCAAGGTGGGCCTGTCCGGCAACCTCGCGACGTACCGCTTCACCGGCAGCGACGGCAAGGAGGTCACCGGTGCCCAGGTCGACTACAACGGGCAGCCCGCCGGATACGCCGACGCGCCCGGTGACGCCCTCGCCTACGCCGACGCGCACGACAACGAGTCACTGTTCGACGCGCTGACGTACAAACTGCCCGCCGGTACCAGCGCCTCCGACCGGGCCCGGATGCAGGTTCTCGCCCTGGCCACGGCCGCCCTCTCCCAGGGCCCGGCGCTCTCCCAGGCGGGCACCGACCTGTTGCGCTCCAAGTCCCTGGACCGCAACTCCTTCGACAGCGGCGACTGGTTCAACGCGATCCACTGGGACTGCCGGGACGGCAACGGCTTCGGCCGCGGACTGCCCATGGCGGCCGACAACGCCTCCAAGTGGCCGTACGCCAAGCCGCTGCTGGGCTCGGTACAGGTCGGCTGCGCGCAGATCGAGGGGGCGTCGGCCGCGTACCAGGACCTGCTGCGGATCCGTACGACGGAGAAGGCGTTCTCGCTCGGCACCGCGGACCAGGTGCAGTCGCGGCTGTCCTTCCCGCTGTCCGGCACGGCGGAGACGCCCGGGGTGATCACGATGGCACTCGGTGACCTGGTCGTCGTCTTCAACGCGACACCCGAGGCACAGAGCCAGCGGGCCGGCGCCCTTGCCGGAAGCACCTACCGGCTGCAGCCCGTGCAGCTGGCGGGGGCGGACCCTATCGTCAAGGAGGCGTCCTACGAGAAGGAATCCGGTACGTTCGCCGTTCCGGCGAGAACCGTGGCCGTTTTCCTCCGCCATCCCTAGCTGAACGCATTACCTTGGTGGAGCAGACCTCGAAACGCGGTCTGCTCCACCGGTGTTGCCCGAGGGGTGACAGATGGACGCAAAAAGCAAGCTGACAGGCACGACCGTGATGGTCGTGGACGACGTGGAAGCCAGCCGGTACGCCGTGGGCACCGTGCTGAGCCGCGCCGGGCACCGGGTCGTACCGGTCGCCACCGGCGGCGAGGCCCTCGCCGAACTCGACGCACGACGGCTCAAGGGCACCCTGCCGGACGTGGCGCTCGTCGACGTCGGGCTGCCCGACATGAGCGGCTTCGACCTGTGCCGGCTGTTCAAGGAACGCCCGCACACGGCCGGGATGCCCGTCGTGCACTTCTCCGCCGCGGCCTCGCCCCCGGCCGACTTCTGCCAGGGCCTGGACGCGGGCGTCGAGGCCTATCTGCGGGTGCCCGCCGAGCCCCTGGAGATCGAGGCGGTGGTCCGGGCCGCCGTACGCAACGCGCAACTGCGGGCCGGTGACCAGGCGCTCGTACGACGGCTCACCCTGCTCTCCGAGACGATCGTCACCATCCAGTCGGCACGCACCCTCCAGGAGCTGTCCGACGCGGCCGCCGAGGGTGTCGCGCGGCTCACCGGCACCCCCGCCGCGGTCTTCGTCCTCGACCAGGACGACCAGCTCTACCGCGGTCTGTCCCGCGACCGCATCCCCGTCGCACTGCCCGGCGAGGCCGCCGACCAGGCCGTCGCAGGACTGCTGCGCCGGCTCACCCGCGGGCAGGCCGGAGTGCAGCTGACCACCGTGCCCGCGCCGCTGTGGCCCAGCGGGTTCTTCCGGCCCGGCGTCGAGCAGGACGCCCGCCTCGCGCTCGTCGTCACCCAGGACGGCCGGGCCCCGGTGTGCCTGGCCGCGCCCGCGCGCGGAATGCGCAGGGTGGGCCTGGAGGGCGAGGCCCTGCTGGCCCAGCTGGCCCAGGCCACCGCGCTGGCCGCCCAGCCGCTGCTCATGTACAAGGTCGAGCGGCATGTCGCCCTCACCCTCCAGCACAGCTTCCTGCCCCAGCCGCACCGGCTGCCCGACCTGCCCGGCATCGACGTCGTGGTCCGGTACGTCCCCGCCTCCCGGCAGACCGAGATCGGCGGCGACTTCTACGCCGCGCTGCGCGTGGACGAGGGCGTGCTGACCGCGGTCGGCGATGTCGTCGGGCACTCGCTTGACGCGGCGACCGTCATGGTCGAACTCCGGCACGCGCTGCGGGCCTACGCCGTCGACGAGAGCGATCCGGCCGTGCTCGCCGAGCGCCTCGACCGGACGCTGAGGCGCTACCACCCCGACACCACGGCCACCGTCTGCCTGGCCCTGATCGACCCGGACACCGGGCGCACCCGGATCGCCAACGCCGGTCACATCCCGCCGCTGATCGTCCACGACACCGGCACCGCCGACTACGCCGAGGCGGCCGGCCCGCTGCTCGGGGTCGGCCTGCCCCATCCGCCGGCCACCGAGCTGTTCCTCGAACCCACCGACCGGCTCCTCATGGTCACCGACGGCCTCATCGAGACCCGGGGCACCGACCTCACGGCCTCCCTGGAACACCTGCGCGCGGCCTCCTCGGGCGCCCTGCCCGGCCTTGACGCGCTGTGCGACACCCTCCTGGACACCTTCGGCCACGACCGGGAGGACGACATCGCCATGCTGGCGCTGCGGCTAGGGTGACCTGTGCCGTCGTAGAACAGGAGTCCTCATGCCGCAGATCACCGTCGAACACTCCCCGTATCTCGACCATGTCGACTGGGAGGAGTTCGCCCTGGCGCTGCACCCGGTCGTCGTCGAGACGGCGGCCGCGAAGCTCGAGGCCTGCAAGACCCGGGTCCTGCGCACCGAGGACGAGGCGGTCGGCGGCGAGATCAGGAACCACGCGATCGTGAACGTCACGCTCGCCCTGCTCGCCGGACGGTCCGAGGAGACCAAGGCGAAGCTCACCGAGGCAGTCGTGGAACTGCTGCGCAAGCACGTCGGACCCGCCGAGGGCCTCACCGTGCACCTCTCCGCCGAGGTACGCGACCTGGACCCCTCCTACACCAAGGCCGTGCTCTAGGCCGACAGGGCCTATGAAGCCAGCGCGATCAGCCGGGCGGCGAGGTCCGTGAAGGGGCCGTCGTTCGGCTCGTCCCTGAGCATGTGGCGCAGCAGCGCGGTCATCTCCTCGTCGTGGGCCGCGCTCACCGCGGCCAGCGCGGCGAAGTCGTGGACGAGCTGCCTCTCCAGTTCGGCGCGCGGGATGCGGCGGCCGTCCAGCCAGATCAGGGCCGTCGACTCGACGAGCGAGATCCAGGAGCGGATGAGCAGTTCCAGGCGTGCGGGCGGGTCCGTCACCCGCAGATGCGACAGGATCTGCTCGTAGGCGACCTGCCGTACGGAGTCGATGAGGGCGTTCGTCGCCGAGGAGCCTACGGCGGGGCCGCCGCGCATCAACGCCGAGAAACCCGGGCCGTGTTCGTCCACGAAGTCGAAGAAGCGGCGCATCACCCGCAGCAGCCGGCCGCCCAGCGATCCCGTGTGCGGTTCCTCGAACCGGCTCGCCAGATCCTGTGCCGCCCGCTTCAACGCGGCCTCGTACAGGCTGAGTTTGCCGGGGAAGTAGTGGTAGACCAGTGGCCGGGAGATTCCGGCCGCCGACGCTATCTCGTCGATGGAGACCTCGTCGGGCGAGCGGCGGGCGAACAGTTCGAGGGCGACGCCGATCAACTGCTGACGCCGTTCCTCGACTCCCATTCTTCGACGGACCCCGGTTGTCATACGAACACCTTACCGATCGAATCCGGCCTCGAACGGGCCGATCCGGTCGGCGGTGTCAGCGGAGTCCGCCGACCGTCCGCCCGTCCTCCAGGGTCGCCTTCAGCTCGGCCTGAGCCCCCTGATCCGCCTTCACTGCCAGGAGGTTGCCCGGGGCGGACCCCTTCACGCCGCCCGTCGCGCCGATCGACGACGTCCCCCGGCTCCCCGCCGCCAGCAGGTACCAGGAGCCGGTCCCCGACTTCCACAGCACCCCGGCCAGCACCTGCGGATCCTTCGCCCCGCACGCCGGCACGTTCTCGGCCTTGGCCGCGACCGCCCCGTACGGCGAGCCCGGCGTGTGGAACTGGGCCAGCACCCGCTCCCCGCCGCCCTGCCAGGTCTCGGCCCGGGTGCACACCCAGTCGGCCGCACCGCCCGCCTCGGGCAGCGGTTGCGACGCGTACGCCCAGGCGTTCACCGCGCGCACGCCCGAGGAGCGCATCGCACCCAGCGAACAGGCGTACGGCGCCCAGGCGCGCAGCGCCCCCGCTCCGGAGACGTCCTTCACGGACCCGGGGCGGCCGGTGGTGAGGCGGGCCGGGACCAGCTCGCCGAGGTCGGTCAGCAGCCGGGTGCCGGAGGCGTCCGTCAGCTGGAGCACGTTCCAGGAGGTGCAGGCGCCGCTCTGCGCGGGTCCCGCCATCGGTGCGGTGGCGCCGCCGGTCAGCGTGAGGTCCATGGCACCGGCGCCCGGCTTCAGCAGGTCCCGCTCGGCGGCCTTCGTCACCCAAGGAGCCGTCAGATAGCGGATGTTGCCGTCGGCGCGGCCCAGCACGACCGCGCCCGCCCCGGCCCGGTCCGCGCCGTCGACCCGGGCGAAGTCCAGGGCGGCGCCCTGGGTGCCGTCGCGCGGCTCGGCGTAGCGGACGATGCGCAGACCGTCGTAGAGGAGCACCACGCGCGCGTTGTCGACGGTCCCGGCGTACAGGAGCTGCGGCGGTCCTGCGGGGCCGCCCGACGGGGTGCCGGGGGTCGCGGAGACCTGGACGCTCTCGCCGGGGCGGGCCCAGACGGTGAGGGCGCGGCGCAGCAGGGCCTTGTCGCCGGTGCGGTCGCCGCGTGCGGGCCACACGGAGAAGTCGGTGCGCGCCGAGGACTCCCACGCGGCGGCCGGGACCCTGAGCAGCAGGGCCGGGTTCAGGGCGGCCTGGGCGGCGGGGTTCTGCGCATAGGGGGGTGCGGCGGCGCCGTCCGGACCCCAGCCGTCACCGGGCATGCCGAGCAGTGCCCCGCACACCGCGACGGCCGCGGCGGCGGCCAGCGCGGCCTTCATGTGCTGCCTGCGCCGCATCAGGTCGGTGGGGCGGGCCTGGAGCGAGCAGGGGTCGAACTCGGGGGAGTCGAGGAGGGCGTACCGGTCCTCGGCGGAGCCGGTCTCGGCAGAGCCGGCCTCGGCGGAGGCGGCCTCGTCGAGCGCCGCGTCCACGTCGGCCACGCCCGCCGCCGTCAGCAGCTCCCGTACGTCACCCTCGGGGAGCTTCTCCAGGCCGCGCAGGACGAAGGCGGCGCGGGCCGGCCCTGACATGGCCGACAGGCGCTGGTCCAGGGCGAGTTCGTCGGCACCGCCGGAGCGCGGGAAGAGCCTGAGTCCCCACACCTGGGGGAGCAGCGGCGGGAGCTGGGAGCGCTTGGGCCACGCCCTGCGCCTGAGCGGCAGGCCCGCCTCCAGTGCCGTACGCACCACCTGGAGGCGGACGAAGGCGTAGCCGGGGTCGCCGTCGCGGCCGGCCGACTGGGCCGGGATCACGGGCGTCGCCTTCCGGCCCCGCGGCAGGGCCCGCTGGGCGAGGGCGTGCGCGGTCAGGACCCGGCGTCCCCGGCCCAGGCCCGGCGGCAGCACCAGATAGGCGAGCCGGACCAGCCGGGGGTAGTGCTCGACGAGCGCGGCCTCGGCCTGCTCCACATCGACGACGGGGTCGGCGGCGGAGCCGGAAGCGGGCGCGGGGCGCGGGGCGACATCCTGTGACTGCACGTTCAGCAGAACGAGCGAATCGTCGGTTGGTCACCGCCGCCGCCGCGTCCCGCGGGGTGGTGCGGGAGCGGGGCGTCCGGTCCCGGTGACCGGTGGGACGCGGAGCATTCACGGGAACCCCAGGTGACCTGCGTCGCGATGGTCTCCGCGGCTCTGCGGCCACATCGCGGCACGAGATCATCGCCGCTGGGCGAATTCAGTCGGCCGGTTCGACCAGGGCGCGCGCGTAGTTGGCCATCGACCGCTGGTAGCGCGGCAGATGGGGGGCCAGCGCGCCCAGGACCAGTGAGAGACCCTCGCGGTCCCGGCCGAGGCTGGACAGGCACAGGGCGAGCGTGGCGCGGACGGCGTCGTCCAACTCGTCGGACGGGGCGTCCAGTTCGGGCGTGAGCAGCTCGACGCCCTCCGCCGCCTGCCCGATGTTCCTGAGCGAACTGGACAGCTGGATCTTGGCGCGGCGGCCCTTGTAGCCGCTCTCCTGGCTGAGCCCCTTCGCGAGCGCCTCACGGTACAGCGGGGCGGCCTTGTCGGAGTGCCCCGTCGAGTCCCAGGCGCAGGCCCGCTCGAAGAGACCGAGGGGACTGCCGTCCGGCAGCTCGGCCACGAGTGCGTCGATCACGGCCCGGAACTCGGCCGCCCGTTCTTCCGGATATATGTCGAAGCTCGCCCAGGCGGCGTCGACCCGCTTCTCCCAGTCGTCGTTCACCGGCACACTTTCGCACAGCCGTATCCCTGATGACACCAGGATTTGAGCGTCCCGCGCTCCACAGCCGTATGGGGGGAGACGGACCCCCGCCGGGGCCCGTCCGACGTGACCCCGTGACCGGAGGAACACATGAGGTTGACCCGACCGATGCTCGCGCTGACCGGCGCGGCCGCGGTGCTGGCGCTGGCGGGCTGCGGATCCGGCGGTGACGCGACGGCCGCCACGGTGCCGCCCGCGGCCACCGGCAGCCTGGAGCACCTGGCCGCCGAGGTGAAGTGCACGCCCAACATCCAGATCGACGCCGACGAACTGCGCCAGGCCGTGTGCAAGAAGTCCAAGGACGCCGCCGGCAAGTTCATCCTCGCCACCTTCGCCACCGACCGCGGCCAGCGCGAGTGGATCAACGGCGCCAAGGACTACGGCGGTCACTTCCTGGTCGGCCGCAAGTGGGTCGCCGTCGGCGACACCACCAAGACGGTGACGGGGCTGCGCAAGACGCTCGGCGGGGACATCGAGGAGGGCACGGACCACTCGAAGATGGGCACGCACTAGGCGCACCGAGGACGCGGACACAAGAAAGCCGGCGGTGAGAGATTCTCACCGCCGGCTTTCTCAGTGCGTCAGCTCAGTGCGTCACTGGCACTTCTTGCCGGTGTTGATGCAGTTGACCATCTGGTTCATCGTGTTCGTGGAGAAGAAGTTGATGAAGTCGTTGTGGTCGGTGATCGGCTTGTGCAGGTTCTCCGGGAAGGTGTCCACCGCGTAGGGGTTGACGACCGTGCCGTTCTGCAGCTTCGGGGCCGGGACGTTGTAGACGAGCCGGACCTGGAGCTGCGGGATCGCCTTGAAGCCGTTGGCGCAGCTGCCGTCGGCCTGGACGAACGCCACGTGGGTGCGGTGGTTGGCGCTGTCGATGTTCTGACCGTCCCAGCAGCTCTGGAAGTCGGTCGTGCGCACCACCTGGCTGCCCTGCGGGCAGATCGGGTACTTGTCGTGCAGCTGCACCTTGTTCTCGAAGCCGGTGCAGGACCAGTTCACGTTGGCGTTGGCGTTGCCGTTGACGAAGGCCTTGGCGTCACCGGTGATGATGCGAAGGGCGGTCGGCATCGCGACGACGTTGCCCTTCTTGTTGCCGACGAACTTGATCTGCGCCTGGGAGGCCTGCAGGATCTTGCCGACGTTGCCTTCCTTGCCACCGCCGTCCTTGTTCTGGTCGAAGTCCTGCGTGCCGTTCTGCAGACGCAGCACCGGCCAGAAGTACGAGGACTTGTCGCCCTGGTTCTGGCAGGTGGTCGTGGCCGCCGCCAGTTCCTGGTCGCTCGCGAAGGCGTCGTTGCTCTGGTTGCCGACGTAGTCGTGCAGGTGGTGGGCACCGTTGGCGACACCGGGGGCGACGATCACGTTGTCGGTGTTGTGGTTCTTGTTCGCGTTGGTGCCGCACTTGGTGGTGAAGCTGCCCTTGGAGCCCGAGTTGCCGTTGGCAGGGAGGCCGTTCTGGCCGACACCGAGCTGGGCGTTGCCCTGGACCTTGGTGATGTCCACGAAGTCGGCCGCGACCGGGCCGTTGCCGCCCTGTCCGCCGTTGCCCTGCTGCTGGCCGCCGTTCTGCTGACCACCGTTGTTCTGCTGACCACCGTTGTTCTGCTGGCCGCCATTGTTCTGGCCGCCGTTCTGCTGCTGGCCGCCGTTGTTCTGCTGACCACCGTTCTGCTGGCCGCCGTTGCCGGCGTTGGTCTGCGGGGCCGCGTTCTGCGTCGTGCAGGCGGCCAACTGGCTGAGTGCGGTGTTGAACTGACCCCCGACCCGCTGGATGTCGATGCGGATCCGGTCGATCGTGGCCGCCCGCTTCTCCTTCAGGGGACCGACGATGGCGTTCTGGACGAACCCCGGGTCACCTGCCTGGGCCTGTCGCGTCGAGGCGAGCCTGGCGTAGGCCTCGGTGATCTGCTTGTCCAGGTTGGCCAGCTCCGTGGCCACCCCCTGACGCGCGTTCTGAGGCACGTTCGTCAGCTTCTGACCGACGTCGGGGCACGAGATGGTCGCCACCTGCGCGGCGGCGGCCTTGGTCTGGTTCTGGGACCAGCCGTTGTTGTTCGACTCGTGCGCCGAAGCGTAGAAGTTCGCCCAGATCAGCCCGCCCCCACCGAGCGCTAGGGCCGCCGACGCGGCTATGGCCTTCGAGGCCATCGACGAGCGGCGTTTACGTGTATTGCGTCCCATGGAACTCCTCTGACTTCCTTTTTCGGGGCTATCGAGGCGCCCGACAGGAGTGAAGCGGCGCCCTCCCATACGCATGGCGTCCCAAGGGTGTTCACCAGTCCCACAAACAAATCAGAGGTTTGCCCGGCCTCGGGGTGACAACAGGCCCCTGAGCAGCAGGAGTTACAGAGAATGAACGTCTGCTCACCGGCCCCGGTCCAGATACGCGAGCACCGCCAGAACGCGGCGATTGTCGTCGTCCGACACCTCAAGGCCCAGTTTGGCGAAGATGTTGGCGGTGTGCTTGGCGATCGCCCGTTCCGTGACGACGAGCCTGCCGGCGATCGCCGCGTTCGTCCGCCCCTGCGCCATCAGCTCGAGCACCTCCCGCTCGCGGGGCGTGATGCGGGCGAGCGGCTGGTCGTCGGCGGCCCGCCGGGTCAGCAGCTGCTGGATCACCTGCGGGTCCATCGCCGTACCGCCCGCCGCGACCCGCCGTACGGCGTCCACGAACTGCTCCGCGTCGAACACCCGGTCCTTGAGCAGATAGCCCACGCCGCCGGTGCCGTCGGCGAGCAGCTCGCGCGCGTACAGCTGCTCCACGTGCTGGGAGAGCACCAGCACCGGCAGCCCGGGTCGCTCCCGCCGGGCGTTCAGCGCGCACTGCAGCCCCTCGTCGGTGTGCGTCGGCGGCAGCCGTACGTCGACCACGGCGACGTCCGGTTCCAGCTCGGCCAGCGCCCGGGCCAGCTCGGGCCCGCTCTCGACGGCCGCGGCGATCTCGAAGTCATGGGCTTCGAGGAGCCGTACGAGACCGTCACGCAATAGGAAGAGGTCTTCGGCCAGGACTACGCGCAAGGGATCTCCATGGTCACCATGGTGGGACCGCCCGCGGGTGAGCCGACGGCCAGGACGCCGTCGAATGTACCCAGCCGCCGCTCCACCCCGGCCAGTCCCGAACCGGCCGTGATCCCTGCGCCACCCCGGCCGTTGTCCGTGACCGTGATCCGCAGCATCCGCTCCACCTGGTGCAGGTCGATCCAGATCTGGTCGGCACCCGAGTGCTTGACCGCGTTGGTGAGGATCTCGCTGACCGCGAAGTAGGCGGCCGACTCCACGGGCGCGTCCGCCCGGCCCTCGAGCTCCACGGTCACCTCGGTCGGGACCGGCATCCTGAGCGCCAACGCCCGTACGGCGTCGCCCAGTCCGCGCTCCGCCAGCACCGGCGGATGAATGCCGCGCACCAGGTCGCGCAGTTCGGTGAGCGCGTCCGCGGAGGACTGGCGGGCCTGTGCGAGGAGCCGCTTCGCCTGCGCGGGATCCTTGTCGAGGAGCACCTCGATGGTGCCGAGGTCCATGCCCATGGCGACCAGGCGGGCCTGTGCCCCGTCGTGCAGGTCCCGCTCGATGCGCCGCAGTTCGGCCGCGGAGGTGTCCACGGCGTCCCGCCGGGTCTCGGTGAGGACCCGGACGCGTTCGGCCAACTCGCCCTGGCCCGCGCCGAGTACGGCCCGGGTGAGCCGGAAGTGGACGGTCAGCAGACGCGGGGCGAACGGGGCGAGGGACAGCAGGGCGACACCCAGGGCGCCGGCGGCGAGCGCGGAGGCCTGGTCGGAGACATGCACGAAGCCGTACCAGTAGCCGCCGCCCAGCTCCGCGAGCGGCCGCCACAGCCCGGCCGCGACCGCGATCCCCTCCAGCGGATAGAAGACGAGCACCGCCGGCAGCAGGGCGGTCACGAACCCCGCCGTCATGTCCACCTGCAGCCACCGCAGGTCCCGCCAGACCGCAGGGTCGAGCAGCATCCCGTAGGTGCGGGTCCAGGGCTTGGCGTCCTTCGGTTCCGGCCGGTACGCCGACGGGATCCGCACCCCGCTCCACTCGGCGGCCAGGACCCGCCGCCAGTCCGCGAAGGCCCGTACCCCCGTGAGCACCCAGGGGGTCGTGAACAGGCCGATCCCGATCGGCACGAGCGCGATCGACAGCAGGGCGAGCGTGAAACCGAGCAGCGCCCCCGGCAGCGTCACCAGCGCCAGCGCGAACCCCCGTACGGCCGCGAGCCCGATGGCCCGCACCCTCGTACCCCAGCTGCCGTTCCCCGTCTGCATGGTCATACGGTCAGTCTCGCCGAGGGGGCGACGCGGGTCACTGGGTCTGGCCGCCCGGCCGGGGAGTGGTGCCAGATACACCCTCTCCCGTGCTCACACCATGAATTTCGCCACAGCACCACCAGGTAACACGGGGTTCACATTCGAGCAATGACCGGGAAATCGCCTGTTGACAGGCTCGCGAGCACCAAGAGGCGGCGTTTCAGTGCCGCAGCGCCGCAGCACCCGCAGTGCCCCAGACACATCCCCGAAGGAAGTGGCCCGTGAGCTTCAAGGCTGAGTACATCTGGATCGACGGCACCCAGCCGACGGCCAAGCTCCGTTCGAAGACGAAGATCCTGGCGGACGACGCCAAGGGCGCCGAGCTGGGCATCTGGGGCTTCGACGGGTCGTCCACGAACCAGGCCGAGGGCCACTCCTCGGACCGTGTCCTCAAGCCGGTCTTCTCCTGCCCCGACCCGATCCGCGGCGGCGACGACATCCTCGTCCTGTGCGAGGTCCTCAACATCGACATGACGCCGCACGAGTCCAACACCCGTGCCGCGCTCACCGAGGTCGCCGAGAAGTTCGCCTCCCAGGAGCCGATCTTCGGCATCGAGCAGGAGTACACCTTCTTCAAGGACGGCTACCCGCTCGGCTTCCCCAAGGGCGGCTTCCCGGCCCCGCAGGGCGGCTACTACTGCGGTGTCGGCGCCGACGAGATCTTCGGCCGTGACATCGTCGAGGCCCACCTGGAGAACTGCCTCAAGGCCGGCCTCGCCATCTCCGGCATCAACGCCGAGGTCATGCCCGGCCAGTGGGAGTTCCAGGTCGGCCCGGTCTCCCCGCTGGAGGTCTCCGACCACCTGTGGGTGGCCCGCTGGCTGCTCTACCGCACCGCCGAGGACTTCGGCGTCGCCGCGACCCTGGACCCGAAGCCGGTGAAGGGCGACTGGAACGGCGCGGGCGCGCACACCAACTTCTCCACCAAGGCGATGCGCGAGACCTACGAGGCGATCATCACCGCCGCCGAGTCGCTGGGGGAGGGCTCCAAGCCGCTCGACCACGTCAAGAACTACGGCGCCGGCATCGACGACCGCCTGACCGGCCTGCACGAGACCGCCCCGTGGAACGAGTACTCCTACGGCGTCTCCAACCGCGGCGCCTCGGTCCGTATCCCGTGGCAGGTCGAGAAGGACGGCAAGGGCTACATCGAGGACCGCCGCCCGAACGCCAACGTCGACCCGTACGTCGTGACGCGGCTGATCGTCGACACCTGCTGCTCGGCGCTGGAGAAGGCCGGCCAGGTCTGATCCCCCCCGCTGCTTCCCGAGGGGCGTCCACCGGCCACGGTGGGCGCCCCTCGGCGCGTCGCGCCGCACAGGTGCCACGCCAATTTCAAGCCAAGGAATTGTCCGAGCAGTGAGAGGAGGCTCCTGTTGTCGGCCGACGTCTGCTTCAATGAGCTCATGGCCAGCTACCGGAAGTGCAGCGCGACGGGTCGCCATGACCTCGAGCCCTTCTGGCCTTCCCGTCAGCACCATGACTTCGACCGGGTGTGTTGCCGCGCGACGAACGCGCAGGCCCTCTAAAGCCGTACCCCGGCCTTCGGCCAGCGCGCAAGCGTACGTCCCTCGACGACCCTCCGCGCGAAAGAGCTGACCTCATGGCGACCACTCGTTCTCTCTCCACCGCCACCCTTCCCGCCCCGTCCGAGAACGGCGCACGGCACCGACTGCGAGCCGTCGGCCCGGACGAGGTCCTGAACGTGGCGGATTTCCTCCCCCCGGGCGCGACCTGGCTGCCCGCTCCCCAGCACACCCTGCCCGCCCTGCCGGGCCAGCCCCCGATGATCGGCTACCTGGTGCTCGTCCCGGCCGACCAGCACCCGCCCTTCCCCCAGGAGCCGGCGATCGCAGACGCTGCCGCCGACGCCGAGGCCCCCCTCGTGCGGATCGACACCGTGCAGCGCACCGCCGAGGTGAACGGCAGGGAACTCGACCTCACCTACCTGGAGTTCGAGCTCCTCGCCCACCTCGTCCAGCACCCTCACCGGGTCCACACCCGCGACCAGCTGGTCACCACGGTCTGGGGCTACGGCCACGTGGGCGACGGCCGTACCGTCGACGTCCACATCGCCCGGCTGCGCCGCAAGCTGGGCGCGGACTTCCGGGGCGCGATCCAGACCGTGCGGCGGGTCGGCTACAAGTACACCCCGCCGACCGGCGGCTGACCGGTCTGCCCACGGCCTCTGCGCACGGCCTCTGCCCACGGCAGATCGGGGTTCCCCCGCGCCGTCCCGGCGGGCACAGTCACCGGTATGAGACTTCTTCTGCTGGGTGGTACGGAGTTCGTCGGCCGGGCCGTCGCCGAGGCGGCCCTGGCGCACGGCTGGGACGTGACCGTCTTCCACCGGGGACGGCACGCGCCCGTGGCCGGGGTGCGGTCGCTGCACGGCGACCGCACCGCGCCCGGCGGTCTCGCGGCCCTCGCCGAAGGGGGCCCCTGGGACCTGGTCGTGGACACCTGGTCGGCGGCGCCCCGCGCGGTCCGGGACACGGCACGGCTGCTGCGGGACCGCGCCGCCCGGTACGCGTACGTGTCGAGCTGCTCGGTGTACACCTGGCCGCAGCCGGCCGGATACACCGAGGACGCGCCTGTGGTCGAGGGCGCCGCGGCCGACGCGGAGCAGACCGACTACGCCCGGGACAAGCGGGGCGGTGAACTGGCCGCCGTCGAGGCCTTCGGCGCGGACCGTTCCCTTCTCGTACGGGCCGGCCTGATCCTCGGCCCGTACGAGAACATCGGCCGGCTCCCGTGGTGGCTGGGCCGTATCGCCCGCGGCGGCCCGGTCCTCGCACCCGGACCCCGGGACCTCCCGCTCCAGTACGTCGACGCCCGCGACCTGGCGGAGTGGGTGCTGGAGGCCTCCGCGGCGGGGCACAGCGGACCGTACAACCTGGTGAGTCCACCGGGCCACACCACGACGGGCGAACTCCTCGACGCCTGCGTGGCGGTGACCGGCGCGCACGCCGAACTGCGCTGGACCGACCCGGACGCCGTCCTCGGCGCGGGCATCGCCCCGTGGACCGGCCTTCCGGTGTGGGTCCCGCCGGACACCGACCTGCACACCACCCTCCACGGCGCGGACACCTCGCGGGCCGCCGCGGCGGGCCTGCGCTGCCGTCCGGTCACCGAGACGGTGGCCGACACCTGGAAGTGGCTGCTGGAGCTCGGCGGGGTGGCGCCGCAGCGCCCGGACCGGCCGGTGGTGGGTATCGACGAGAAGACGGAGGCGAAGGCGCTCGCCGCCGGGGAACGCGACTGAGACAAGCACTCGGCCCTGCCTGCCGGGTCGCACAGGTGCGCGGCGCCGGGCGTGTTGGGCGAGCTCACCTCCCCTCGGCCGCCGCGTCCCGCACCCCCGCCAAGAACCCCCGGATTGCCGCCCGTTGTCCCTCGTCGTATCCCTGGAGCAGCTCCACCGCCCGCCCGATCAGCGGCCCGAAGAAGGCATGCCCCAGCTCCACGGCCCGTTCGTCCACCTCGACGACCACCTTGCGCCGGTCCTCCCGGCCCCGCACCCGCCGCACATGGCCGGCCCGCTCCAGCCGGTCGAGCAGCGAGGTCGTACCGGCCGAGTTGAGCCCGAGCTCCGCGCCGAGCCGTCCCGCCGTCATCTCCTCGCCCGCGCGGGAGGCGTCCATGAGGGCGATCAGAGCGCGTACGTCCGTCGGGTGCATGGCGTTGCGCTGCGCGAACCGGGAGCTGTGCAGGCCGAGTCCGACGCTCACCGCGCGCAGCAGATGGACGATCTCCATCTCGGGTCCCTGTGACGGCATGGGCACTCCCGCTATTATCTCGCTCATCGAGTATCTCGCTGAACGAGATAATAGGGGAGGGGTCGATGGGCCGCTACGACGGTGAGGCGTTCGAGGCCGCATACGAAAAGGTGCTGGGCAAGTGGCCCGCCGATCGGGAGGCGCTCCGGGTGCCCACCCCGTTCGGCACGACGTACGTCAACGCGTGCGGCCCGGCCGACGCGCCCCCGCTCGTCCTGCTGCCGGGCGGCGGGGGAGCGACCTCCACGTCCTGGTACGCCCAGGCCACCCACCTAGCCCGCACTCGCCGGGTCCTCGCCGTCGACCTGGTCGGCGCCCCGGGTCGCGGCGAACCGGCCGCCGGTCGTCACCCCCGTACCGTCGCCGACCTCGCCGCCTGGCTGGACGCCCTCCTCGACGGACTCGGCGTCGCACGGGCCGACTTCGGCGGACACTCCTACGGCGCCTGGATCGCCCTGCACTACGCCCTGCGCGCCCCGCACCGGATGCGCCGCCTGTTCCTCCTGGACCCGACCCAGTGCTTCGCCGGGTTCAAGGCGGCGTATCTGCTGCACGCCCTGCCGATGCTGCTGCGTCCGACGCCGGCCCGCGTCCGTGCCTTCCTGGAGTGGGAGACCGGGGGAGCCGGCCTGGACCCCGACTGGCTCCGCCTCCAGGAGGCCGCCGCCGGTTTCCCCGCCGCCCGACCGGTCACCGGCCCCCGCCCCGTCCCGGAAGCACTGCGCGCCCTGAACGCGCCGGTCCTGCTGCTCGTGGCCGCGAACAGCAGGACCAATGACACGTACCGGGTGACGGCCCAGGCCGGCACACTGGTGCCGCGGGCGGAGATCGACGTCGTCCCCGGCGTCTCCCACCACGCGCTGCCGCAGTCCGCACCTCCCGAACTGGCCCGCCGCCTCGGCGAGTTCCTAGGTGAACGTCCCGAATAGCCTCACCCCACCTTCTCGATCAGGGCCCGGCGGATGAGGAACTTGCCGGGCTCCCGCACCTGTTCGAAGGCCGCGTTGTTGAGCAGGGCACAGCTGCCGGAGACCGAAGTGACCTCCACCGTCGTGGACTTGTTGTTGTCCAGGTTGGTGACCTTCAACTTCGTACCGGCCGGGAACTGGTTGCTGGACGCGGCGGGCGCGCCGCCCTCGCCGGACAGCGTGACGGTCGAGCCGTTGCACACCCGCTGTCCCGAGGCGGCGTTCCCCGCGGGCGGGGCCTGGGAAGCGGCGGGCGCCGACGGGGAGGCGGCCTGTGAGGGCTGCGAGGGCTGCCCCGCGGTGGCCTGGGAGCCCTGAGCCGACTCCCCGACCACGCAACCGGACGCCTCCTGCTGCACCTTGATCTGCGCGATCACCGCTTCCCGGTTGGCGATCCGGGCCGCCGACTGCGCGTCGGGAGCGGCCTGTTGCCCCTCGATGAACCGCTGGTTGTTGCCGAGCGCGGTGGCGAGCCCCTGACAGACCGTCGACTCCGCCGCCGTCTGCGGAGTCGCGGCGTTCGAGGTGCTGGCCATCACGAAGGCCCCACCACCCGCCACCGCCGCCGCGCTCACCAGCAGCGCGATCTTCTTCTTAGTACCGAGCGTTCTCCTGCGCGACATCCGCGACTCCTGAGAGCTGGGGGAGCGTACGCCGCTATGTACGAGATACCGAACGAGGTTGCTCAGTGGTCACGGGAGTCATGTGACGTAACCTGCGTCACACCCGGTTACTTCCTGGCCATGGCATCCCGTACGGCGTCCTCGGTGCGGCCGACCAGCGCGGAGCCGTCGTCCGCCGTGATGATCGGGCGCTGAATGAGCTTGGGGTGCTCGGCGAGCGCGGTGATCCAGCGGTCGCGCGAACTGTCGTCCCGTGCCCACTCCTTGAGGCCGAGCTCCTTGGCGGCGGCCTCCTGGGTGCGGGTGATGTCCCACGGTTCGAGGCCGAGCCGGTCGAGCACCTCGCGGATCTCGTCCTCGCTCGGGACGTCCTCCAGATAGCGGCGGACGGTGTACTCGGCACCCTCCGCGTCGAGCAGGCTGATCGCGCTGCGGCACTTCGAACAGGCCGGATTGATCCAGATCTCCATGGCTCCACGGTACTTCGAAAACCCGTTGTCCACCTGCGTCACAGCACCCTCTAAAGCCTTGTGGCCAGGGGCTTTTGTCAGTGGCGGACGGTAGAATAAAACCAGTGTTCGAGGGCGTCGCCGGGGCTCCGGTGGCCGCCCTTACCGCGACAGGAGGATGCCTGTGCCCGCTGCCGCACTGAAGCCGAAACCGTTCCCGACCCAGTCCACCGCGAAGCACCCCGTGCTGCTCGACCTGCCGTACACCCCCGTGGAGAAGCGCCCGTTGCCGCCGGGCCGCCCCCGCGAGTGGTATGTCACCCACAACCGCCGGCTCAAGGCGATGCGGCTCGCGATCGCCCTGCTCGACTCCGGCGTCTACGTGCCGAACCAGGCGCGCAACGAGACGATCCGGGACGCGGCGGAGATGATCGGCGTCCACCCACCGTCGGACACGACGTGCCACATGGTGCGGGCGCTGATGCGGTACTCCCGGTAGGCCGCGGCGCCGGGCGCCCCTGATCCCTCGGGACGCCCGGCGTTCGTCCGCATCGGCGACGGCCACCGGAAGCCCTCGGCGACTGGCCCACCCTCCGCGCCGGGATCTGGACGGCCCCCTTCCTGGTCGACCCGGCCAGTGACCTGGCCGCTCGGCGGCCGGTGACCTGACCGCCGAGCATCCCGCGTTCCGGTCAGCCCGCGGGTTCGGCCAGTTCCTTCTCCAACGGCGTCCGGAACCGGGGCCGCACCCGAGTCGCCCCCACCCACTCCCGCAACCGGGCGGCCTCCACCGCGATGGCCGCCTCCGCCTCGCGCCCCACCCCCTCCGTGTCCAGCAACCGCCAGACGATCTCGCCGTCCGGCAGCTGGCCCCAACCGCCCACCACCCGCCCGTTCCACCACACCGTCGGCCCCACGTTGCCGCTCCGGTCGAACAGCGCGGGCCGCAGGGGCGGTGCCAGGTACCAGTCCCGCTGCTGCCAGCCCATTGCCGTCGGATCGAGGCCGGGCAGCAGCGCGGCCCAGGGCTCCACGGGCTCCACGACCGGGCCGGCGTCGCCCTCGACGACGTAGGCCGGGCCCTCGTCCACGGTCACCCGCACCGCGCGGATCGCCGTGAGGGCGCGGCGCACGTCGGTCACCTTCCAGCCCGTCCACCACTTCAGGTCGGCCTCGGTGGCGGGACCGCACACGGCGAGCCAGCGCCGCAGCAACTCCGCCTGGGCCCCGGGCACGTCGAGCTCGGGGTGCGGCGGCGCGACCGCCCAGCGGAACTGCGAGGACATCCAGGAGCCGAGCGGCCGCCCGCGAACCACCTTGCCCTCCACGCCGAGCACTCTCAGCAGGCGGCTCACGACGGTGTGGACGCCCTCGTAGCTCTTCCCGGCCGCGTACACGAACTGCTCCCGCAGCCGCGGCTCGTCCTCGCACAGCTCCGTCGCCGTCGCCTCTCCACGCCGGGCGAGCGCGGCCAGCGCCGACTCCTCGACCTCCTTCAGCCAGGCCGCGTCCGGGGCACCCGCCTTCGCCATGTCCTTGAGGAGCGAGGCCCGTTCCCGCGCGGCGACCGTGAGACCGGTCGAGGCGTGCACGACCGCGGTGAGCTCCGCCGGGAACGCGAACACGGTGTGCCGCATCCCGTGCATCCGCACCAGGGACCGGTCCTCGTACAACGCCCGCTCGGTCTCGGCCACGGTTCGGGCGGGGTCGGTGAGCCGCGCGCCGACGGCCAGATACACGGTCGCGGGATCGGACCCGTGCAGCGCGACCAGAGCGTCGGCCACCTCCTTCGGACTCCGCACCCGAGCCACCCCGGCAAGCTGCTGCCGCAACCCCAGCCGAGCCCGCCGCTCGTCCACCCCGATGTACCGCACCCCGCCATCCACAGCCATACGGACCATCTTGGCGCAGGCCACTGACAACACGCGCGCCACAGGGGCTGGGTGCCGTATCAAGGTGCGGCCGCGCGGCGAAACAGCTTCGCACAGGGCAGGCATCACCCCGGCCCTCCGGGGCTACTCTTCTACACCACACCCACGCACACGGAGGCCCGTCATGGGCACCATCATCCTTTCCGGGACCGTCGTCCTGGTCATCCTGGGCTTCGGCAACCACACCTGGTGGCTTGTCGCCGTCGCCCTGCTCTTCGTTTACCTGCAGTACGGCCGGGGCCGCGGCACCTCGGCGTCCTCGCCGGGTGGCTCGTCCGGCGGCGCTTCGGGGACCGTGCCCGGCAGCTACCGGGCATACCGCGACCGCCGGGACAAGCAGGCCAAGTGGGACCGCCGTTACCGTCGCGAGCGTCCCCTGGAGTCCCGTCGGCAGGCGCGCGAGAGAAAGGGCTAGGGACTGGAAAGGGCCGGGGACTCAGGCCGGGGGCTCAGAGGCCGGGGGCGCCCCACAGGGGGAACCAGCGGTTCAGGTCCTGCTCGATCCGCAGATCGTTCGTGAGCGCGGCCTTCACCCGCAGTTCCAGCGGATTGTCGCGCCGCTGTCCCTCGCCGGGCAGCGGCGCGAAGGGATAGAAGGTGCCGCGCTTGTAGAGGTAGACCAGCGCGAGAGAACGGCCCTCGGTGTCCTGGAACCCGGCGAGCGAGCACAGCAGCTGCGGCCCGAAGCCGTTGACCTCCATCGAACTGTTCACCGCGTGCAGGTCGTTGACCAGCTGCGGCAGCTGCTCCGGGGTGCGCTCGGAGACCAGCCAGGAGTAGCCGAACCCGTCCCTGGTGAGCCGCACCGGCGGGCCGTCCCGGTCGGCGTCCGCGTCCAGCAGGGCCTGGACCTCCCGGTGCGTCTGCTCGAAGGCCGCCCCCTCGACCGTGGCGAAGCACACCGCCCCGCGTCCGGTCGGCGTGAAGGAGGCGGCCGCCTCCAGCGTGACGGCCGCCGACGGCAGCGCGAAGAGACGGTCGAGATCGGGCGCGACGGGCTTCGTGCGCCCGAGCAGGATGTCCAGCAGCCCCATACTCAGTCCGCCCTGCCGTTCCCGGGCGTCGCCGCCTCACCCAACTCCGTGGAGATGCGCCCCAGTTGCTCCAGTCGCTGCTCCAGGGACGGGTGGGTCGAGAAGATCCGCTCGATGCCGGGCTCCTTGCCGGTGGCGGGGGTGAAGTAGAAGGCGTTGAACGCCTGGGCGGTACGCAGGTCCTTGGTGGGGATGCGGGCGAGCTCCCCGGAGACCTTGGTGAGCGCGGAGGCGAGCGCCGAGGGCCGGCCGGTGAGGTGGGCCGCGGCCCGGTCCGCCGCCAGCTCCCGGTATCGGGACAGCGCCCTGATCAGCAGGAAGCTGAGCGCGTACACGGCCGCCGAGACACCCATCACGGCGGCGAAGATCACGGCGGTGTTCTGGTCCTTCCGCCCGCCGAACAGCTGGCTGTAGAAGGCGAACCGCACGATCAGCCCGGCGATCACGCCCAGGAACGAGGCGATGGTGATCACGGCGACGTCCTTGTGCGCCACGTGCGACAGCTCGTGCGCGAGCACGCCCTCCAGCTCGGCGGGATCCAGCCGCCGCAGCAGCCCGGTGGTCACACACACCACGGCGTTGTCCGGGTTCCGCCCGGTGGCGAACGCGTTGGGCATGTCCATCGCGGACACCGCGATCACGGGCTTGGGCATGTCGGCGATCGCACACAGCCGGTCGACCACGGCATGCAGTTCGGGATACTCCTCCCGCCCCACGACCCGTCCGCGCATCGCGAACATCGCGATCTTGTCGGAGAACCAGAACTGCGCCACGAACATCACGGCGATCAGGCCCACGACGAGCAGCCACGACTTCAGCAACACGATCAACGCGGCGAAGAACGCCACGTACAGCAGTCCGAGCAGGAACATCGTGACCGTCATCCGCACGGTCAGCCGCCGATCGCTACGGAAACGACTCTGCATCTGCACCACCCCGCAGTCAGGCACTCGTCCCACCTTTCAGTGTGCACCTCCCCCTGCCCATGAAGCGGTCGCGATCAGCCCTGGGACCGGCAAAGGCTCAGACCTTGATCCCGGCCTCCCACCGGAGCCTGTGCAACGTGTACTCGTCGAACAGCCGCGCCCGGTCCAGCAGCTCACCCACCTCCGCCGACCCGGGCGGCACATCCGCCGTCGGACGCCAGCGCCGCACGGACTGCCGGGCCCAGAGCCGCAGCTTGTCGTCCGGGTCGTCGAGCAGTGCGACGGCGGCCCGCAGCCGTACGAGCCCGCCGTGCGCGTTGAGCAGCCGGAACGCGGAGACCCGCGTCTCCCGGGCCCGCTCCACCGCCAGCCGCTCCCGCAGCCACCCCTCGTCCAGCAGCCGCGCGGACGGCACCAGCGCCAGGGTCGCCTCCCGCACCACACCGGGCGCGGGATCGTCGAGCAGCGCCCGCAGCCGCCGGACGTCCAGCACGTCCAGCAGCCGCAGCCCGGCCACGGCGCGCGTCCTGACCACCGGGTCCGGATGCCCGGTCAGCGGCCACAGCGCCTCGGCGTCCCTCCGGTCCCCGCACTCCGCGAGCCCGCTCACCACGCCCGCCGACAGCGCGGGGTCACCGGGGTCGGCACACCGCCGCCGGTACCACTCCACCGGCTCGCTCCCCGACTGCCGTACGACATACCGGGCACAGGCCCGCACCACCCCGGCGCGGTCGCCGAGGAACCCGACCGCCCGCTCCCCGCGCCCGGCCCGCCGCAACGCGGTCACCCCGGCCGACCGCGCCCGCGGATTGCGGGCGGCGAGCAGCGGTTCGAGTACGTCGTCGTCCGCGTCGCCCTCCGCGACGGCGGCCAGGGCGGCCTCCGCGCAGAGACTCTGGACGACGGTGTCCTCGTCCCGGGCGGCGGCGCGGGCCAGCTCGGCGGGGGAGAGGAAGCCCTCCTCGACGGCCAGGCCGTAGGCGTATCTGCGGGTGATCCGGTCGTCGCCGGTGTACAGGGGCGCGAGGGCGCCAGGGGGTGCGGCGCGCAGTACCCCGGTGGCGAGGTCGATGGCGAAGTCGCCCCGGCTGCGGCCCCCGATGCGCAGGATCAGCGGCATGAGCCGGACCGCGGCCCCCGGGTCGAGCACCTCCGCCAGCAGCCGCCGGGCGTCCTCACGCACCGGCGGCGCCCAGTCGGAGCACCGTACGACCACCAGCGGCCACAGCCCGGGGTGTGCGGAAGCCTGCCGCAGAGCAGCCGCGCGGATCCGGCCGTCGCGGTGGCACAGGGCGAGGGCGAGCTGCCCCTCGGTGAGCGGATCGGTGCCCGGACGCCAGGCGGTCTGCCGTACCGCGGTCTCCAGCGCGATCCAAGCGCCCGGATCGGCGGGGCCGAGCACCTCACGCTGCGACGCCCCCTCCGCGAGGCGTACCGCCACCGCCGCGATGTCTGCCGTGTTCACGTGCATGACTGCTTCCCGCCTCCGGGCTAGTAGGACGCCCGGAAGTTCACGTATCCCAGCAGCAGGACGATCGCCGCCACACTGCCGAACACGATCGCCGTCGACCTCCACGACGACCGGCGAGGCGTCCTCGGCTCCGGGTCGGCGCGGAACGGCTGGGGCTTCGGCGGGTTCTCCTTCCAGCGGGCGGCGAGCATCCGGGCCCGCGCGGAGGGCTCCTTGAGCTCGGCCCCGTCGGCCCACTTGAGGTCGAACTCCCGCTCCATGTCGTCCTGTTCGGACATCCCCAACCCCCGTCAGCCTTCTCGAACAGCCGTGCCAGAAACCATACGACGGCGCCCCCGTCCCGAGAAACCGGAACGGGGGCGCCGCGAAACCCGCGCAAGACCGCCGTAGGACTGGCCTACGGGTCGATCACACGTCGAAGTACAGCTCGAACTCGTGCGGGTGCGGGCGCAGCTGCAGCGGGGCGATCTCGTTCGTGCGCTTGAAGTCGATCCACGTCTCGATCAGGTCCGGCGTGAAGACGTCGCCCTGGAGGAGGAACTCGTGGTCGGCCTCGAGGCGGTCGAGGACGGCCGGGAGGGAGGTCGGGACCTGGGCGACGTTCGCGTGCTCCTCGGGAGCCAGCTCGTACAGGTCCTTGTCGATCGGCTCGGCCGGCTCGATCTTGTTCTTGATGCCGTCCAGGCCCGCGAGCAGCAGCGCCGAGAAGGTCAGGTACGGGTTGCCGGAGGAGTCGGGCGCGCGGAACTCGACGCGCTTGGCCTTCGGGTTGGAGCCCGTGATCGGGATACGCATGGCAGCGGAGCGGTTGCGCTGCGAGTACACCAGGTTGATCGGCGCCTCGAAGCCCGGCACCAGACGGTGGTACGAGTTCACCGTCGGGTTGGTGAAGGCGAGCAGCGACGGGGCGTGCTTGAGGATGCCGCCGATGTAGTAGCGCGCGGTGTCCGACAGGCCCGCGTAACCGGCCTCGTCGTAGAAGAGCGGCTGGCCGCCCGTCCACAGCGACTGGTGGACGTGCATGCCCGAGCCGTTGTCACCGAAGATCGGCTTCGGCATGAAGGTCGCGGTCTTGCCGTTGCGCCAGGCCACGTTCTTCACGATGTACTTGAAGAGCTGCAGGTCGTCGGCCGCGGCCAGCAGCGTGTTGAACTTGTAGTTGATCTCCGCCTGGCCGGCGGTGCCCACCTCGTGGTGCTGGCGCTCGACCTGGAGGCCGGACTTGGCCAGCTCCAGGGAGATCTCCGCACGCAGGTCGGCGAAGTGGTCGACCGGCGGGACCGGGAAGTAGCCGCCCTTGTAGCGGACCTTGTAACCGCGGTTGTCCTCCAGCGCACCGGTGTTCCAGGCGCCCGCCTCGGAGTCGATGTGGTAGAAGGACTCGTTCGCGCTGGTGGCGAAGCGCACGCTGTCGAACACGTAGAACTCGGCCTCGGGGCCGAAGTACGCGGTGTCGGCGATCCCGGTGGAGGCCAGGTAGGCCTCGGCCTTCTTCGCCACGTTGCGCGGGTCACGGCTGTACTGCTCGCCGGTGATCGGGTCGTGGATGAAGAAGTTGATGTTCAGCGTTTTGTCGCGGCGGAAGGAGTCGACCCGGGCGGTCGACAGGTCCGCGCGCAGCGCCATGTCGGACTCGTGGATGGCCTGGAAGCCACGGATCGACGAACCGTCGAACGCGAGTTCCTCGTCCGGGTCGAACGCCTCGACGGGCAGCGTGAAGTGCTGCATGACGCCCGGCAGGTCGCAGAACCGGACGTCGACGAACTTGACGTCCTCGTCCGCGATGAACTTCTTGGCCTCGTCGGCGTTCTGGAACATCCAGCTCCTCCTACTCCCGACCGTTCCTGGACCGGGGTGGTAGTTCGTTCGTGCGGCCAGTGCGGTGGCACACGTTGTCCCCGACCCTAGGGACGGGTGGTTTCTCGGGCGTGACCCATTTGTTTCGCACAAGTTAACCGGACATCGTCGGCCCGGCCCCACCTGTCCGTATCCCGAAACGCCGGCAGTACCGTGGACCCGTGGACAAGAGGGATGCAATCGGATCGTGGCTCTCGGGGCCCCGCGCGGCCGCCGAGGATGCCGGTGTCGACTTCGGATACCGCGGAGAACAGCTCGGCCTGCCGGAGGAGGGACCCGGGTCGATCGCCCGCCCCGGGCGACGGCTGGGCGCGCTCGCCGTGGACTGGGCGATGAGCGTGCTGATTGCATCCCGGTTGATCACGCAGAGCTATGGCGGCCCGTCGACCTCGAACTGGTCGCTGCTGGTCTTCTTCGTGATGGGTGTCCTCACGGTCGGCACCATCGGCTTCACCCCGGGCAAGCGCCTCTTCGGCCTGCGCGTGGTCGCCCTCGACACCGGACGCGTGCACCCGGCACGCGCCCTGCTGCGCACGGTCCTGCTCTGCCTCGCCGTCCCGGCCCTGATCTGGGACCGCGACGGCAGGGGCCTGCACGACCGGCTCGCGAAGACCGTGGAAGTGCGGATCTGACAGTGCGGATCTGACAGTGCCGATCTGACAGTGCCGATCTGATGAAGTCCCTCGCCTTTGTCGTGTCCTGACAGCCGCGCCGTCGAACGTGCGCGGCGGCTGACTATGGGTCAGCCGGTCCGGCTCCTAGCGTCGAGCACCCAAGCAACCTCCCCCCGTTGCGAAGGGACACGCCGGACCGATGATGAGATCCGCCCTGGTCACCGCCCTCACCACCGCCACCACCGCCGCCCTGCTGGGCGGCGTGCTCGTATCCCGGGCCTCCGCCGCCGAGGCCTCCGCCGCGGAGGCCCCAGCCGCCCGGGCCGCCGCCTGCACGGCCGCCGACGCGGACGTCTACACACCCCCCGCCTCCGTCCCCGCCACCCCGGGCACCGTACTGGCCTGCCGTTCCGTCACGCTGAGTCAGGTGCCGGGCAACATCTCCATGTCCGCATGGAAGGTCCTCTACAGCTCCACCGACAACCAGGGCCGGCCCGTCGCCGTCTCCGGCACCCTCGCCGTGCCCACGGCGCCCTGGACCGGCCCCGGCACCCGTCCCGTCGTCGCCTTCCACCCCGGCACCCTCGGTCTCGGCCCGCAGTGCGCGTTCTCCAGGCAGCTCGCGGGGGCCTACCAGGACGAGTACGAGGGCGACAACCTCGCGGCCCTGCTCAGGGCCGGGTACGCCGTCGCCGCGACCGACGGTCCCGGCTACCTCGACGGGCAGACGCACCGCTATGTCGCGGGCACCGACTCCGGCCACGCCCTGCTCGACATCGCCCGCGCCGCCTCCGCCGTACCGGGCAGCGGTCTGTCCCGGCAGACCCGTGTCGGCCTGTGGGGCTACTCCGAGGGTGGCGCGGCCAGCCTGTGGGCGGCCCAGCTGGCAGCGGGCTACGCACCCGAGCTCAACGTGGTCGGGGACGCCTCGGGCGGCATCCCCGGTGATCTGAAGGAGGTGGCGGCCGGGCTCGACGGCAGCGCCTTCTCCGGGTTCCTCGCCGACGCGGCCATCGGCATCCAGGCCGCCTACCCCACGCTGCCGCTCGACTCGCTCCTCAACGACCAGGGCCGGGAGGCGGTGAAGACCGCCAAGTCCGTCTGCGTGGCCGGCACGGTCACCGCGCTCGCGGGCAAGAGCCTCAAGGACTTCACCACGGCCGGGCTCACCCTCGACCAGCTCTACCAGCAGCGCGGCAGCGACGGCCGCACCTGGGGCCAGGTCCTGGACGCCCAGAAACTCGGCGTGAACCTGAGGACCTACAAGATCGCTTTCCCCGTCCTCCAGTACCGCGGCGCCCTCGACGAGGTCATCCCCACCGCCACGGAGGACGCGGTCCGTGCCGCCTACTGCGCCGCGGGCGTGAAGACCGGCTGGAAGACCTACCCCGGCGACCACATCCTCACCGACAACCAGGCCGTCGGCGACGTCGTCTCCTGGCTCGGCGACCGCTTCGCGGGCAGGTCCGCCCCGAACGACTGCTGATCCGCTACGACGATGGGGGCGCCCGGTGTCACACCGGGCGCCCCCATCGTCGTACGGGAGGGTTCAGCGGGCCTTGCCGCCGCCCTTCGGCAGCTTCATGCCCTTCGGCATCGGGCCCTTGGGCAACGGCATGTTGCTCATCAGGTCGCCCAGCGCCCGCAGTCGGTCGTTGGTGGCGGTCACCTGCGGGCCGGTCAGCACACGCGGCAGCTTGAGCATCGTGGTCCGCACCTTCTTGAGCGGGACCTGGCCCTCGCCCGTGCCGACGACGATGTCGTGGACCGGCACGTCCGCGACGATGCGGTTCATCTTCTTCTTCTCGGCGGCCAGCAGGCCCTTGACCCGGTTCGGGTTGCCCTCGGCGACCAGGACGATGCCGGCCTTGCCGACGGCCCGGTGCACCACGTCCTGGCTGCGGTTCATCGCCACCGCGGGGGTGGTCGTCCAGCCCCGGCCGATGTTGTCCAGTACGGCAGCGGCGGCACCCGGCTGGCCTTCCATCTGCCCGAACGCGGCCCGCTCGGCGCGGCGCCCGAACACGATCGCCGTCCCGAGGAAGGCGAGCAGGAAGCCCAGGATGCCGAGGTAGACCGGGTGGCCGATCAGGAAGCCGATGGCGAGAAAGACGCCGAGGATGAGGATGAAGACGCCCGCGAGTACCAGGCCGATCGTCTTGTCGGCCTTGCAGGTCATCTTGTACGTCAGGGCGATCTGCTTCAGTCGCCCGGGGTTCGCGGCATCCGCCGCACTGTCACTTCTCGCCATGCCCCGAAGTCTACGTGGCCCCGCAGACGCCGACGACGGCAGTGTCCGCCCCTCGAAGGGGGAGGCTCAGGAGCTGATGGTGAAGGTCTGGTCCAGCACGCGCTGCACCTCGACCCGGTCCTTGGCGCGGCGGCGGTCCTCGAGGACGGAGGTCCAGGCGTTGCGGCGGGCGGTGCGCTGGCCGCTGCTCATGAGCAGCGACTCGACGGCACGCAGTGCAGTGGTGAACGACGGGATGGCGGTGGCGCGAACCGGCGCGGCCTGCATGGCGGTCCCCCCTCGGGATGGCGGCTCGGGTGAGTGATGCACGGGGTGTACAACGAGCGTCACTGATTGGTGTTACCAGGGCGTGACCGGCCGGTCAAACGCCCATGAAGCCTAGGTGGGCCGCCCGAAAACACTGACGCGGCCCCGATGACCCCCCTATCTGCGGGGATGTCCGGGACCGCGTCGATCGGCCACTACCGAGCGGTAGTTGCTTGTGCTCGGATTCACACGTTTAGCGTGGCACTCCGTGCCATGGGGGGAGGTCAGACGGCCTGTGAAGCCACGTAGGAACCGCGCTTCTCCACGGCCATCTGGTAGAGCCGGCCCGCCCGGTAGGAGGACCGGACGAGGGGGCCGGACATCACACCGGAGAAGCCGATCTGCTCGGCCTCCTCCTTCAGCTCCACGAACTCCTGCGGCTTGACCCAGCGCTCCACGGGGTGGTGACGCACCGACGGGCGCAGGTACTGCGTGATGGTGATCAGCTCGCAGCCCGCCTCGTGCAGCTGCCGGAGCGCCTCGCTGACCTCCTCGCGGGTCTCGCCCATGCCGAGGATCAGGTTGGACTTGGTCACCAGGCCGAAGTCGCGGGCGTCGGTGATGACCTTCAGGGAGCGCTCGTAGCGGAAGCCGGGGCGGATGCGCTTGAAGATCCGGGGGACCGTCTCGACGTTGTGCGCGAAGACCTCGGGCCGGGACTCGAAGACCTGCTGGAGCAGCTCCGGCACGGCGTTGAAGTCGGGGGCGAGCAGCTCCACCTTGGTGCGGCCGGTCTCACGGCCCGCGGTCTGCTCGTGGATCTGCCGGACCGTCTCGGCGTACAGCCAGGCGCCGCCGTCCGCCAGGTCGTCGCGGGCGACGCCGGTGATGGTGGCGTAGTTCAGGTCCATGGTGACCACGGACTCGCCCACGCGGCGCGGCTCGTCACGGTCGAGGGCCTCGGGCTTGCCGGTGTCGATCTGGCAGAAGTCGCAGCGCCTCGTGCACTGGTCGCCGCCGATGAGGAAGGTCGCCTCGCGGTCCTCCCAGCACTCGTAGATGTTGGGACAGCCGGCTTCCTGGCAGACCGTGTGCAGGCCCTCGCTCTTCACGAGTTTCTGCATGGCGGTGTACTCGGGGCCCATTTTCGCCCGGGTCTTGATCCACTCGGGCTTGCGCTCGATGGGGGTCTGGGCGTTGCGGACCTCCAGGCGCAGCATCTTGCGTCCGTCGGGGGCGACTGCGGACACGACCGGCTCCCTAGCGTTTGATTCTTCGGCGTGCTCAAGGGTACGCCCGTGGATTTGAAAGCCCGCGGCCTGTCTCAGGCCGCAGGTGTCTTCTCGATCACCCTCGGCTTGAGCTCCGCGTGCTCCAGTACGTCCCTCAGGTGCCGCTCGACGACCGGCAGGACCTCGTCGATGGTCACGTCCCGGCCGAGTTCGCCCGCGAGGGAGGCGACGCCCGCGTCACGGATGCCGCAGGGGATGATCCGGTCGAACCACTTGTTGTCCGGGTTCACGTTCAGCGAGAAGCCGTGCATGGTGACGCCCTTGGCGACCCGGATGCCGATCGCCGCGATCTTGCGGTCCTCGCGGCGCTGGCCGGCGTTGGAGGGGGCGTACTCCGGGCCGTTCAGGCGCGGGTCGAACTCCTCGTCCGTGAGCCGGGGATCGAAGTCCAGGGAGAGCCCGCCGATCGCCGGCCGCGTCTCGACCGGGTCACCGAGCACCCATACGCCGCTGCGGCCCTCGACCCGGCTGGTCTCCAGGCCGAACTCCGCGCAGGTGCGGATCAGGGCCTCCTCCAGGCGCCGTACGTGCGCCACCACGTCCACCGGACGGGGGAGTTTCTGGATCGGGTAGCCCACCAGCTGTCCTGGACCGTGCCAGGTGATCTTGCCGCCGCGGTCGACGTCGATGACCGGGGTGCCGTCCAGGGGGCGCTCGTTGTCCGCGGTGCGCCGGCCCGCCGTATACACAGGGGGGTGTTCGAGCAGCAGGACCGTGTCGGGGATCTCGTCCTCGAAGCGCGCCGCGTGCACCCGGCGCTGCTCGTCCCAGGCTTCCTGGTACTCGACCGCGTCCGCACCGAACCCCATGCGGACGAACCGCAACCCACTCACGGCAAGCGCCTCCCTAGAAGGTCGTAAGGCACGAAGGGTGCCTACGCCACTGTACGTCCGGCCCGCGGACGTCAGCTCCGGGGGCAATCCTCACACGATCGGATGAACGAACGTCGAAGTGTGCGATCGTCTGCTCACTCTCCGCTACATTCGCCGTTCGCGCAGGCCATAAGGGCTGCTCACAGGCAATCCGGGCACCACGTGACCACGTGACGGCCCGAAAGGCAGGAGACCGCACCGCAGATGACGGAACGACCCGCGCAGCGCACTCCCAACCGACAGCTCGCCGCGCTCATCGCAGAAGCGGGGTTCTCCAACGCGGGTCTCGCCCGACGCGTGGACCAGCTCGGTCTCGAACACGGGCTGGATCTCAGATACGACAAGACCTCCGTGACCCGCTGGCTGCGCGGACAGCAGCCCCGGGGCACCACACCCGCCCTCATCGCCGAGGTCTTCACCCGCCGGCTCGGACGCCGGCTCTCCGCGCAGGACCTGGGCCTCGACGCCTGCGCACCCGTCTACGCCGGGCTGGAGTTCGCCGCGGGCCCCGAGGAGGCCGTCGACATCGTCAGCGGGCTGTGGCGCAAGGACTCCGGCAGCCACGCCGAACTGCGCAAGATCGCCTTCACACCGGCCGGACTGGTCGTCCCCAGCCGCGACTGGCTGATCGGCCGCCCCGACGACCGGGTCGCCCGCGGCGAGCCTCCCCTCCGGGTCCCTCCCCAGGGGCGCCCGGTGGTGCCCCGGCAGCGCGGCCAGGCCGAACGCGGGCCCGGCCAGAAGGTCACCGGCGGCGACATCGCCGCGCTCGGCTCGGTCGGCGAGCTCTTCCGCACCCTCGACGACCAGTACGGCGGCGGCCACGCACGGCAGGCCCTGGTCCGCTACCTGGAGCACGAGTGCGAGCCGATGCTGCGCGGCACGTACGGGGAGACCACCGGACGCAGACTGTTCGCCGCGGCCGCGGACCTGACCCGGCTCGCGGGCTGGACCTCGTACGACATCGCCGCGCACGGACTCGCCCAGCGGTACTTCGTGCAGGCGCTGCGGCTCGCGCAGGCCGCGGGGGACCGGGCGTACGGGGCGTACGTGCTGGTCACGATGAGCCGGCAGGCCGTGTATCTGGGGCACGGCCGGGAGGCGATCCAGCTCGCGCGGGTGGCCCAGCAGGGCGTTGGGACGACGGCCCCGCCGGTCGTGCAGGCGCTGCTGCACTCGGCCGAGGCGCGGGGGCACGGGGTGCTGGGGGAGGTGCGGGCGTGCACGGCGTCGCTGGTCCGCGCGGAACGGGCCCTGGAGGCGGCGCGGCCCGGCGACGAGGTCCCGCACTGGGCACGGTTCTTCGACGAGGCGCAGCTGGCGGACGAGTTGGGGCACTGCCACCGGGACCTGCAGCAGTTCCGGGCGGCGGCGCAACACGCCGAGCGCTCGCTTCAGTTGCGCGCGCCGGCGTATGCGCGGAGTCGGCTGTTCTGCCGGGTGGTGCTGGCCTCCGCGAGGCTGGGGCTGGGGGAGTTGGACCAGGCGTGCGCGTTGGCCGCGGAGGCCGCCGGGCAGGCGGCGGAGATGCGGTCGGTGCGGGCGGTGGAGTATGTGCGGGACTTCGAGCGGCGGTTGGAGCCGTACAAGGATGCGGCGCCGGTTCGGAGTTATCGGGACAAGGTCGCTGCGCTGGGGTAGGGGTCTCGCCCTAACTCCGCAGCTTGTACGCCGTCTGACCACTGCGTCGTGGCTTGTCGCGCAGTTCCCCGCGCCCCCAAAAAAAGGGGCGCGGGTGAACCGTCACGCTGCCTGGGCTGTGGGAGTCGGATCCGCTCGGTGCATTGAGCCCGCTGCGCCCAGGTCTTTCAGGATGGCCGTCGTCGCCCGGTGGGCCGAGTGCAGGGCGCCCTGGACCGTGCTCGTGTCGCGGTGGTCGCCGCAGACGTACAGGCCGGCCAGGAGGCGGACCGGGCGGCGCAGGTCGTGGGGGGCGGGCATGGCCGGGACCGCCTCCCGGGTGTGGTGGACCGCGAGGGTCTCCCAGCGGTGGGTCGACGTGCCGTACAGGCGGCCCAGATGGGTGCGTACGGCCGTCTCCAGGTCCGCAGGAGGGGTGCCGAGGACCGTCGAGGAGATCAGGGCCCGGCCCGAAGGGGCCCGGCTCGGGTCGACCTCGCTGATCACCGCCGTGTGGGCCACCGGGCCGCCCCGGTCGGCGTCGAGCAGCAGCGCGGAACCCGTGCGGGGCGGGTCGTCCGTCGTGTGGTGGACGACCGTCACCGGGTGGAAGTCCGGCACCCGCAACCCCGGCAACAGCTCCGCCGCGGTGCGCGCGTCCGTCGCCAGCAGCACCGCCCGGCACCGGATCTCGCCGTGCTCGGCGGTGGTCACCGACGTGGTCGCCACGGACGTGACCCGCACCCCCGTGTGCACGGTCCCCGCGGGCAGCGTCTGCGCGAGCAGCTCAGGAAGGGTCTCCGCGCCCCCCTCCGGCACACACAGCCGCCCGCCCGCGAAGGCACGCAGCGCGAGGTCGGCGCATCGGCTGGACGTCGTCAGGGCGGGGTCGCACAGCAGCGCGGCGAGCAGCGGACGCAGGAACCCGTCGATGGTGCGCGCGGGCAGCCCCCGGGCCGCGAGCGCCTGCCGGGCCGGCAGTTCGGGACGGGCGAGGAGGCGTTCGACCGGCACGTTGGCGAACCGGGTGAGCGCGGCACCGAGCCGGGCCTGATCGACGGCACCGCCGAGCGGCGCGACTCCTCGGACAACCCGGGACACCGTCCCCTGACCGGCACCGGGCAGCACCCGGAACCTGGCCCTCCGGGACGCGGCCACCAGTCCCGGTCCCGGCACCCCCCGAGGGGCGCTCGCCAGGGCGCGCACCGCACGCAGTGCGCCCCTCGCGCTACGGGCGCCCGCCGGAGCGTCCACCCGGTGGTGGCGCCCGTCTCCGTGCAGCAGGACCCCCGGCGCGAAGGGGCGCAGGACCAGCCCGTCGAGCCCGGGGGCCAGGCGCAGTTCGGGATACGCCGTGGACAGCAACTGTCCGATCCGGTCGAGCCGGAAGCCGTCGACCTTCTCGGTCGACATGCGGCCGCCCACACCGGGGGCGGCCTCCAACACCGCGACGGTCACTCCTTGGCTGGTCAGCCGATGCGCCGCGGAGAGTCCGGCGACCCCGGCTCCCACGATCACGACGTCCGCCTGGTACGCGGGCTCAAGCACGTGCCCCTCCTCGAGGTTGCGCGGCCGGTGGAGACGTCATGCCCCCAACAGGCTCCGGGAATACCCGAGTTCGGGTCGAGGGTAGGGCCGCGGCCGGTCAGGAACAGTCGCGCATCAGCAGGGCACGGTCGCACACCGGTCGCATGTCGTCACGGACGGTCGTCGAGGAGGTCGTACGGCCGCACGCGGGCCCGGCGCGTTCCTCGGGCCGCCCTCGGGCCGCCCTCAGGCCGCCCGAATCGCCCCCTCGATGTCCGGGAACGCGAACGTGAACCCCGACTCCAGCAGCCGCCTCGGTCGCACCCGTGCACTGCCCAGCACGTCCCCGGCCATCTCGCCGAGCGCGGCCCGCAGTACCGGCGCGGGGACGGTGAAGAGCGTCGGCCGGTGCAGCACCCGGCCCATGGCCTCGGTGATCTCGCGGTTCGTCAGGGGCTCCGGGGCGGTGAGGTTGAACGGTCCGGACAGCCCGTCGGTCTCCAGGAGGTGGCGGATCGCGGCGACCTCGTCGTGCAGCGCGATGAACGACCAGTACTGACGCCCGTCGCCCATCCGCCCGCCGAGCCCCGCCTCGAACAGGGGGAACAGCCTGCCCCAGGCCCCGCCCCCGCGGCCCACCACCAGGCCGGTGCGGGTGAACGCGGTCCGTACGCCCGCCTGTTGCGCGGGTGCGGCGGCCGCTTCCCACTCGACGCACAGCTCGGGCAGGAAGCCCCGGCCGGCCGGCGAGTCCTCGTCGACGATCCGGTCGCCGGTCTCGCCGTAGTACCCCATCGCGCTGCCGTTCACGAAGACCCGGGGCGGCTCGTCCAGGGCGGCGACGGCCCGGGCGAGGGCGGTCGTGCCGTTCACCCGGCTGTCGTGGATCCGCTGCTTGTACGCCTCGGTCCAGCGCCGCGAACCGACCCCCGCCCCGGCGAGGTTGACCACGGCGTCGCACCCGGCGAGGCCGGCCGTGTCGACCCGCCCGGCCTCGGGGTCCCAGCGGACCTCGCCGCCGTCCCGGGGCTCCCGGCGCACCAGCCGCAGCACCTCGTGCCCGTCCGCGGTGAGGGACCGGACCAGGGCCGAACCGATCAGTCCGGACGCCCCGGCCACCGCGATTCTTGAACGTTGCATGATCTCATCCTGCCTGGTGGGTGCGTAAGAGCGATGTCTGGTTGCGATTCCCGGCCGTAGGGTGGCGGCCATGTCCGAGCTGTCCATACGCTGCGCCCTGCCCGACGACGACGAGGAACTGGCCCGACTCGACCGCGCCACCTGGTCGCCCCTGCACGCGGTCGCGCCGCGACCGCAGCCGCCCTACCGGCCGTTCTTCGACGAGCGTCACGTCCCCGGCGACTGTCTGGTCGCCGAGGCCGACCGCCGCATCCTCGGGTACGTCCTTCTGGGTTTCCCCACCCCGCTCGAAGCGAACGCCCACGTACGCCAGATCCAGGGCTTCGTGGTCGCCGAGGAGGCCCGTGGCCGCGGTGTCGGCCGGGCGCTGATCCGTGCGATCACGGAGGAGGCCCGCCGCCGGGGCGCCCGCCGCCTCACCCTGCGCGTCCTCGGCCACAACACCCCGGCCCGCAGGCTCTACGAATCCGAGGGCTTCGTGGTCGAGGGTGTGCTGCCCGAGGAGTTCCTGCTGGCGGGGGAGTACGTCGACGACGTGCTCATGGGGCGCCGTCTCTGAGGACCTGGTCGGCTACGGCGGTCGTACGAGATCAGGAAGAGGACGGACACGGGAGCCTCCGGAGTGCCAATCGGGACCGGTGCCGTGCGCGACGGGTGCCGTGCGCGACGGGTGCCGTGCGCGACCGGTGCCGTGCGGGACCGTGGGCCCATCATCCGGGAGGCCGCCGCGTCAGGAGGTGACCAGATCGCCCGTGTCCACCGGTGACGTGGCGTCCGCCGCCTTCTCGGCGTCGCCCGCGACCTCGTCGGCCGTCAGGACGTAGCCCGTCTCGTTGTCGGAGGTGGAGCGGGCGAAGACCACGCCGTAGACCCTGCCGGAGGTGGTCAGCAGGGGCCCGCCGGAGTTGCCGGGGCGGACGGTCGAGCGGATCGAGTAGATCTCGCGGGTCACGGTGGCGTCGCTGTAGATGTTCTGGCCTGTCGCCTTCACCCGGTTGGCGACCGTGGCCGCCTGGAGGTTCAGGTCGCCGTCCTGCGGATAGCCCGCGACCACCGCGGAGTCGCCCCGCGCGGCGCCCTTCTCGAAGCGCAGCACCGGTGCCCGGAGATCCGGGACGTACAGCACGGCCACGTCCCGGTCCGGATCGAACAGCACCACCCGCGCTTCGTACACCTGTCCGACCCCGCCGATCCGGACGCTGGGGGCGTCGATGCCGGCCACCACGTGGGCGTTGGTCATCACGTGCTGGGGCGCGTACAGGAAGCCGCTGCCCTCGCGGCCCTGGGTGCCGGAGGCGCCTTCGATCTTGACGGTGCTGACCTTGGCCGCGTTGGTGGCGGCGGCCGTGACGCTGTCGCCGGTGGGCTTCGCGACCTCGGCCGTCGACTCGTTCTCGAACGGGTTGAAGACCTGCGGGAAGCCCGCCTCGGTGAGGGCGGAGGTGGCCCGGGAGAACCAGTTCGGCGTGGTCTCCGGCATGGAGTCCTGGACGGCGCCCAGCAGGGCGGAGTCCCGGATGGCCGTGGTGACCAGCGGGGACGAGGACGCGCCCAGGACGCTCGCGGCGACCCAGGCCACGATGAGCACGGACACGGAGTTGGCGGCGGCCCCGCCGACACCGTCCGCGACTCTCAGCGGCCCCTGGTCCAGCTCCCTGCGCAGCCTGAGCGCCAGGCGTCCGGCCAGCTCGTGCCCCACGGCGGCCGGGACCAGCACGGTCGCCACCGCGGTCACCGTCGCGGCCGTGCTGCCCGGTGTCACCAGGTCCATCATCCAGGGCAGCACCCACACGCCCACGACCGCGCCGCCCACGAAACCGGCGAACGAGACACAGCCGGCCACCAGGCCGCGCCGGTAGCCGGAGGCCGCATAAGCGGCGATCACCAGCAACAGCAGGATGTCCAGCACGTCCACGGAGCCGCCCTTCTCTCTCGGAACCTTCAGTACGCAGGCGAGGCGTCCAGTGATCAGCTACGCGCACGCGTGGCACCGGGAACCGGCCACGCGTGCGTGCACCTGGAAAAACGTCGTGGACCGGGACGATGGTTCCACCGGGTGGCACAGCACACATCGCGGGCGGGGCGAATCCGTCCGACAGTGGGAGCATGCG
Source organism: Streptomyces sp. NPDC058307 (assembly GCF_042880295.1). Taxonomy (NCBI): domain Bacteria; kingdom Bacillati; phylum Actinomycetota; class Actinomycetes; order Kitasatosporales; family Streptomycetaceae; genus Streptomyces; species Streptomyces sp. NPDC058307. The sequence continues at coordinate 134,391 of NZ_JBHVYZ010000008.1, forward strand.
TGTCCGAAGATCGCGGGGACCGCGAAGACGGCGGGCGCCCCGAATACGCCACGCGAGCCGAATAGGTCTCGCGATCCGCAAAGCACTGCCCGTCGGCCGCCCCCCGGCTCCGCCAACCGCCACACCCGGCTCTGCGGCGCCGGCCCGCTCCCCGTTGCCTGTCAGTCCCGCCGAGCAGACGGACCCGCCGGCCCGCTCGCTCCCGGGTGAGCAGCTCTACGGGACTCCCTCGCCTGTCGCCCGTTCGGCGACACCGGCCCGACCCCCGTCGCCTCTCAGCCTCGCCGAGCAGGCAGCCCCGCAGGGATCTGCGCCCTCGGACGCCCCACCCTCCGCGAACCCCGGGTCCGGCACCCGACCGGCGGCCTCTCCGCCCTCGGGCGAGTCCCCGTCCGCGAGCCCGGCGCCCGTCGCCCCCTCTGCAACACCGGTCCGGCCCTCGTGGCCCGTCACCCCCGCCGACCTCGCCGAGCAGGCAGCCCCGCAGGGATCTGCGCCCTCGGACGCCCCACCCTCC
>NZ_JBHVYZ010000008.1:135005-187328 GCF_042880295.1 Streptomyces sp. NPDC058307
CCGCGAGCCCCGGGTCCGGCACCCAACCGGCGGCTGGCGGCCGACACAAGGCCGTGCCGGCCCGCACCCCCTCGGGCCCTGTCACCTCGGGGAGATCGCCCTCCGCACCCCGCCCCCGCCCATGGTCGGCACCCGTCCGCCGCCCCCTCCTCCCGCTCCTCGCCTGTCTCCCCGGGCTCGCCGTCGTTCTCGTTCTGGTGCTGTGTGTCACCGGTATCGAGGACGCCGTCTCCGTCCGGTCCGCGCGCAGTGGGCCGGTGGCCCGGCAGCAGACCGTGACGCACGCCGCGGGCAGGCCGCACATCGTGCCGAGGTCGGTGTGGGCCGATGGCGGGGAGGCCTACCCCGCCGCCCGTACCCCGCCGCCCCCGGACTACGACGACAAGGTGCTCGCGGTCTTCGTGCACCACACCGACTCGCCCAACGACTACGACTGCGCCGACGCGCCCCGCATCATCCGCTACCTCGCCGCCGGCCAGACCGGCGCCCGGGACTGGGACGACATCGGCTACAACTTCCTCGTCGACCGCTGCGGCACCATCTACGAGGGCCGTGCGGGCGGCGTCGACCGCCCCGTCATCGGCGCCCACACCCTCGGCTTCAACCACCGCACGGCCGGCATCGCCGCCCTCGGCACCTTCACCGCGGGCGTCACCGTCCCGCGGGCGATGACCGACGCGATCGCCGCCCTGGCCGCCTGGAAGCTCGGCCTCGCCGACGTCGACCCGCGCACCACCGTCCGGCTCACCTCCAGCAACAGCGCCAGCCGCTACCCCGCCGGGACCACCGCCGCACTGCCCGCCCTCGCGGGCCACGGCGCCGCCTACATGACGACCTGTCCCGGCGCGGCCCTCAACGCCCTGCTGCCGGAGATCAGACAGCGGGCCGCCCGCCTCCAGGGCAGGACGTGACCCGCCCGCACCCTCACAGGTTTCTCGTAGGCGGCTCAAGGACCACGCCGAAACAGCCGCCCTATCGTCATGCACACGCACTGACCGGAGGTGGGGAAGAAATGAACAGCAGTCACCCGGACGCCCTGAGCACCAGGACCCGCGGCCCCTGGGCGGTCGTCTGCGCCGTCGTCGCCGTGGTCCTCGGCCCGGCCGCCGCCACCGCGTCCGCGCTCGACCAGGCCAACGCGGCCCCGATGCACCACGCGGTGAAGGCCGACCGGACGCAGGCGTACATCCCGACGGACACGACCCGGCGCAGGGCCGGCACGGCGCCCTGAACACAGCGCGAGCGGCCTTACGGCACTAGCCCCTGAACCGCTCCCACAGCTTGGGATACCGCTCCGCCAGCACCCGGTCGCTCTCCAGGTCGATCGGCGCGCCGAGCGGCTCGGAGGCCGCGGGCGGAATGCCCAGGTCGGGAGCGACGGCACCGGTGAGCTGCTCGTAGGCCTCGTCGGCCGCGTACCCCAGTTCCTCGCCGTCGCCGTCGATCTCCTCGTCGAAGTCGGCCAGCTGGTCGGCGAGCGAGTCGGGGTCGTGCACCGCGCCCTCGTACACCTCGCGGCCCTGGCCGATCAGCCAGCACCGGAAGAAGTCGAAGGCGTCGTCGCTGACCCCGTCCAGCAGGATCCAGGCGGCGCCCCACAGGTCCCAGGTGTACGCGCGGTTGAAGCGGGCCTCGAAGTGACGGGCGAAGTCGAGGACCATGTCCGGGTCCAGCGCCAGCAGCCGCTCCACGAGCAGGTCGGCCTGTTCCTCGGGGTCGCCCTCGGCGGCCTCGCGGGTGGCGTCCACCAGCTCCCAGAACTCCGTCTCGTCCATCACGGGTCCAGCATCGGGCCTGGAAGGGTACGGCGCACGTGGAGTGGGGCGGATTGTTATGTCCCGAACAGAGTCCTTCACGTCTTGTACAGCCTCCCCAGACGTACCGCGTCCCCCGCGAACCGCGCCCGCAGGCTCTCCGGGGCCAGCACCTCCACCTCCGGCCCCAGCGACGCGAGCTGCGCGTGGGCGACCTCCTCGGACTCCACCGGCAGGGTCACCGTCACCCACCCGTCGCCGTCCGGCGGCCCGGCGGCCGCCAGCACCTCCCGGGCCGCGGCGGGATCGACGGCGTACGGCAGTCCGCGCGCCCCCGCCCCGGACAGCCGTACGACGACCTCGGCCCGCAGGATCGAGCGCGCGAACTGTTCGGCGCGCTCCTCCCAGAAGCCGGGCAGGTCGAACTCCTCGTCCCGCTCGAAGCGAGCCTCGCCGGCCGTCACCGCCGTGAAACGGTCGATCCGGTACACCCGGAAGGAACCGCCGTCCGGCACCCGCGCGCACAGGTACCAGACGCCCGCCTTGAGCACGAGCCCGTACGGCTCCAGGTCCCGCTCCACCTCGCCCTCCCGGCCGCGGTAGCGCGCACCGACCCGTCTGTCGTCCCACACCGCGTCGGCGACGGCGGGCAGCAGCTCGGGGGACTTCGGCTCGGCGAACCAGTTGGGCGCGTCGAGATGGAAGCGCTGAGCGGCCGAGCGGGAGGCGTCGCTGAGGGAGGGGAGCAGGGCGGCGGAGACCTTCAGCCGGGCGGCGGAGGCGGCGTCCTCCAGGCCCATCTCGCGCAGCGCGCCCGGCACACCGGACAGGAACAGCGCCTCGGCCTCGCTGCGGGCCAGGCCGGTGAGGCGGGTGCGATAGCCGCCGATGAGGCGGTACCCGCCCGCTCTGCCCCGGTCCGCGTACACCGGAACCCCTGCCTCCGACAACGCCTGCGCATCCCGGGTGACCGTCCGCTCCGAGACCTCCAGCTCTTGCGCCAGCTCGGCGGCGGTCATGGAGGGCCGGGACTGGAGCAGCAGGACCATCTTGATCAGGCGGGCGGCGCGCATGCCTTCATGATGCCGGGGGCCGCTGACAACGAGGGGGCACGGCAGCCGCCGTACCCCCTCGATCAGCGTCAGCCCCTACAGGCCGTACTTCTCGCGCGCTTCCTTCACCGCCGTCGCCTTGACCTCGCCGCGGCGGGCCAGCTGGGCCAGGGCCGCGACGACGACCGACTCGGCGTCGACGCCGAAGTGGCGGCGGGCGCCCTCGCGGGTGTCGGAGAGGCCGAAGCCGTCCGCGCCGAGCGAGGACCAGTCCTGCTCGACCCACTGGGCGATCTGGTCGGGGACCTGGCGCATGTAGTCGGAGACCGCGAGCACCGGGCCCTCGGCACCGTGCAGCGCCTGGCGGACGTACGGGATGCGCTCCTCGCCGCGCAGCAGGCCGGCGTCGGCCTCCAGCGCGTCACGGCGCAGCTCCGTCCAGGAGGTGGCGGACCAGACATCGGCCGCCACGCCCCACTCCTCGGCCAGCATCCGCTGCGCCTTCAGCACCCAGTGGATCGCCGTGCCGGAGCCGAGCAGCTGGATGCGGGGGGCGTTCGCGACCGGGGAGAGACCCGCGGACTCCGCCGTGTTGAAGCGGTACAGGCCCTTGACGATGCCCTCGTCGACACCGAGGCCGGACGGTTTGGCGGGCTGCGGAAGCGGCTCGTTGTAGACCGTCAGGTAGTAGAAGACGTTCGGATCCTCGCCGGGGGCCGCCTCGCCGTACATGCGGCGGATGCCGTCGCGCACGATCGTGGCGACCTCGTAGGCGAACGCCGGGTCGTACGACAGCGCCGCGGGGTTCGTCGCCGCGATCACCGGCGAGTGTCCGTCCGCGTGCTGCAGGCCCTCGCCCGTCAGCGTCGTACGGCCCGCCGTGGCACCGACGAGGAAGCCGCGGCCGAGCTGGTCGCCGAGCTGCCACATCTGGTCGGCCGTGCGCTGCCAGCCGAACATCGAGTAGAAGATGTAGAACGGGATCATCGCCTCGCCGTGCGTCGCGTACGACGTCGAAGCGGCGATGAAGTCGGCCATCGAACCGGCCTCGGTGATCCCCTCGTTGAGGATCTGGCCGTTGGTGGCCTCCTTGTAGTACATCAGCTGGTCGCGGTCGACCGGCTCGTACGTCTGGCCCTTGGGGGAGTAGATCCCGAGCGACGGGAACAGCGACTCCATGCCGAAGGTGCGCGCCTCGTCGGGGACGATCGGCACCCAGCGCTTGCCGGTCTCCTTGTCGCGGACCAGGTCCTTGATGAGCCGTACGAAGGCCATCGTGGTGGCGACGTTCTGCGTGCCCGAGCCCTTGTCGAAGGAGGCGAAGGCCTTTTCGGCAGGGGCGGGCAGCGGGGCCACGGGGTGCACTCGGCGGGCCGGCGCGGGACCACCGAGAGCGGCCCGGCGCTCCTGGAGGTAGCGCACCTCGGGGGAGTCGGCGCCGGGGTGGCCGTAGGGGACCACGCCGTCGACGAAGTCGCTGTCCTTGATGGGCAGTTCGAGCAGGTCCCGCATGGTCTTGAACTCGTCCACCGAGAGCTTCTTCATCTGGTGGTTGGCGTTCTTCGACGCGAAGCCCTCGCCGAGGGTGTGGCCCTTGACCGTCTGGGCCAGGATCACGGTCGGCGCGCCCTTGAACTCGACAGCGGCCTTGTAGGCGGCGTACACCTTGCGCGCCTCGTGGCCACCGCGGGAGAGGTGGAAACACTCGAGGATCTTGTCGTCGGACAGCAGCTTCGCCATCTCGACGAGCGCCGGGTCCTTGCCGAAGAAGTCCTGGCGGATGTAGGCGGCGTCGCGCGTCTGGTACGTCTGCACCTGCGCGTCGGGTACCTCGCGGAGCCGTCGTACCAGCGCGCCCGTGGTGTCGAGCCGGAACAGCTCGTCCCAGGCGTTGCCCCACAGCGACTTGACGACGTTCCAGCCGGCGCCGCGGAACTGGGCCTCCAGCTCCTGCACGATCTTGAAGTTCGCGCGGACCGGGCCGTCGAGACGCTGCAGGTTGCAGTTGATGACGAAGGTGAGGTTGTCGAGGCCCTCGCGGCTCGCGAGTGCGAGTGCCGCCGTGGACTCCGGCTCGTCCATCTCGCCGTCGCCGAGGAAGGCCCAGACGTGGGACTGCGAGACGTCCTTGATGCCGCGGGCGGTGAGGTAGCGGTTGAAGCGCGCCTGGTAGATCGCGGAGAGCGGGCCGAGGCCCATCGACACCGTCGGGAACTCCCACAGCCAGGGCAGGCGGCGGGGATGCGGGTACGACGGGAGGCCGTCGCCGCCCGACTCGCGGCGGAAGTGGTCGAGGTGGTGCTCGGTCAGCCGGCCGTCGAGGAAGGCGCGGGCGTAGATGCCGGGGGAGGCGTGGCCCTGGATGTAGAGCTGGTCGCCGGACCCGTCGGCCTCCTTGCCCTTGAAGAAGTGGTTGAAGCCGGTCTCGTAGAGCCAGGCCGCGGAGGCGAAGGTGGCGATGTGGCCGCCGACGCCGTACTTGGAGCCGCGGGTGACCATCGCGGCCGCGTTCCAGCGGTTCCACGCGGTGATACGGGCCTCCATCGCCGGGTCACCGGGCAGGCCCGGCTCGGCGGCGGTGGGGATGGTGTTGACGTAGTCGGTCTCGAGGAGCTTCGGCAGCGCGATGCCGTTGCCCTCCGCCCTCTCCAGCGTGCGGCGCATCAGGTACGCGGCACGGTGCGGGCCGGCCGCCTTGGCGACCGCGTCCAGGGAGGCCTGCCATTCGGCGGTCTCCTCGGGGTCCCGGTCGGGGAGCTGGTCGAGCTCGCTGGCCTGGATGGCGTTGGGGTCGGTCATGTCGCCGCCTTCCTCAGTCGAAGGGGGTTCCCTCAATCAGGCAGGGTTTCGGGGGTGCCCTTTGTCTTTGGCAGGACAGGGCGGAGGGCCCCGGTAAGGGCCCGTCGGCGACTCTAACCCGCTGATCGATGATCGATCAAAGGGTTGCGGGCAAAACTTCTCGATGGCGAGAAAGTAGGCACGGGGTGCCTTTGGCGGTGGCACCCGGTGACTGGGGTGGCTCGGGGTCTCTGCAGGTCGGAGGGCGTTTGAGCGGGGGCGCGCTCGGGTGCTCAGCAGCTTGGGGGCGCGGGTCCAGTCGTCTGGGGCGGGGTGGCTCTTGGGCTCGGTGGTGTTCGGGGTGGCGGTGTTCGGCCGAGGTGGTGATTGGTTTGGCGGTGCTGGAGCGCGGTGGTGTTCGCCGCGGTGGTGCTCGGGCGCGGCGGTGCTCGGGCCTGGTGATGTTCGCCGCGACGGTGCTCGACACGGCGGTGCTGAGGTGAGGTGGGTGGTGTTCGTCGGGGCGGTGCTCGGGTCCGCCGGACTCGGGTCCGGTGATGTTCGGCCACGGCGGTACCGGGCAGGGTGGCGTTCGGCCGCGAGGTTGCTCGGGTCCGGCGGTGCTGGGGCGGGGTGGTGTTCGTCGGGGCGGTGTTCGCCGTCCGGCGGTGTTCGGCCGCGACGGTTCTTGGGTCCGGCGGCGTTCGGCCACGGTGGCACTCGGCCGCGGTGGCACTCGGCCACGGTGGAACTCGGCCACGGTGGTGTTCGGCTTGGCGGTGCTGGACACCGTGGTGTTTGCCGCGGTGGTGCTCAAGGCCTGGCGGTGTTTGGCCACGGTGGCGCTCGGTTTGGCGGTGTTTGGGTTCGGCGGACGCGCATCCGGCGGTACTCGCCGCGGCAGTGCTCAGTCGCGGCGGTGCGTGCTCGGCCTGGTGGTGGTCAGTCACGGCGGTGTTCGCCACCGTGGCGCTCGGGCCGCGGTGGTGCCCAGGTCGGCGGTGTCCGGGTCTGGTGCTGTTCGTCGCAGTGGTGCTCGGGCCTGGCGGTGCTTGAGGCCTGGCGGTGCTCGGCCGCGGTGGCACTCAGCTGCAGCGGTGTTCGCCGCGGCGGCGCTCGCTCGGCCCACTGGTGGTCAGGCACAGTGGGCCAGCCACTGCACGGTGCCTCCGGCGGGGTCGGACCGCCCGTGGCCCCGGCCGTCAGGCCCTCGGGGCGCAGCCCAGGACGTGGGACTTCACGATGTCGGCGATCCGCGGGTCCCGCCTGCGGAACGCGGCCACCAGCTCCTCGTGCTCCTCCGCGTACGACTGCTGGACCGTCCCCAGCCAGCGGATCGACAGGGCGGTGAACACCTCGATGCCCAGCCCCTCCCAGGTGTGCAGCAGCACCGAGTTGCCGGCCGCCCGCACCAGCTCACGGTGGAAACCCACCGTGTGCCGCACCTGGCCGGTGCCGTCGGAGTCCCGGTCCGCCTCGTACAGCGCGGCGACATGCGGCTCCAGGGCCGAGCAGTCCCGCGCCAGCCGCTCCGCCGCGAGCTCCGCCGCGATGGCCTCCAGACCGGCCCGCACGGGGTAGCTCTCCTCCAGGTCGGCCGCCGTCAGGTTCCGCACCCGTACGCCCTTGTTCGGCGCGGACTCGATCAGCCGCAGCGACTCCAGCTCGCGCAGTGCCTCCCGCACCGGCGTCTGGCTGACCTCCAGCTCGGTGGCGATACGACGCTCCACGATCCGCTCGCCCGGCTGCCAGCGCCCGCTGACGATCCCCTCCACGATGTGCTCGCGGATCTGTTCGCGCAGCGAGTGGACGACGGGCGCGGTCATGAGAGCTCCTTAAGGGCGTTTGACGCTTAGACAATAAGGCCGAGGGCTCGTCCGGGAGGGGCGCACGGGGGCGCTTTCATGCAGGTGAGACGAGGCTTACACGCTCCCAGCCGCACGGCTTCTGTCAAGGCACGGAACCCCACGGCACTGAGAAGTGTCGCGTTCGTCAGGGGTTCCCGCAGGGGCTGCCCCTTCGCACCACAGGGGACGGATGGATATCGGGGGACAGCGTGGACTGGTGGTCGCGGCCGTGATCGGCGCGATCGTCGCCATGTCGGGCTGCGGGCAGTCGGCCACCCGGGCGACGGCGGAGGCGACGGCGGAGGCGACGGCCGAGGCGACGCCGAGCAGCACCGTAGCCATCGCCGACATGGCCGCCGGCGCCACCCAGGGCACCGGCGCGGCCTGCGTCTTCGTCAAGCCAGACGGGGCACAGAAGTTCGGCCACGTCGGCTGGGGCTTCAAGGTCCCGGGCACCGGCCGCTGGGTCTACGGCGCCGTGGAGAACCCCAGCGCGAAGCTGTACACCCCGCCGGGCGGCGACATCGGGGCCTGGCACGCGGAGGGACCGTACGACCGCATGCTCGGCGACATGTCCACCGACGCCCACTACCCGGGCACCTCCCAGCACCCCTACAGCCGTTACCGCTGCACCGGGTCCTCGACCCATGATGTGGACCGTGCTCGGGCCATGATCAGCGAGTTCGAGGCCCGTGGCTTCCTCGTCGGGGTCGACCCGAGGACCGGGAAGCTCACCTCGCGGGACTGCCTGGACGCCACCTACGACGCCCTGAAGGCCTACCGCACGAAGCACCTCACACCCGCGCCGAAGCTGTCCGTCCCCAACGTGTGGGTGGAGGAGCTGTGGGGCTGGTCGGACAGGACGCTGACGCCCCGGTGACCAGACGCCGGTGCCCCCGCCCGGAAAACCGGACAGGGGCACCGTACAGGCACTTCAGAGGCTTACAGACCGAGCTCGACCTCGAACTCGCCCGCCTCCAGGATCGCCTTGACCGCGGTCAGGTAACGGGCCGCGTCGGCGCCGTCCACCAGACGGTGGTCGTAGGAGAGGGTCAGGTAGGTCATGTCGCGGATGCCGATGACCGTGCCCTCCTCGGTCTCGATGACCGCCGGGCGCTTGACCGTGGCACCGATGCCGAGGATCGCGACCTGGCCCGGCGGCACGATGATCGTGTCGAAGAGCGCACCGCGCGAACCGGTGTTGGAGATGGTGAAGGTCGCGCCGGACAGCTCGTCGGGCGTGATCTTGTTCGCGCGGACCTTGCCCGCGAGCTCCGCCGTGGCCTTGGCGATGCCGGCGAGGTTGAGATCGCCCGCGTGCTTGATGACCGGGGTCATCAGGCCCTTCTCGGAGTCCACCGCGATACCGATGTTCTCGGTGTCGAAGTAGGTGATCGTGCCTTCGCCCTCGTTGATCTTGGCGTTGATCGGCGCGTGCGCCTTCAGCGCCTGGGCGGCGGCCTTGACGAAGAACGGCATCGGGGAGAGCTTGACGCCCTCACGGGCCGCGAACGCGTCCTTGGCACGGGCGCGCAGCTTCATCAGCCGGGTGACGTCGACCTCGACGACCGAGGACAGCTGCGCCTGCTCGTGCAGCGCCTTGACCATGTTGTCGCCGATGACCTTGCGGATGCGCGGCATCTTGACGGTCTGGCCACGGAGGGGAGAGGCCTCCAGGGTCGGCGCCTTCTTGGCGGCGGCCGGGGCGGCGGCAGCGGCCGGAGCCGGAGCGGCGGCGGCCTTGGCGGCCTCAGCGGCGGCGATGACGTCCTGCTTGCGGATACGGCCACCGACGCCGGTGCCCTTGACGGACGCCAGGTCGACGCCGTTCTCGGCGGCGAGCTTGCGCACCAGCGGGGTCACGTAGGCGCCGTCGTCACCGGAGGTCGCGGCGGGAGCCGGGGCCGGGGTGACCGGAGCGGGAGCCGGGGCCGGAGCGGCGGGCGCCGGGTCGGGCGCCGGGGCCGTCTGCTGCTGCGGGGCCGGAGCCGAGGGCGCCTGCGGGGCTGGAGCCGGAGCCGGAGCAGGAGCGGGCGCCGGAGCGGCGGGGGCCGGAGCCGGGGCGGGGGCCTCGGCAGCCGGGGCCGGGGCGGGAGCGGCGGGAGCCGGGGCCGGGGCGGGAGCGGCGGGAGCCGGGGCAGCGGCCGGAGCCGCACCCGGGGCGCCGATCACGGCGAGCTTGGCGCCGACCTCGGCGGTCTCGTCCTCGCCGACCGTGATCTCCAGCAGCACACCGGAGGTGGGCGCCGGGATCTCGGTGTCGACCTTGTCCGTGGAGACCTCGAGCAGCGGCTCGTCGGCCTCGACGGAGTCGCCGACCTCCTTCAGCCACCGGGTGACGGTGCCTTCGGTGACGGACTCGCCGAGCGCGGGCAGGACGACGTCCGTGCCCTCGGCGGAGCCGCCGCCGGAAGCGGCCTCGGCGGTGGGAGCGGGAGCCGGGGCGGCCTGCTCGGTGGAGGGAGCGGCCTGGGCCGGCTCGGGGGCGGGCTCGGCGACCGGCTCGGCGGCCGGGGCCGGCTCGGCAGCGGGGGCCGGCTCGGCGGCCGGGGCGCCGGTGCCGTCGTCGATCACGGCCAGCTCGGCGCCGACCTCGACCGTCTCGTCCTCGGCGACCTTGATGGAGGCCAGGATGCCGGCGGCGGGAGAGGGGATCTCGGTGTCGACCTTGTCGGTCGACACCTCGAGCAGCGGCTCGTCGGCCTCTACACGCTCACCCTCGGCCTTCAGCCAGCGGGTGACGGTGCCCTCGGTGACGCTCTCGCCGAGCGCCGGAAGGGTTACGGAAACCGCCATGGTTTCGGTTGCTCCTTACGAATTGCGGAAGTCTGTGTCGTCGCGGAGTCGCGGAGTCGCGGAGTCGCGGAGTCGCGCTCGTGAACCGAGGGATCAGTCGTGCGCGTGCAGCGGCTTGCCCGCGAGGGCCAGGTGCGCCTCGCCGAGCGCCTCGTTCTGCGTCGGGTGGGCGTGGATGAGCTGGGCGACCTCGGCCGGCAGCGCTTCCCAGTTGTAGATCAGCTGGGCCTCGCCGACCTGCTCGCCCATGCGGTCGCCGACCATGTGGACGCCGACCACGGCACCGTCCTTCACCTGGACGAGCTTGATCTCGCCCGCGGTGTTCAGGATCTTGCTCCTGCCGTTGCCCGCCAGGTTGTACTTCAGAGCGACGACCTTGTCCGCACCGTAGATCTCCTTGGCCTTGGCCTCGGTGATGCCCACGGAGGCGACCTCGGGGTGGCAGTACGTCACCCGCGGGACACCGTCGTAGTCGATCGGAACGGTCTTGAGACCGGCCAGACGCTCCGCCACCAGGATGCCCTCGGCGAAGCCGACGTGCGCGAGCTGGAGCGTGGGGACCAGGTCACCGACGGCGGAGATGGTCGGGACGTTGGTGCGCATGTACTCGTCGACCAGGACGTAGCCGCGGTCCATCGCGACGCCCTGCTCCTCGTAGCCGAGACCGGCGGAGACGGGCCCGCGGCCGACGGCCACCAGCAGCAGCTCGGCCTCGAACTCCTTGCCGTCGGCGAGGGTGACCTTGACGCCGTCCTGGGTGTACTCGGCCTTCGAGAAGAAGGTGCCCAGGTTGAACTTGATGCCGCGCTTGCGGAACGCGCGCTCAAGAAGCTTGGAGGAGTTCTCGTCCTCGAGAGGGGCGAGGTGCTTGAGGCCCTCGATGATGGTGATGTCCGACCCGAACGACTTCCACGCGGAGGCGAACTCCACGCCGATGACACCGCCGCCCAGGATGATCGCGGACTTGGGCACACGGTCCAGGACGAGGGCGTGGTCCGAGGAGATGACCCGGTTGCCGTCGATCTCCAGGCCCGGCAGCGACTTCGGCACGGAGCCGGTCGCGAGCAGCACGTGGCGGCCCTGGACGCGCTGGCCGTTGACATCGACGGAGGTCGGCGACGACAGCCGGCCCTCACCCTCGATGTACGTCACCTTGCGGGAGGCGACGAGCCCCTGCAGGCCCTTGTACAGGCCGGCGATCACGCCGTCCTTGTACTTGTGCACCCCGGCGATGTCGATGCCCTCGAAGGTGGCCTTCACACCGAACTGCTCGCTCTCGCGGGCCTGGTCGGCGATCTCGCCCGCGTGCAGCAGGGCCTTGGTGGGGATGCATCCCCGGTGCAGGCAGGTACCGCCGACCTTGTCCTTCTCGATCAGGGCGACGTCAAGCCCCAGCTGCGCCCCGCGCAGGGCCGCGGCGTAACCGCCACTACCACCGCCGAGGATCACTAGGTCGAAAACGGTGCTGGCGTCGTTCGCCACGTCACGTCCTCCATGCATGTGCGCCGTACGCCGGTCTCCAGTGACCGGGCGGCGGCTGGTGTCCGGCCGCTCTTTCTTCGGCCCTGTGTGGGGGCCCTGTCCTGCCGAGCCCCATCTTCGCACTTGTCAGCACTGAACGAGACGCCGGGCCGGGGTGTGAGACACCACACGCTCACATGAGAAGAAGGGGTCAGGTGAGACACGCAAGGGGCGCGGGGGCTGTATCCATTTGCGGCTTCGCCGCGTGGCGCGACCAGCCCCCACGCCCCTGCACACTCCGTACAACCGATGGCACCGAGCTCCTAGGCGAACATCACCCCAGGTCACCGGAGGAGACAAGCTCCGCCAGCCGCACCAACGTCCGCACCGCCGACCCCGTACCGCCCTTGGGCGTGTACCCGAACGGCCCGCCGTCGTTGTACGCCGGACCCGCGATGTCGAGGTGCGCCCACGGGATCCCCTCGCCCACGAACTCCCGCAGGAAGAGCCCGGCGACCAGGCCGCCGCCCATCCGCTCACCCATGTTCGCGATGTCGGCGGTGGGGGAGTCCATCCCCTTGCGCAGGTGCTCTGGCAGCGGCATGGGCCACGCCGGCTCCCCGACCTCCTCCGCGGCCTCGTGCACCGCCGTACGGAAGGAGTCGTCGTTGGCCATGATCCCGAACGTCCGGCTGCCCAGCGCGAGCATCATCGCCCCGGTCAGCGTCGCCACGTCCACGATCGCGTCCGGCTTCTCCGCCGACGCCGCCCACAGTGCGTCCGCGAGCACCAGCCGGCCCTCGGCGTCGGTGTTGAGCACCTCCACCGTCTTGCCGCTGTACATCCGCAGCACGTCACCGGGGCGCGTGGCGGAGCCCGACGGCATGTTCTCGGCGAGCGCCAGCCATCCGGTCACGTTGACCTCGAGGCCCAGCCGCGCGGCCGAGACCACGGCCGCGAACACCGCCGCCGCCCCGCTCATGTCGCACTTCATCGTCTCGTTGTGGCCCGGCGGCTTCAGCGAGATGCCGCCCGAGTCGTAGGTGATGCCCTTGCCGACCAGCGCGAGGTGCTTCTTCGCCTTGGACGAGGTGTACGACAGTTTCACCAGCCGCGGCCCGGCCGCCGAGCCCGCGCCGACGCCGAGGATGCCGCCGTAGCCGCCCTTCTCCAGCGCCTTCTCGTCGAGCACCTGCACCTTGAGGCCGTGCTCCTTGCCCGCGCCCTGCACGATCGCGGCGAAGGCCGCGGGGTCGAGGTCGTTCGGCGGCATGTTGATCAGGTCGCGCGCGCGGTTGAGCTCCTCGGAGACCGCGACGGCCCGGGCGAGCGCGGCCTTGTACGCGGCGTCCCGCGGCTTGCCGCCCAGCAGGGCGGCCTCGGCCAGCGGCGCCTTGCCGTTCCTGGCCTTGGCGGTGTTTCCCGAAGGCGCGGTCCCCTTGTAGGCGTCGAAGGAGTACGCCCCGAGCAGCACACCCTCGGCGACCGCGCCGAGGTCGGCGGCGTCACCGAGGGGCAGCGCAAACGCGGCCTTCTTCGCGCCGGTCAGCGCACGGGCGGCGACACCGGCGGCCTTGCGCAGCGCCTCCGCGGCGAACGAGGAGTCCTTCTCGGGCTCGGCGCCCAGGCCGACCGCCACCACGAGCGGGGCCTTGAGTCCGGCGGGAGAGGGCAGCTTCGTCACCTCGCCCTCGGCGCCGGAGGCACCGAGGGTCTCCAGGACACCGGCGAGCCTGCCGTCGTAGGCCTTGTCCACGGCTTCGGCGCCCGGCGCCACGACCGGGCCCTTCGCGCCCTTGGCGACACCGATCACGATCGCGTCGGCCCGCAGGCCGGGCGCCGCGGAGGTGCTGAGAGTCAGAGCAGTCACGGTGGTGAATTCTCGCTTCCGATGTGAGGTTGTCTGGGTCGAGCGGGTGGGTCGACCGGGCCCGACGGCCGACCCTGTTTCGTGTCCGAACACGGATCCCGATCGGGGCCTTCACCCCTGTCGGCGACCACCCGGGAAGAGCCTACGCTCGGGTCGGCCGCCGATCATTCGCCGCACGCCCTGGAGCCCGTCTCTTGATACGCCGCCTTCTGCTGGTCACCCTGATCCTCCTGGCGACGGGATGCTCGACCACCCCTCGCTCCACGCCCGACTCCACCCCCGACTCCACGCCCGACTCCACCCCCGACTCCGAGTCCGGTGACGCCCGTTGGCGGCCCCGCCCCGGCATCGCCTGGCAGTGGCAGCTGACCGGCCGCGTCGACACGTCCGTGGACGTGCCGGTGTACGACATCGACGGCTTCGACCAGTCCCAGGCAGTGGTGTCGTCCCTCCACCGCGAAGGCCGCAAGGTCATCTGCTACCTCTCGACGGGCGCGTGGGAGGACTGGCGCCCCGACGCCGACACGTTTCCCAAGTCGGTGATCGGGCGCGGCAACGGCTGGGAGGGCGAGCGCTGGCTCGACATCCGTGCCACGGACGTCCTGGAACCACTGATGGCGGACCGCCTCGACAGGTGCCGCGAGAAGGGCTTCGACGCGGTGGAGCCGGACAACATGGACGGCTACAAGAACCGCACCGGCTTCCCGCTGACGGCGGCGGACCAGCTCCGCTACAACCGCCTGATCGCCGAACTGGCCCACGAGCGCGGCATGTCGGTCGGCCTGAAGAACGACCTCGACCAGATCCCGGAACTGGTCGGGGACTTCGACTTCGCGGTCAACGAGCAGTGCGCGCAGTACGGCGAATGCGGGGACATGGAGCCGTTCATCAAGGCCGGCAAGGCGGTCTTCCACGTCGAGTACGAACTCCCCACCAGCCGCTTCTGCGCCGAGTCCCGGCGCCTGAAGCTGAGTTCGATGCGGAAGGAGTACGAGCTCGGGGTGTGGCGGGAGGCCTGTTAGAAGGCCATCGACTCAGAAGGCCATCGGCTCAGAAGGTCATCGACAGGACCACCAGCGCGGTCGTGGCCGCCGTTTCCGCCAGCCCCCCGAACACGTCCCCGGTCACTCCGCCGAAGCGGCGCGTGCAGTGCCGCAGCACCAGCTCGGCCACTGCCACGGCTGCGGCGACCGCGAGGACCGCGCGGACGACGTCGTACACCCCGAAGAGCGCCTCCGCCCCGGCCGCTCCCAGGGTCACCGCGGCGGCCGTGAGCACCGCCCCCCGCACCGGGACGACCCCCGCCACCGCGGCACCCAGCCCCTCCGGCCGGGCCGGTGGGACCCCGGCGCGGGCCGCGAGGGTCAGGGCCAGGCGCGCGGCCGTCGCCGAGACCACCGCGGCTGTCGCACCCCGCGCCCAGGAGTCGCCGTAGATCTGCGACAGCGCGGCCACCTGGGCGAGGAGTACGAGGACGAGGGTGATCACTCCGAACGGGCCGATGTCCGACTGCTTCATGATGCGCAGGGCGTCCTCGGCGGGCTTGCCGCTGCCCAGGCCGTCGGCGGTGTCCGCGAGGCCGTCGAGATGCAGGCCCCGGGTGAGGACGGCGGGTACGGCCACCGTGGCGACCGCGGCGAGCAGCGCGGAGGCACCGAGGAACAGGAGCAGCAGTCCCACCGCCGCCGACCCGCAGCCCAGCACCACCCCGACCAGGGGCGCGCACAGCATTCCGCCGCGTGCCGCCTCCCGGTCCCAGCGGGTCACCTTCACGGGCAGCACGCTGAGCGTGCCGAAGGCGAAGCGGAGGCCGTCGAGCGGGGGCGGGGTCATGGACACGTCGGCAGGGTAGCCCGGACGCCGTAGCCGCCGGGCGGCCCGCCCCCGCCCACCGGAGACTGGGTCCATGGGCCACTGGCTGCACCGCAACATCGTGGAACCCGGCAAGCTGCCGCTGCTCCTCGCCCTGACCGCGTTCGTGCTGACCTTCCTGATCACGCGGGTCATCACCCGGCTCATCCGGGCGGGCAAGGGCCCCTTCGGCAACGTCAGCACCGGAGGGGTGCACATCCACCACGTGGTGCCCGGGGTCGTCCTCACCGTCGTCGGCGGCTTCGGCGCGGTGGCGAGCGGGCGGCACGGCTTCGTGGCGGGGCTGTGCGCGGTCGTCTTCGGGATGGGCGCGGGTCTGGTGCTGGACGAGTTCGCGCTGATCCTGCATCTCGACGACGTGTACTGGAGCGAGGAGGGCCGCAAGAGCGTCGAGGTCGTCGTCCTCACCGCGGCGCTGGTCGGCCTGATGCTCGCGGGGTTCTCGCCGTTCGGCGTCAACGACGTGACCCAGGGCGAGGCGCAGGACCGCGGCGGCGTCATCACCAGCGTGGTGGTCAACTTCCTCTTCGCGATGCTCGTCCTGCTCAAGGGCAAGACCCGGATGGCGATCTTCAGCGTGATCGTCCCGCTCGTCGGCCTGATCGGCGCCATCCGGCTGGCCCGCCCCGGCTCACCCTGGGCCCGCCGCTTCTACGTCCGCCGCCCCCGCGCCCGCGCCCGGGCCGTCCTGCGCGCCTACCGCCGCGACCTGCGCTGGTCGGGCCCCCGCCGGAAGTTCCAGGACCTGATCGGCGGCAAACCGGACCCGACCCCGTCGCTGGAACGCCGCTGACGCGCCGCGAGGATCCAGGTCAGTGGGGAGGGGCGGTCGGCGTCCATGCCGGTTTCCGGGGCCGGGCCGCAGCGCCGACCGGTCGTTTCCCGGGATACCGCGTGAGCATCCCGGTGCGTGGCACGGCCGCGTGCGGGGGTCCGCGTCGGTGCTCGTCTCAGGGTTCGCCAGGCGGCAGGCCCGACCCGGCCGCTTCCCCCGCACACCGCTGACGTGCCGCCGGGACTGCGCACAGCACCAGCATCAGCGCGATCGCCGCCATGTGTTCCCGGCCGGCGAGGTTCTCCTTCACCAGGACCTCGACCACCATCGCCGCGATCACGGCACCCGCGGTGACCCGCGCGCCGTAGCGCCAGCCGAGGAAGACGGCGAGGCCCACCACGGCCGCCGACGGGCCGGTGTCGCCGACATGGGCGTCCGAGGCGGGCAGGCCGAGCGGGCTGTCGGGGCCCAGCCAGATGCCCACGCGCGCGTACAGCGTCCCGGCGAGCGTGGCCGCGTAGGCCAGAGCGAGCGTCCGCCACCGGCCCAGACAGATCTCGGCGATCCCGAACACGAACAGGATCTGCGCCAGCGCACCCCACACCGGCAGGTCCAGGGCCGGTACGAACAGGGAGAGGGGAGTGCGGAGCAGGGCGAGCCAGAGGGGATCCGCGGCGCGTACGGCACCGGCGTTCTGGACGAAGTCGTATCCCCACGACTGGTTGTGCACGTAGTGCAGGACCGCCGTCACAGACACGGCCGACAGGGCCAGGGGGACCGCCCGCCACCCCCGCCGGAGCAGCGGCCCGCGCACGGTGACGTACAGCGGCCCCCACTCCGCGCGGGCCCAGCGGGCGAGCGTCTTCATCCCACGGTCCTCATCCCACCGTCCTCATGCCACCGTCCTCATGCCATGGTCGTCATGCCACGGTCCTCACCTGTGCGTACTCAGGTGCTCCCGCCGCCGCAGCCACCCCGGCAGCCCCGGCACCTCCAGGAACCCCTCCGCGCGCGCCGAGGCGATGCCGATGCGCGGCAGGTCCGCGCTCTTCTCGAAGAGCAGGAACCGCGGCTCCCAGATGGGCCGGTACTTGGCGTTGGCCCGGTACAGGGACTCGATCTGCCACCAGCGGGAGAAGAAGCTGAGCAGCGACCGCCACAGCCGCAGCACCGGCCCGGCGCCAAGACGTGCACCACGTTCGAAGACCGAACGGAACATCGCGAAGTTGAGCGAGACCTGGGTGATCTGGATCTCCCGGGCCCGGTTCAGCAGCTCGATGACCATGAATTCCATGAGGCCGTTCTCCGCGTCGCGGTCCCGGCGCATGAGATCGAGGGACAGCCCGTGCGGCCCCCACGGCACGAAGGAGAGCACCGCCTTCAGCTCACCGTCACCTGACCTGCACTCCAGCGCCACGCACCGGCCGTCCTCCGGGTCCCCGAGCCGCCCCAGCGCCATGCTGAACCCGCGCTCGGTGGCCCCGTCCCGCCAGTCGTCGGCCCGCCGTACGAGCGCCGCCATCTCCTCGGCGGGGATCTCCTCGTGCCGCCGGATCCGAACCGTGTACCCGGCCCGCTTGACCCGGTTGTAGGCCTGTCGGACGGTCCGCATCGCCCGTCCCTCCAGCGTGAACTCGGCGACCTCGACGATCGCCTCGTCGCCCAGCTCCAGCGCGTTCAGGCCGTGCCGCGCGTACACGGTCCCCGCGTCCTCGCCGGCCCCCATCACCGCCGGCAGCCATCCGTGCGCCCGCGCCTCGGCGAGCCACGGCTCGATCGCCCCCGGCCAGGCCTCCGGGTCGCCGATCGGATCGCCGGAGGCCAGTGAGACCCCGCTGACGACCCGGTAGGTCACGGCCGCCTTCCCGGTCGGCGACCAGACGACGCTCTTCTCCCTGCGCAGCGCGAAGTACCCGAGCGAGTCCCGCTCGCCGTGCCGTTCCAGCAGCTCCCGCAGGCGCCGCTCGTCGTCCTCGGTGAGCGGGTCGACGGCACGCCGGGAGCGGAAGGCGGCGTAGAGGACGGCGAGGACCAGGACCGTGCTGAGCACGTTGATGACGACGTTGACCCAGTTCGGCGTCAGGATCCCGTCGAAGCGGGAGTCGTCGGCGGCGACGGAGACCAGCCGCAGCGTGCCGTACCACCACCGCTCCCCGAAGGACGAGGACCTCGACGCCTTGTTGGTGGCGGTCACCAGCAGCGCGGCCAGCAGCGAGGACACGAGCAGCCCGCCCACGGCCACGGCGGCGGCGAGCCGCGGATTGGACCGGTCGCCCTTGGCGTAGAACTCCCGCCGGCCCACGAGCAGCGCGGCGACGAACGCGGCCGTGAGACCGAGCGAGATCCAGTTCTGCGCGTAGCGCCGGATCTCCGGGAACGCCATCGCGAGGACGAACAGCGCGAGGAACGCCCCCGACAGCACCAGGTTCAGGATCCACGCCGCCCGCTTGCGCCGCCGCATGGTGATCGCGAGGAACGCCGTGAACACCCCGGAGGCGAAGCCCGCCGTCAGCAGATACGGCGTGAAGAAGTCCTCCTGGTTGTGCCGCCGCACGTCCTGCCCCAGCGAGACCCACGCCGCGCTGAGGAAGTTGACGAACGCGACGACCCGCAGGTACCACACGGCGAAAGCGGCGGCCCGCCGCGAGGCACCGGTGGACCGGCGGACATTCCGAACAGGTGCAACTCGGACATCTCCCATGAAGGGCGATCATGCCCCTTGCGCCGGTGATTCCGTCGCAAGGGCACTCATCTGTCCTCGACTACTCCTGCTCGGACGCCTTCTCCGGCTCCTCCTCCTGCGACTCCTCCTGCGACTCCTCGGAAACCGCCGGCTTCTCGGGCAGCTCGGCGGCCAGCGCCGCCGCGGCCTGCACCAGTGGCAGCGCCAGCAGTCCGCCCGCACCCTCCCCGACCGTCACGCCATGGTCGAGCAGCGGTTCCAGGGCCATCCGGTCCAGCGCCTTCGTCTGCCCCGGCTCACCGCTGTTCTGCCCGGCCAGCCACCAGTCCGGCGCCCGGAACGCGATCCGCTGCCCCACCAGCGCACACGCGGCCACGACCATCCCGTCCAGCACGACGGGCAGCTTGCGCACGGCGGCCTGCAGGAGGAAGCCCGTGATCGCGGCGAGGTCGGCCCCGCCGACGGTCGCCAGCAACTGCAACTGGTCCCCGAGCACCGGCCGCGCCCGCCGCAGCGCGTCCCGGATCGCCGCGCACTTGCGCATCCACGCCAGATCGTCGATCCCGGTCCCGCCGCGCCCGGTCACCACGGACGCGTCGGTCCCGCACAGCGCGGCGACCAGCACCCCGGCAGCCGTGGTCCCGCCCACGCTCACATCGCCGAGCACCACGAGATCGGTCCCGGAGTCGGCCTCCTCGTCGGCCACCGCGACCCCGGCCCGGAAGGCGGCCTCCGCCTCGTCCAGGGTCAACGCGTCCTCTACATCGATACGACCGCTCCCGCGCCGCACCCGATGCCGTACGACCTCCTCCGGCAGCCCCTGCGGATCGCAGTCCAGCGCCATGTCGACGATCCGTACCGGCACGCCGAGGCGCCGGGCGAGGACCGACACCGGTCGGCCGCCCTCCAGGACCTCCCGCACCAGCTCCGAGGCGCTGCCCGCGGCCCGCCCCGAGACACCCAGTTCGGCGATCCCGTGGTCACCGGCGAACAGCACGACCCGCGGCCGTTCGACCGGCCGTACCGGTACGGCCGACTGCGCCGCGGCCAGCCACTCACCCAGGTCGTCGAGGCGGCCCAGCGCCCCGGGCGGCACGACCTGACGCTCCCGTCGCGCCTCGGCGTCGCGACGCACCCCGCCGTCGGGGCGCTCGATCAGGTCCGTGAAGTCGTCGAGATTAAGCGAGCTCATTCGCCGAACAGTACCGGCCCTGATCGAACACGGCGGCGCCACGTGGCCATGACGTCATTGCACCCGAGATCGGGATCCCATACGTTCCGATTTGCAGCGAATTGCCGTACGTCCCCGGGAGACCGCATGCCCGCATCAACCGCCCCTTCCGTACGGCGTCTTCGCTCCACCGCCCGCACGATGCTGCCGTTCCCCGAACCCGAGAGCTGGCTGGACGTGGACACGGGGGACGCCGACTTCCCGGAGGCGGCGAGAGCGTTCTTCCCCTACACGGCCTTCGACGGCCTTGACCCCACCCACCGCGTCCTGCACGCCCAGGCGGCCGAGCGCCTGGAGGAGGCCTACCTGGGCCGGCTGACGGACCCACGGATCACCGCCCACCTGCGTGCCCGCTACGACGTGGTCAGTCTGCTGAACCCGCACGCGGACCCCGGGGAACTCGCGGCGGCCCTCGCTCTGCTGCGCCCCGGCGGCCACCTGCTGGTGGAATCCCGGGACGACCCCCGCGCCGAACTGGAGGCCCGGGGCTGCAGCATCATCGCGACGGCCCGCAGATCCGCGCACATCCCGGCCCGCGTGACGACCCGCCTCCCCCCGACGGCGACCGGACCGCTGACCTCCGCCGCGAGAGCGCTGGACCACGCGCTGGCCCTCCTCCTGGCCGGCACCCGCTTCGCGAAGACCTACCGGGTCATCGCCCGCAAGGGGCCGTCAGCCCCGTAGGACCAGCGCCTGCCCCGCCACCACCAGCAGCACCTGTTCGCACTCACCGGCGAACGCCGCGTTCAGCCGCCCCAGTTCGTCCCGGTAGCGGCGGCCCGACGCGGTGGCCGGCACGATCCCGGAGCCCACCTCGTTCGACACGGCCACCACGGTCCGCCGCGTGTCCCGCACCGCTTCCGTCAACTCCCGCACCCGCGCCCGCAGTTCCCGCTCCCCGCCGCCGGCCCACTCCGCGTCGTCCCACGCCCCCACGGCGTCCATCGCGTCCGTCAGCCACAGCGACAGACAGTCGATCAGCAGCGGCGCCCCGTCGTCCTTCAGCAGCGGCACCAGGTCGCAGGTCTCCGTCGTACGCCAGGATCCCGGCCGCCGCTCCCGGTGGGCGGAGACCCGGGAAGCCCACTCGGTGTCCCCGTTCCGCGAGCCGCCGGTCGCCACGTACAGCACGTCGGGGAACGCCTCCAGCCGCCGCTCGGCCTCCACCGACTTCCCGGACCGCGCCCCGCCCAGCACCAGCGTCCGCCGCGGCACGTCCGGTACGTCCTCGTAGGCCCCGACGACCAGAGTCGTTCCGTCGGGCACGGCCCGCGCCCCGGCGGCGGCCAGCCTCCGCCGCAGCTCCGTGCCGGGCGGCACGTCGTGATCGACATGCACGGCGACGACGTCGGTCGTGGGACCCACGGCGCCCACGGCCCGCAGCCTGGCGAGCGCGTCCGGCCGCCGTACGACATCGGCCAGCACCATGTCGTACGACTCCACGGCCCCCCTCTCCAGCCCGGCGGGCGCACCCCCGGGCGGCAGATACAGCACCCGTTGCCCCTCGGGCCCGGTGACGGCGTACCCGGTACCCGGCGCGTCCATCGCCACGGCCCGCACCCGATGCCCCGTCAGCAACGCCAACTCCCGCCCGTCCGGCACCCGCCCCGGCTGCGGAAGCCCGGCGGGCACCTCGACGGGGGGCCCGTCATGGGGGTGCGACAGCAGCACCTGCCGTACGGCGGCCAGCGAGTGCCCTACCCGGGCGGCGGCGAAGGCGGCACCGGGGGTGAGATCGAGCAGCAGGGTCTCGTCGATGAGTACGGAGGTGGCGGCCCGGGCGTCCTCACCGAGCGCGACGGCACAGGCGGCACAGGAGCAGGAGGGGCGGGGGAGGCCGGCGGGAGCGCCAGTGCCGAGCAATGTCAGTTCCACGGGACGATTCTCGCCGGTGCCCGGTGATCCAGCGCGCGCAGAGGCGCTTTCAAGGGGCGCGGGGCGGTATCGCTACGCGGCTCCTCCGCAGGGTGTGAGCCCCCACCGGCCCGCAGTCGACGACGCACCGCTTAGGGTGCTCTTCGTAACGGATCAAACACGGGAGGCTCACATGGCGACATGGACCTGGCGATTCGAGAAGGCCGACGGCGCGGAGACCCAGCCCGCCGTAGAGCCGGAGGAGTTCACCACCCAGGGCGACGCCGAGTCCTGGCTCGGCGAGTACTGGAAGCCCCTGCTCGCCGGCGGCGCGGAACAGGTGCGGCTGTTCGAGGACGCCACGGAGATCTACGGCCCGATGAGCCTGAAGGCGGCAGAGGAAGCGTGACGGCGGGCTGGGCGAGGGTGGCAACGGAACCCTCGCCCAGCCCCGCGCTACTGCTCACCCAGCGTCACACCCACGCGAGTCTCAGCCCCGCACCCCGCACAGGTGCAGCAGTGCGGCGACCCCGCGGTAGGGGTCCGTGCGCCCGGCCCGTTCCTCGCAGGCCAGCAGCGTCTCCACGTCGGCCGGTGCCTCGGTGTCGTCCGCGGCTGTGTCCGTGAAGACCCGTACCCCGTACCAGGCCTGGAGCGGTGCGCCGATGCCGGCGAGCGTGGCGGTCAGCGTGCTCAGTCGGTCGGCCCGTACATCGAGCCCCAGCCGGTTGCGGTACGCGGTGGTGTCGAAGGCACCCAGGGCGCCGGCCCAGTCCCCGGCCAGCCCCGGCCGCATCGCCAGCGCGTCGGCGTTGCGCACGAGCAGCGACAGCAGCCCGCCCGGCGCCAGCATCCGCGCCAGCCCGGCAAGGAGCGGGTCCGGCTCCTCGACGTACATGAGCACGCCGTGGCACAGCACCACGTCGAAGCTGCCCGGCAGGAAGTGCACCCCGGTGTCCCGGCCGTCGCCCTCGACGACCCGCATCCGCTCCCGGATGCCCTCGGGCTCGGCGGACAGGGCCTCCCGGGCCGCCGCGACCATCCTGGCGTCCCGCTCGAGGCCGGTCACCTGATGCCCGGCCCGGGCCAGCCGCAGCGCCTGCGTGCCCTGGCCCATCCCCACGTCGAGCACCCGCAGCCGCTGCCCGACCGGGTACCGCCCGACTATCTGCTCATCGAGCTGCCGGGCCACCAGCTCCTGTCGTACGACATTCCGCAGCCCGCCCAGCTTGTTCAGCCAGGCATCGGCCGCGCCCCCGGAGAAAGACGTCGTACTCAGGGCCGCTCTCCGCGCTTGACCTGCGGCTTCGGCAGCCGGAGGCGACGCATCTGGAGGGAGCGCATCAGGGCGTAGGCGATCGCGCCCTTGCGGTTGTGGTCCGGGAAGCGCTCGGCGAGCCGCTTCTTCAGACGGAAACCGGTCAGGACCGAGTCGAGCAGGATGAGCACGATCACGACGAGCCACAGCAGCAGCGCGATGCTCTGCAGCGCGCCCACCCGCACCACGCTCAGCACGAGGATGACCACGGCCATCGGCAGGAAGAACTCCGCCACGTTGAACCGCGCGTCGATGGTGTCGCGGGCGAACTTGCGCACCGGGCCCTTGTCCCGCGCGGGCAGGTACCGCTCGTCACCGCCGGCCAGCGCCTGGCGCTGCCTCTCCAGCGCACTGCGGCGCTCCTCACGCTGGCGCTTGGCGGCGTCCTTGCGGGTGAGCGACGTGTTGGCGACGCTGCGGCGCTGGGACTGGGCCTCACTGCGCTTGGGCGTGGGCCGGCCCTTGGGGGCCTGCGGGTGGCGGGGCTGCTTGGAGTCGGTCAGCTGCGCCTTGTCGGCGACGGCGGCCTTCTCTTCCTTGGTGGCACGGCTACGGAACACAAAACCCAAGGGTAAGGGGTGTCCGGGGTTGGACCCCAGCCCGGTGGGGAACGATCCGGCAACACCAGTCGTCATGCAGGGGGACAGAGGGGACGTCCGGTGACGGGTCGCTCACCCTGAAGGTCACCTACTCCTTACGCCGGAGCAGGGGATTGGTCAGTCGTCCTTGGGGATGAGCGCATCCGCCTCGGAACGGTGCGTCAATGGATGCAGGGCCCGTACTGTGGGTTCTGTCGCAGAGCTGAGCTGGAAGTCCGTCAGAAGGGGGCGCGCGAAGCCCATGAGCGGTGTCATGAAGCGTATGGGGATGATCTTCCGCGCGAAGGCGAACAAGGCCCTTGACCGGGCCGAGGACCCGCGCGAAACCCTCGATTACTCGTACCAGAAACAGCTGGAGCTGCTCCAGAAGGTGCGCCGGGGCGTGGCCGACGTGGCCACCTCCCGCAAGCGCCTGGAACTCCAGCTGAACCAGCTGCAGTCGCAGTCCTCGAAGCTGGAGGACCAGGGTCGCAAGGCGCTGGCTCTCGGCCGTGAGGACCTCGCCCGTGAGGCGCTGTCCCGCCGTGCCGCGCTCCAGCAGCAGGTGACCGACCTGGAGACCCAGCACGCGACGCTCCAGGGCGAGGAGGAGAAGCTCACCCTTGCGGCCCAGCGCCTCCAGGCCAAGGTGGACGCCTTCCGCACGAAGAAGGAGACCATCAAGGCGACGTACACCGCGGCCCAGGCACAGACCCGGATCGGCGAGGCCTTCTCCGGCATCTCGGAGGAGATGGGCGACGTCGGCCTGGCGATTCAGCGTGCCGAGGACAAGACGGCACAGCTCCAGGCCCGGGCCGGCGCGATCGACGAACTGCTGGCCTCCGGTGTCCTGGACGACCAGTCCGGCATGCACAAGGACGACATCCAGGCCGAGCTGGACCAGCTCTCCGGTGGTACGGATGTAGAGCTGGAACTGCAGCGCATGAAGGCGGAGCTGGCGGGAGGCTCGTCGTCGCAGCAGGCCATCGAGGGCGGCACCGGCCAGTCGCAGTCCCAGCAGCAGCCGCAGGACACTCCACGCTTCGACAAGCAGTAGGTCCCACGCCGAGGAGGGCGACATGATCGTACGGATCATGGGGGAGGGGCAGGTGAGGCTGGCCGAGAGCCACCTCGCCGACCTGAACAAGCTCGACGACGAGCTGTTGGCCGAGATGGAGAACGGCGACGGCCCGGGCTTCCGCCGCACTCTCCAAGCCCTCCTCGCCAGGGTCCGGGACTTGGGCGACCCGCTCCCCGACGACTCCCTGGAACCCTCGGACCTGATCCTCCCGTCCCCGGACGCGACCCTGGAGGAAGTCCGGGACCTGCTCAGCGACGACGGCCTGATCCCGGGCTGAGACCACACCGACGAACACCGGTCGAGAGCGTGGGCCGATCGGGGGCACCGCGTTGGCGCAGCCCGCTGACGGATCCGTACGACCGGCTTCGCCCTCGTGCACTGTCCCGCGTCGCCCGTTTCCACAACGCCCGACGCCCGACGCCTTGAGCCGCCGGCGGCACGTGCCTGCTCGATGCGGGCCCGGACCACCCAGCCCGCCGGGGCTCCGCTCTGCGGTGCGGCCCCGCCACCGAGCCCACGACGACGCACCCGCCCTGCCCCCCAAAGACCCCAGGCTTCAGCCGGCGTCCGATGACCCGCGCTCCCCGGACGTTCACCCCGCCCGCGAAGCCGGAAACGCACTGGTGGCTCCCGTTCCGCCCCCGGCACGGCCCCCGTACTGTTCAGGAGTGAGCCGCACCGTCGATCGCGCCCGGCACCACCTCAAGGCGCACCCCCTGGCCCTGGACGCCGTCCTCGCGGCGGGCGTCCTCGCCTGCATGGTGGCCGGTTCCTTCGTCGAGCCCCATGACAAGGACGCCGTCAGCTGGAGCATCCGCACCCCCGAGCCGCTCAGCCTCGTCCTCATGGCCCTCGGTGCCCTCGCCCTGGTGTTCCGCCGCCGCGCCCCCCTCACCGTCCTCGCCCTCACCGGCACCGCCTCCATCGTCGAGTTCGTCACCGGTGACCCCCGCGCCCCCGTCGCCATGGCCGCCGTGATCGCCCTGTTCACGGTCGCCTCCACCACCGACCGCCCGACCACCCTGCGGGCCGGCCTGCTGACCATGACCGTGCTCACCGGCGCCGCGATGCTCGCCGGACCCCTGCCCTGGTACGCCCAGGAGAACCTCGGCATCTTCGCCTGGACCGGCATCGGAGCCACCGCGGGCGACGCCGTCCGCAGCCGCCGCGCCTTCGTCCAGGCCATCAGGGAGCGCGCCGAGAAGGCCGAACGCACCCGTGAGGAAGAGGCCCGCCGAAGGGTCGCCGAGGAACGCCTGCGCATCGCCCGCGACCTGCACGACGTCGTCGCCCACCACATCGCCCTGGTCAATGTCCAGGCCGGGGTCGCCGCGCACGTCATGGACAAGCGCCCCGACCAGGCCAAGGAAGCCCTCGCCCACGTCCGTGAGGCCAGCCGCTCCGCCCTCAACGAACTCCGCGCCACCGTCGGCCTGCTGAGGCAGTCCGGCGACCCCGAGGCCCCCACCGAACCCGCCCCCGGCCTGGCGCGCCTCGACGAACTCGTCGGCACCTTCCGCAGCGCGGGCCTCCACGTCGAGGTAGCCCGCGCCGACCACGGCACCACCCTCCCCGCCGCCGTCGACCTGGCCGCCTACCGGGTCATCCAGGAAGCCCTCACCAACGTCCAGAAGCACGCCGGCACTCAGGCCAAGGCCGAGGTCAGCGTCGTACGCGTCGGCCCCAACGTGGAGATCACCGTCCTCGACAACGGCGCCGGCGAGGACGACGACCCCGACAACGGCGGTGGCCACGGCCTGCTCGGCATGCGCGAGCGCGTCACCGCCCTGCGCGGCACCCTCACCACCGGTCCCCGCTACGGAGGCGGCTTCCGCGTCCATGCGATCCTGCCGGTCAGGACCCGCGCCGCGGCGAGGGACGAACCAGGGGAGCCCGTATGACGATCCGTGTCCTGCTCGCCGACGACCAGGCACTGCTGCGCAGCGCCTTCCGTGTGCTCGTCGACTCGGAGCCGGACATGGAGGTGGTCGGCGAGGCGTCCGACGGCGCCGAGGCGGTCCGGCTGACCCGGCAGGAGCGCGCCGACGTCGTTCTCATGGACATCCGGATGCCGGGCACGGACGGCCTCGCCGCCACCCGCATGATCAGCGAGGACGCCTCCCTCGCCCATGTCCGGGTGGTCATCCTGACCACCTTCGAGGTCGACGACTACGTCGTGCAGTCCCTGCGCGCCGGTGCCTCCGGCTTCCTCGGCAAGGGCAGCGAACCCGAGGAACTCCTCAGCGCCATCCGGGTCGCGGCCGGCGGCGAGGCCCTGCTCTCCCCGGCCGCCACCAAGGGCCTGATCGCCCGCTTCCTCGCCCAGGGCGACGCGGAGGACAACGACCCGGTGCGCTCCGAACGCCTCGCCGCGCTCACCGTCCGCGAGCGTGAGGTCCTTGTCCAGGTCGCCGGCGGACACTCGAACGACGAGATCGCCGAGCGCCTGGAGGTCAGCCCGCTCACCGTCAAGACCCACGTCAACCGGGCCATGGCCAAGCTCGGCGCCCGGGACCGGGCCCAGCTCGTGGTGATCGCGTACGAGTCGGGGCTGGTACGGCCGAGGGTGGAATGACCCGGGTCCACTCACCCGATCACGCGCGCCGGAAAAAGAATTCTCGCGGTGATGTCGAGAACCCGTGCCCCGCTCCGTCCCCGTGGTGAGAGCGACCAGAATGGGTCGCATCGGGACCGAGGAGAGACACCATGGCCAAGTACCTGCTGCTGAAGCACTACCGTGGCGCTCCCGCTCCGGCCAACGACGTGCCCATGGAGCAGTGGACGCCGGAGGAGATCTCCGCGCACATGCAGTACATGCGGGACTTCGCGGACGGACTGGTGAAGACCGGGGAGTACGTCGACGGGCAGGCGCTCGCTCCCGAGGGGACCTGGGTGCGGTACGACGGCGAGGGGCGCCCGCCGGTCACCGACGGGCCGTTCGCCGAGACCAAGGACCTCATCGCCGGCTGGATGGTCATCGACGTCGACAGCTACGAGCGGGCCCTCGAGCTGGCCGGGGAGCTGTCGGCCGCCCCCGGTGCGGGCGGGAAGCCGATCCACGAGTGGCTGGAGCTGCGTCCGTTCTACGCGGCGTCGCCCACCGACCCGGAGTGCCACCCCGGTGGATGAGGCGCTGCTCAGAAGCCTCACACCGAGCGTGCTCACCGTCCTCGTCCGCCGCGGAGCCGACTTCGCGGCGGCCGAGGACGCCGTCCAGGACGCGCTGGTCGAGGCGGTCCGGGTCTGGCGGGCGGATCCGCCCCGGGACGTCAAGGGGTGGCTGGTCACCGTGGCCTGGCGCAAGTTCCTCGACGCGACCCGCTCGGACACCGCTCGCCGCCGACGAGAGGAACGTATCGAGCAGGAACCGGCGCCCGGACCGGCGCCGGCCGTGGACGACACGCTCCAGCTCTACTTCCTGTGCGCCCACCCCTCGCTCACCCCGTCCTCCGCCGTCGCCCTCACCCTGCGCGCCGTCGGCGGACTCACCACCCGCCAGATCGCCCAGGCCTACCTCGTGCCCGAGGCGACCATGGCGCAGCGGATCAGCCGGGCCAAGCGCACGGTCTCCGGGGTCCGCTTCGACCAGCCAGGCGATGTGGCCACCGTGCTGCGCGTCCTCTACCTGGTCTTCAACGAGGGCTACTCCGGCGATGTCGACCTCGCCGCCGAGGCCATCCGGCTCACCCGGCAGCTCGCCGCCGCCATCGACCACCCCGAGGTCGCGGGGCTGCTCGCCCTCATGCTGCTCCACCACGCCCGCCGCGCCTCCCGCACCGCCCCCGACGGCTCTCTGGTGCCGCTCGCCGAGCAGGACCGCAGCCGCTGGGACACCACGGCGATCGCCGAGGGCGTCCGGATCCTGCAGAGCGCCCTCGCCCGCGACCGGCTGGGCGAGTTCCAGGCGCAGGCCGCGATCGCCGCCCTGCACGCCGACGCCCCCACCGCCGAGGAGACCAACTGGGTGCAGATCGTCGAGTGGTACGACGAACTCGCCCGCCTCACCGACAGCCCCGTCGTCCGCCTCAACCGTGCGGTCGCCGTGGGCGAGGCGGACGGCCCCCGCGCGGGCCTGGCCGCGCTGGCCGCGGTCGAGGACTCACTGCCCCGCCACACCGCGGCCGCGGCCTATCTCCACGAACGCGCCGGCGACCTGCCGACCGCGGCCCGCCTGTACGCCGAGGCCGCCCACAAGGCCCCCAACCTCGCCGAACGCGACTACCTGACCCGCCAGGCGGCCCGGCTCAACTCCCGTACGCGGAACTGACCGGGGAACAGTCACGCCGGGCCACCCTCCTCACGACGCTGCTACGGCAGCGCCAGCATCCGCTCCAGCGCCAGCTTCGCGAATGCCTCCGTCTCCTTGTCGACCTCGATCCGGTTGACGAGCTTGCCCTCGGCCAGCGACTCCAGGGTCCAGACCAGGTGGGGCAGGTCGATGCGGTTCATGGTCGAGCAGAAGCAGACCGTCTTGTCGAGGAAGACGATCTCCTTGCCCTCGGGGGCGAAACGGTTCGCGAGCCGTCGTACGAGATTGAGCTCCGTGCCGATGGCCCACTTCGAGCCGGCCGGGGCCGCCTCCAGTGCCTTGATGATGTACTCGGTCGAGCCGACGTAGTCCGCCGCGGCCACGACCTCGTGCTTGCACTCGGGGTGCACGAGGACGTTCACCCCGGGGATCCGGGCGCGGACGTCCTCCACGGACTCCAGCGAGAAGCGGCCGTGCACCGAGCAGTGCCCGCGCCACAGGATCATCTTCGCGTCGCGCAGCTGCTCGGCGGTCAGGCCGCCGTTCGGCTTGTGCGGGTTGTAGAGGACGCAGTCCTCCAGCGTCATCCCCATGTCCCGCACGGCGGTGTTGCGGCCGAGGTGCTGGTCGGGCAGGAACAGCACCTTCTCGCCCTGTTCGAAGGCCCACTCCAGAGCCTTCTTGGCGTTGGACGACGTGCAGATGGTGCCGCCGTGCTTGCCCGTGAACGCCTTGATGTCCGCCGAGGAGTTCATGTACGACACCGGCACGACCTGCTCGGCTATGCCGGCGTCGGTGAGCACGTCCCAGCACTCGGCGACCTGCTCGGCCGTCGCCATGTCGGCCATAGAGCAGCCGGCGGCGAGGTCGGGGAGGACCACCTTCTGGTCGTCGGACGTCAGGATGTCCGCCGACTCGGCCATGAAGTGCACACCGCAGAAGACGATGTACTCGGCCTCAGGGCGGGCGGCCGCGTCCCGGGCCAGCTTGAAGGAGTCGCCCGTGACGTCGGCGAACTGGATGACCTCGTCACGCTGGTAGTGATGGCCGAGGACGAACACCTTGTCGCCGAGCTTCTCCTTGGCCGCGCGGGCGCGCTCGACCAGGTCGGGGTCGGACGGCGAGGGCAGGTCGCCGGGACACTCGACGCCCCGCTCGCTCCTCGGGTCGGCCTCGCGGCCGAGCAGCAACAGGGCGAGCGGAGTCGGCTGTACGTCGAGCTCCGTGGTCTGGGCGGTGGTCACGACACGCACCCTTTCTACTTTTCGTCGAACTGACGTTATCTATCATAACCCGGTTCACGTCACTTTGACGATGGTCATTGCGTCGATGTGACGTGAATCCCGAACAGACGTTTTCCGCCCGGCACGGCATGTGCGAGCATGAAGAAGGCGCCGGAAAAAACCGGCGTCCGGCCCGGAATGAATCCGCGGCCTTGCCGGTTGCACCAGTCGGCAAGCAGTCTCCGTACAACCCGGGAGAGATGTAGATGTCCGTATCGGACGAGACCGGCACCGTCACCGACGGCATCATCCTGTCCGACGCCGCCGCGGCGAAGGTCAAGGCCCTGCTCGACCAGGAAGGCCGTGACGACCTGGCCCTGCGCGTCGCCGTTCAGCCCGGCGGCTGCTCCGGCCTGCGTTACCAGCTCTTCTTCGACGAGCGTTCCCTCGACGGTGACGTCGTCAAGGACTTCGGCGGCGTCAAGGTCGTCACCGACCGCATGAGCGCCCCGTACCTGGGCGGCGCGTCCATCGACTTCGTGGACACCATCGAGAAGCAGGGCTTCACGATCGACAACCCGAACGCGACCGGCTCCTGCGCCTGCGGCGACTCCTTCAGCTAGCCCGCGGTTCGCACGGGCCCAGAGCGACAGAAAGCCCAGAGCGACAGAAGGCGGCGGCCCCCTCGGACGGGGCCGCCGCCTTCGCGCATCCGCGGGGCTACCGGGCCGCCCCGGAGGTCTCCGGCAGCCGCGCCCCGGCCTTCTTCAGCGGGATCTCCTTGCCGTCCGAGCCCACGACCTTGCGGGCACCGAGCGGCTCGTCGAGCGGCACGGTCTTCTGGATCTCCTTGGCGATCATGATGCAGACCTTGCCCTGCCACGGTGTGTAGGTCACCGTGACCTTCACCTCGCCCGCGCTCTCGCTCGCCGACGCCGCGTAGTCGCCGCACACCCCGCCCGTGAAGCTCACGGTCAGCTCGTCGCCCTCGGCCGTGTAGCCGTCCACCTGGACGTCCCGCGTCTTCGGTGCGGAGGTGGGCCGGTCGGAGGGGGCGGTGGGGGAGACGGGCGTGGTCGGCGTCGCTGTCGCCGTCGCCGGGGAGGCGATGTACGCCGGGTCGACCGCCGGATACGTCACCGTGAAGGCGTCCTTCGCGCCCGGCGCCCGCACCTCGAACAGCCAGGACGGCACCAGCGCCTGCCGGCCGCCCACGAAGTGCGACGCCAGCCCGAACACCGCCTTCTCGACGGTGAGCGTGCTGTCCGCGGGGCTCGCCGTCGACCCCCCGCAGGGCTCCTCCAGCCGGTCCTTGAGCGGTACGGGACTGGCGCAGCCGCCGATGCCCATGCGGTGGCCGACCACGGGCACCTTGTTCAGCAGCCCCAGCGTCTTCCCGGCGCTCAGCACGGGATACGTGTCGCTCTTGACCGGCGCCTTCAACTGGCCGGTGCCGCCGACCACCTCACCCTGCTCGTTCACGGTGACGCCGGTCGCCCAGCCGTACGTGGGCAGCCCGCCGACGACCGGGTCGGCGTTCACGATCCGCTGGGCGCCCATGACCTGGCTCGCGTCCAGCTTCGCGGTGCCCTGGCCCACCGCCTTCAGCACCGGCGCGGCGGCCTTCTCCGCGACCGCCTCGCTCACCGGACGGCCGCTGGGGGCCCCGCACACGGTGGCGCTCCGGCAGTCGTCGATGACGGGTGAGTAGCGCTGGAAGGTCCACGCGCCCGGCGCCTGCCGGCTCACCTGCAGACTCGGCCCCGAACCGTCCTTGACCCCGATCCGCCAGACCTGCCCCTGCGCCACCGGCGTCCCGTCGACGCCGAGCGCCTCGGCGAGCCGCGCCACGTCGCCCTCGGTGACCTGCCCCTGGACCCGGTAGACAGGCGCCGATCCGGGCCCCTGCGGGAGGCTGCCGTCGGCGCGATAGGTCACGCCGTACGGATTCGGCTCGCCCGGCGCGATCCCGTTCCCCGCCCCACCGCCGCCCGCGCTGTAGCCGTCGAGGGCGAGAGGCGGCGCACTCCCGTCACCGGCCGCGCCCGAGGTCGCGCCACTGCCGGACCCTCCGGAGGTACCGGCGGCGAGGTACGCCCCACCGCCCCCGACCAACAGCACGGCAGCGGCTACGGCGGCAACGGCGAAGGGAGAGCGATGCCGAGCCGTCCGGGGTACACCGGCGTCCCCGTCCCGGGGGATCTCGGTGTCGGGCAGAGCGGCGGGGGCGGGGGAGGGGGAGGGGGAGGGAGCGGCCACGGGGCCGTCCGGCTCAGCGGCAGCGGTGGCTTCGGTGTCGGAGCTCAGGGAGTCGTCCGTGTCGGCGTCGGCGACTTCCTCGGCGTGTTCCGGCGAGCCTTCGGCGGTGGCGCCGACGTTCTCGGTGCCCTCGGATTCACCACTGTGACCGCGTTCGGCGCCGCTCGTCCCCTCATCACCGGGAGCCTCGGAACCCCGCTCCTCCGCAGCACCGCTCGACTCACCGGCGCCGGGCGCTTCGGCACCGCCGGCCTCGTCCGCACCCTGCGCTACGGCACCGCTCGCCCCACCGGCACCCCGCGCTTCCGCAGCGCTCTCGTCCCCGCTGCCCGAGGCCTCGCCGGGGTCGTTGTTGTCGGGTCGCTCGGTGTTCACCGCATCGCTCCTTCTGCTGCGCAACTGTCCCTCGACCCTGACCCGGCCCTGTCAAAAAGGTCGGCAAACGGGTCGTATCCCGCATCCCCTTTCCGGGGGACGGCGATGGGACGCAGCGGGGGAGCGCGCGGTTCCCTCGAACGCGCCGACACACGCGCCCTGCTCGACGCCCTGACTCAGTCGCCGTACTCCGACATGGCCTCCAGCACCCGGGCGGACCCCTCGGGAACCGTCACCCCGTGGATGAGCGAGGGGGAGACCGGAAGGGCGACGATCCGGTCGGGAACCGCCCAGTGCGGAGCCATCCGGGCGCAGTCACCGCGCAGCGAGGCGAGGTCACCGTCCAGGTCGGCCGGGGTGGAGGTGTACAGCTCAAGGTTCGTCATGACGGAACCGTAAGCACGTCCACACCCGCGAAGAAAGATCTACTATCGGGTAGTTTTACCTGCTTCACCGCGCCGTCGGCCTCCTCGCAGTACTCCATACGGACCCGATAGCGTGAAGTGTCAATACACCCTTCTTCTGGAGAGCCTCGCCGTGCGCATCGCAGTCACCGGCTCCATCGCCACCGACCACCTCATGACGTTCCCCGGCCGTTTCGCCGACCAGCTCGTCGCGGACCAGCTGCACACGGTCTCGCTCTCCTTCCTGGTCGACAACCTCGACGTACGCAGGGGAGGCGTCGGCGCGAACATCGCCTTCGGTATGGGCCTGCTCGGCACGAAGCCGATCCTCGTCGGGGCCGCGGGCTTCGACTTCGACGAGTACCGCGCCTGGCTGGACCGGCACGGCGTCGACACCGCGTCCGTCCGTATCTCCGAGACGCTGCACACCGCCCGCTTCGTGTGCACCACGGACTCCGACCACAACCAGATCGGCTCCTTCTACACGGGCGCGATGAGCGAGGCCCGCCAGATCGAGCTCAAGACGGTCGCCGACCGCGTGGACGGCCTCGACCTCGTCCTCATCGGCGCCGACGACCCCGAGGCGATGCTCCGCCACACCGAGGAGTGCCGGTCCCGCGGCATCCCGTTCGCCGCGGACTTCTCCCAGCAGATCGCCCGGATGAACGGCGACGAGATCCGGATCCTGCTGGACGGGGCCACATACCTCTTCTCCAACGAGTACGAGAAGGGGCTCATCGAGTCCAAGACGGGCTGGTCCGACGAGGAGATCCTCGCCAAGGTCGGCCACCGGGTCACCACGCTCGGCGCGCAGGGGGTACGGATCGACCGGACCGGCGCGGAGCCGATCGTCGTCGGCTGTGCGGAGGAGGAGCGCAAGGCCGACCCGACCGGCGTCGGTGACGCGTTCCGCGCCGGGTTCCTGTCGGGGCTCGCCTGGGGCGTCTCCCTGGAGCGCGCGGCCCAGGTGGGCTGCATGCTGGCCACGCTCGTCATCGAGACCGTGGGCACGCAGGAGTACCGACTGCGGCGGGGCAACTTCATGGAGCGCTTCACCAAGGCGTACGGCGACGAGGCGGCCGACGAGGTCCGCACCCACCTGGGCTGATCCACCTCGGCTGACCCACCTCCGATGACCGGCTAGGAGATCCGGCGGACCACGTACACCGAACCCCGGTCCGCCGGCTCCTCGCCCACGTACTCCTGCTCCCGCATCTCGCACCACGCCGGGATGTCCAGCCGAGCCGCCTCGTCGTCGGACAGAACCCGGACCGTCCCGCCCACCGGCACGTCCCCGATCACCTTGGCCAGCTCGATGACCGGGATCGGGCACCGCTTGCCCAGGGCGTCCACGACCAGGGCGTCCGCACGGACGACAGCCGAAGGCGTCGGCGCGCCCAGCTTCTCCCGGACCGCCGTCACCGCCCCCGGCAGCACCTCCAGGAAACGGTCGACCTCCTCGGACGTCGTCCCCGGCGGCAACGAAACCCGCACGTTTCCCTCACTCAGCACCCCCATCGCCTTCAGCACATGGCTCGGCGTCAGCGTGCTGCTCGTGCAGGACGAACCGGAGGAAACGGAGAAACCCGCCCGGTCCAGCTCGTGCAGCAGGGTCTCTCCGTCGACATAGAGACAGGAGAAAGTGACGATCCCGGGCAGCCGCCGCTCGGCATCGCCCACCACGTCCACATCCGGCACCAGCCGCGGCACCCGCGAACGGATCCGCTCCGTCAGCTCCCGCAGCCGTACGGCCTCCTGCGCCGCCTCGGCCCGCACCGCCCGCAGCGAGGCCGCCGCCGCGACGATCGCCGGCAGGTTCTCGAACCCCGGTGCCCGCCCCGACTCCCGCTCGTCGGCCGGCCCCTGGGGCGAGAACCGGACACCTTTCCGTACGGCGAGCAGGCCCACCCCCGACGGCCCGCCCCACTTGTGCGCGCTGGCCGTCAACAGGGACCAGGCACCTTCCACCGGCCCCCACCCCAGCGACTGCGCCGCGTCCACCAGCAACGGCACCCCGGCCTCCCGGCACACGGCGGCCACCTCGGCCACCGGCTGCACGGTCCCCACCTCGTGGTTGGCCGACTGAAGACACGCCAGCGCGGTGTCGGGGCGAAGAGCATCGGCGTAGGCCCCCGGGCTCACCGCTCCCGTACGGTCCACCGGCACCTCGGTCACGTCGAACGACTCCGCCGAATGGAGCACCGAGGAGTGTTCGACAGCTGACACGATCAGGTGACGTCCAACCCGCCGCCGCCCGGCCAACGCCCCCGCGATCCCGTCGTGCACGGCCCGCGTCCCGGAGGACGTGAAGGTCAGTTCGTCAGGCCGGCACCCCACGGCCTCGGCAGCGGCCTCCCGAGCGGCATCCAACAGCAGCCGAGCCCGCCGTCCCTCCCGGTAGAGACGGGAGGGATCAGCCCACCCTTCATCCAAAGAGGCCAACAGCGCCTGACGAGCAACGGAATGAAGCGGAACACTGGAAGCAGCGTCGAAATAGGGCACACGAACACGCTAACTCCCCAGGGGTGCGGGGAACTGCGCGACCAGCCACAATGCACCCGCGGCCGCCAAACCAGCGAACCCCCGACCCAGTAGGCCCCCCTCCCGCTGAACCCCCGGAGGGCGTCGGCTAGGGTTTGGTCCGCATAAACATCCAAACCCCTGCCCGACGCAGGGCGGCGACCGACCACCGAGTAAGGCCAGGCCGCAGCCGATCCGCGCGGGCGAGACTCTCGGGAAGGCGCTACGTGAGTCCCAACGGCTCCGACCGCTCGCCGCGGCGCCCGATGCGGCGGAAGCTGCTGCAGGCAATGACCGCGGGCCTGGTCCTGGCGACCGCCACCGGTTGCACATACAAGGACTTCCCCCGCCTTGGTATGCCCACCCCGACCACGGAAGAGGCTCCGCGGATCCTCTCCCTGTGGCAGGGCTCCTGGGCTGCCGCGCTCGCCGTTGGCGTGCTGGTGTGGGGTCTGATCATCTGGAGCGCCATCTTCCACCGGCGCAGCCGCACCAAGGTCGAGGTTCCTCCGCAGACCCGGTACAACATGCCCATCGAGGCGCTGTACACCGTGGTTCCGCTGGTCATCGTCTCGGTCCTCTTCTACTTCACGGCCCGCGACGAGTCGAAGCTCCTCAGCCTCAAGAAGGAGCCCGACGTCACCATCAACGTCGTCGGCTACCAGTGGAGCTGGGCCTTCAACTACATCACGCCCGTCGCGGGCTCCACGGGTGACGCGAAGACGGACAAGAACCTGGACGCGATTCCGACCCGGTTCAAGGACGACTTCCCGGCGAACGCCGGCGGTGTCTACGACTTCGGGACGCCCGCCACGCGGAACCCGCAGACCGGCAACCCGGGCCCGACCCTCTGGCTCCCCAAGGGCAAGACGGTCCGCTTCGTCCTCACCTCGCGTGACGTCATCCACTCCTTCTGGGTGGTGCCGTTCCTGATGAAGCAGGAC
Source organism: Streptomyces sp. NPDC058307 (assembly GCF_042880295.1). Lineage (NCBI taxonomy): Bacteria > Bacillati > Actinomycetota > Actinomycetes > Kitasatosporales > Streptomycetaceae > Streptomyces > Streptomyces sp. NPDC058307. The sequence goes on from NZ_JBHVYZ010000008.1 coordinate 171,930, forward strand.
GTCATCCCGGGCCACACCAACGCCTTCGAGGTGACCCCCAACAGGGAGGGCACCTTCCTCGGCAAGTGCGCCGAGCTCTGCGGCGTCGACCACTCCCGGATGCTGTTCAACGTGAAGGTCGTTTCTCCCGAGCGCTACGAGCAGCACCTCAAGGACCTCGCGAAGAAGGGGCAGACCGGTTACGTTCCCGCGGGCATCGAGCAGACCGCCCACGAGAAGGACCGGGAGACGACGAACCTGTGAGCATCCTCAACGAACCCCAGGGTGCCGCGGCGGCAGGGTCCCACTACACGGACGAGCTGCCGGTCCGGCGCCAGAACCGCGGCAGCGTGGTCATCAAGTGGCTCACCACCACTGACCACAAGACGATCGGCACGATGTACCTGGCCACGTCGTTCGCGTTCTTCCTCATCGGTGGCGTGATGGCGCTCTTCATGCGCGCCGAGCTGGCCCGGCCGGGTCTGCAGATCATGTCGAGCGAGCAGTTCAACCAGGCGTTCACGATGCACGGCACGATCATGCTGCTGATGTTCGCGACGCCGCTGTTCGCCGGCTTCACCAACTGGATCATGCCGCTGCAGATCGGCGCGCCCGACGTGGCGTTCCCGCGGCTGAACATGTTCGCCTACTGGCTCTACCTGTTCGGCTCGACGATCGCGGTGGGCGGCTTCCTGACCCCGCAGGGCGCGGCCGACTTCGGCTGGTTCGCCTACTCCCCGCTGTCGGACGCGGTCCGCTCGCCGGGCATCGGCGCCGACCTGTGGATCATGGGTCTGGCCTTCTCCGGCTTCGGCACGATCCTCGGTGCGGTCAACTTCATCACCACGATCATCTGCATGCGCGCGCCCGGCATGACCATGTTCCGCATGCCGATCTTCGTGTGGAACGTGCTGCTGACCGCGGTGCTGGTCCTGCTCGCCTTCCCGGTCCTCGCCGCCGCGCTGTTCGCGCTGGAGGCGGATCGGAAATTCGGGGCACATGTCTTCGATGCCGCCAACGGCGGAGCGTTGCTCTGGCAACACCTCTTCTGGTTCTTCGGGCATCCAGAGGTGTACATCATCGCCCTGCCGTTCTTCGGCATCATCTCCGAGGTCATCCCGGTCTTCTCCCGCAAGCCGATGTTCGGCTACATGGGTCTGATCGCGGCGACCATCGCGATCGCGGGTCTGTCCGTGACGGTGTGGGCCCACCACATGTACGTCACCGGCGGCGTGCTCCTGCCGTTCTTCTCCTTCATGACGTTCCTGATCGCCGTACCGACCGGCGTGAAGTTCTTCAACTGGATCGGAACGATGTGGAAGGGGTCCCTGAGTTTCGAGACCCCGATGCTCTGGGCCACCGGCTTCCTGATCACCTTCACCTTCGGTGGTCTGACCGGTGTCATCCTGGCCTCGCCCCCGATGGACTTCCACGTCTCGGACTCGTACTTCGTGGTGGCGCACTTCCACTACGTCGTCTTCGGCACCGTCGTCTTCGCGATGTTCTCCGGCTTCCACTTCTGGTGGCCCAAGTTCACCGGCAAGATGCTCGACGAGCGCCTCGGCAAGATCACGTTCTGGACGCTGTTCATCGGCTTCCACGGCACCTTCCTGGTCCAGCACTGGCTGGGCGCCGAGGGCATGCCGCGCCGGTACGCCGACTACCTGGCGGCCGACGGCTTCACCGCCCTGAACACGATCTCGACGATCAGCTCGTTCGTGCTCGGCCTGTCGATCCTGCCGTTCCTCTACAACGTGTGGAAGACGGCCAAGTACGGCAAGCCCGTCGGTGTCGACGACCCGTGGGGCTACGGCCGCTCGCTCGAGTGGGCCACCTCCTGCCCGCCGCCGCGCCACAACTTCCTCACCCTGCCGCGGATCCGCAGCGAATCCCCGGCGTTCGACCTGCACCACCCCGAGATCGCCGCTCTCGACCAGCTCGAGAACGCCGGTCACGGTGAGAAGGCTCTGGCCGGCAACGGCGGCAAGGAGGCCGGGAAGTGAAGATCCAGGGACGGATGTTCTTCTGGCTGAGCATCTTCATCCTCGCCATGGCGATCGTCTATGGCTACTGGTCGAAGGAGCCGGCCGGTACCACCGCGCTCTTCCTGGCCTTCGGTCTGTCCATCATGATCGGCTTCTACCTGGGCTTCACGGCCAAGCGGGTGGACGCCGGCGCGCAGGACAACAAGGAGGCCGACGTCGCGGACGACGCCGGCGAGGTCGGGTTCTTCAGCCCGCACAGCTGGCAGCCGCTCGCCCTCGGCTTCGGCGGCGCCCTCGCCTTCCTGTCGGTCGCGATCGGCTGGTGGCTGCTGTACTTCTCGGTGCCGGTCATCATGATCGGCCTGTACGGCTGGGTCTTCGAGTACTACCGCGGTGAGAACCGCACGCAGTAGCACGAGCCGAGCTCGACAGAGCCCGGACACTCCGTGAGGAGCGTCCGGGCTCCTGCTTTTGCCGCAATCGGAATCCCCCGTACGAGTCACCCGGCGTGCCGTTCTTGACGGGGCTTCCTAGCGTGAAGCCATGAACCATGCACCGCGTACCCGCACCGTCGTGAGCTGCACGCTGCTGGTGATCGCCCTCGGCGCGAGCGCCGCCGCCTGTGGGTCCGACGGGAACCCGCTGGCGGCCACGCCGTACGACGCGGCGGACCAGGTCGCCTTCAACGCGCCCACGGGCGACGGCAAGAAGGCCGACCCGGACAAGCCGCTCGAGGTGACCGCCGAGGACGACGACGGCCGCATCACCGACGTCACGGCCACGGACGCCACAGGCCGCTATGTGGCGGGCGAACTCTCCGCCGACGGAACCCGCTGGCGCAGCACCTCTCCGCTGGCCGCAAACGCCCACTACGTCGTCCGGGTGAGCACCGAGGACGACGACGGGGCACCGGGCCGCAAGGTCCTCGACTTCGACACCAGCAAGCCAGTGGGCAAGAAGCGCCTGAACGTCACCTTCGGCCCCAAGTCGGGGACCTACGGTGTCGGCCAGCCCGTCACCGCCAAGCTGGACAGACCCGTCAAGGACAAGGCCCAGCGGGCCGTCGTCGAGCGCGCCCTCAGGGTCGACTCCACGCCCGCCGTACCGGGCGCCTGGCACTGGGTGGACGACAAGGAGCTCCACTACCGCCCCAAGGAGTACTGGCCCGCCCACGCCACGATCCAGGTCCGCAGCGACCTGGAGGGCATCAAGATCAGCGACCGTCTCTGGGGAGGCAAGGGCAAGGCCCTCAAGCTGACCACCGGCGACCGCATCATCGCCGTGACGGACGCCTCGTCACACTCGATGAAGGTCTACAAGAACAACGAGGTCATCAACGAGCTCCCGGTCACCACCGGCAAGCCCGGCTTCGAGACCCGCAACGGCGTCAAGGTCGTGCTGGGCAAGGAGTACTTCGTACGTATGCGCGGCACCAGCATCGGCATCGCCGAGGGCTCCTCGGAGTCGTACGACCTGCCGGTCTACTACGCCACCCGCCTCACCTGGAGCGGCGAGTACGTGCACGCCGCCCCCTGGTCGGTCGGCTCCCAGGGCTACGCCAACGTCAGCCACGGCTGCACCGGCATGAGCACGTCCAACGCCGAGTGGTTCTTCGACACCGTCCACGAGGGCGACGTGGTGCAGGTCGTCAACTCGGACGGCAACACCATGGAGCCCTTCGGCAACGGCTTCGGCGACTGGAACGTGGACTGGAAGAAGTGGCGCGACGGCAGCGCGCTGGTGGCCGGCACCCCGGACGCCCCGAGCGCGGCGCAGGTGGCGAGGCTGAGGCCACAGAGCGTCTAGAGACACCTCAGGGGCCGGCACGCCCGGAAGCGCGGCAGCCCTCGCGCTCCTAGGCGCTCAACGCCTTCCGATCCCGCAGCAGAGAAGCCAGCGCCGCCGCGAACTCCACCGGATCCACCGGGTGGGCCACCGCGGCCTCCGCCCGGCTCCATGTCGCCAGCCACGCGTCCTGCGGCCGCCCGATCAGCAGCAGCACCGGCGGGCAGCCGAACACCTCGTCCTTGATCTGCCGGCACAGGCCCATGCCGCCCATCGGCACGGCCTCCCCGTCCAGCACACAGACGTCGATCCCGCCCTTGTCCAGCTCCTTCAGTACCGCCGCGGGCGTGGCGCACTCCAGGAACTCCACCAACGGGACGTCCGGAGCCGGTCGGCGGCCGGAGGCGAGCCGTACCTGCTCGCGGGTGTTGGAATCGTCGCTGTAGACCAGCACCGTGGCGGTCGGCTGCATTGTTCCTCCGTGACGTCAGCGTCGTAAGGACAGGCCCGTTGGGCCGGATGCTACTCCCTTGAACACCACGTCAACACCGGTATGGAGCAGCCGGACACTCCGAACGGCACCCCCCGGGGTGAGGGCGGGATAAGCGACCGACATAATGTCGGTCGTGGCGACAGCAACGACAGAGACAACCGGGCACGCGCACCCGTCGGTCAACCGACCGAACCTCACCAGCGTCGGAACCATCATCTGGTTGAGTTCCGAGCTGATGTTCTTCGCGGCCCTTTTCGCGATGTACTTCACCCTGCGATCGGTGACGGGTCCTGATCACTGGAAGGAGATGGCGTCCAGCCTGAACGTTCCGTTCTCGGCGACGAACACCACGATCCTGGTGCTCTCCTCCCTCACCTGCCAGCTCGGCGTCTTCGCCGCTGAGCGAGGTGACGTGAAGAAGCTCCGGGGCTGGTTCATCGTCACGTTCATCATGGGTGCCATCTTCATCGGCGGTCAGATCTACGAGTACACCGAGCTGGTGAAGAAGGACGGGATCTCCCTCTCGTCCGATCCCTACGGGTCGGTCTTCTACCTGACCACCGGCTTCCACGGTATGCACGTGACGGGCGGCCTCATCGCCTTCCTGTTCGTTCTCGGGCGTACCTACGCGGCCAAGAGGTTCACCCACGAGCAGGCGACCGCCGCGATCGTCGTGTCCTACTACTGGCACTTCGTCGACGTCGTCTGGATCGGGCTCTTCGCCACGATCTATCTGATCAAGTAGCCGGGCCCGCTCCCGACATCGCAAGCATCGACGCAGAAGATCCTGACACCGGGGTAATCCGTGAAAAAGCTCTCCGCACGACGACGCCACCCGCTGGCGGCGCTCGTCGTCCTACTCCTCGCGCTGGCATGCACCGGGGGGCTGTACGCCGTGTTCGCTCCCGCGCACCCGGCGAAGGCAGATGAAACCGCCCAGTCCCTGGCCATCGACGAGGGCAAGAAGCTCTTCGCCGTAGGCTGCGCCAGCTGCCACGGCACCGGCGGTCAGGGATCCTCCGACGGACCGAGCCTCGTCGGCGTGGGCGCCGCGGCCGTCGACTTCCAGGTCGGCACCGGCCGTATGCCGGCCCAGCAGCCGGGACCGCAGGTTCCGAAGAAGAAGGTCATCTACACGCAGGCCGAGATCGACCAGCTGGCCGCGTACGTCTCCTCGCTGGGCGCGGGTCCGTCCGTTCCGACGAAGGCGGAGTTCGGCCCGGACGGCGCCGACATCGCCAAGGGCGGCGAGCTGTTCCGCACCAACTGCGCGCAGTGCCACAACTTCACCGGCAAGGGTGGCGCGCTGACGCACGGCAAGTTCGCACCGGACCTCGAGGGTGTCTCTCCGAAGCACATCTACGAGGCCATGCAGACCGGCCCGCAGAACATGCCGTCGTTCCCCGACACCACGCTGTCGGAGCAGAACAAGAAGGACATCATCGCGTACCTGAACGCGGTCAACGGCGACGACTCCGTGAGCCCCGGCGGTCTTGAGCTGGGCGGTCTCGGCCCGGTCTCCGAAGGCCTGTTCGCCTGGATCTTCGGCCTCGGCGCGCTGATCGCGGTCGCCGTCTGGGTCGCCGCTCGGACCGCAAAGGCCAAGAAGTCATGAGTAGCCAAGACATTCCAGAAGAGAACCTGCCCGCAGAGCAGGACGCGCACGGCGCGGTAGGCGTCGCGGACGAGAAGCACCCCTTCGCGGACCCCGGCCTCCCGCCCCACGAGCACCGGGTGCAGGACATCGACGAGCGGGCCGCCAAGCGGTCCGAGCGCGTGGTGGCCATGCTGTTCACGGTGTCGATGCTGGCCACGGTCGGCTTCATCGCCTCGTACGTGAGCATCCCCCACGACAAGTCGATCTTCGTGTTCCCGATCGGGCACATCAACGCGCTGAACTTCGCGCTGGGCCTGACCCTCGGTCTCGCCCTCTTCTCGATCGGCGCGGGCGCGGTCCACTGGGCCCGCACCCTGATGTCCGACGAGGAGATCGCCGACGAGCGTCACGCGATCGAGGCGCCCCCCGAGGTCCGCGCGAAGGTCCACGCGGACTTCAAGCAGGGCGCCAAGGAGTCGGCGCTCGGCCGGCGCAAGCTGATCCGCAACACGATGTTCGGCGCGCTGGCCCTGTTCCCGCTGTCCGGCGTCGTGCTGCTGCGCGACCTCGGCCCGCTGCCCGGCACCAAGCTCCGCCACACCATGTGGCGCAAGGGGCTCCAGCTGGTCAACATGAACACCAACGAGCCGTTGCGCCCCTCCGACGTCGCGGTCGGCTCGCTGACCTTCGCCAAGCCCGAGGGCCTGGAGGAGCACGACGAGGAGTTCCAGACCGAGATCGCCAAGGCCGCCCTGATGATCGTCCGCATCCAGCCGGACAACATCAAGGACAAGCGCGAGCTCGAGTGGTCGTACGAGGGAATCGTCGCGTACTCGAAGATCTGCACCCACGTCGGTTGCCCGATCTCCCTGTACGAGCAGCAGACGCACCACGTGCTCTGCCCCTGCCACCAGTCCACCTTCGACCTCTCCGACGGTGCCCGGGTGATCTTCGGCCCCGCCGGTCACGCCCTGCCGCAGCTGCGCATCGGCGTGAACGACCAGGGTTACCTCGAAGCGCGCGGCGACTTCGAGGAGCCCGTCGGTCCTGCTTTCTGGGAGCGCGGATGAGCACTACAGAGACCTCCGAGTCCCGCGCACGCGGGAAGGCACCGGCCGGCGAGCGAGTCGCCGACTGGGCCGACGGCCGACTGGGGATCTACTCCCTGGCCAAGGCCAACATGCGCAAGATCTTCCCCGACCACTGGTCGTTCATGCTGGGTGAGGTCTGCCTCTACAGCTTCATCATCATCATCCTCACGGGTGTGTACCTGACGCTGTTCTTCCACCCGTCGATGAACGAGGTGGAGTACCACGGCAGCTACGTCCCGCTGCAGGGCCAGCTGATGTCCGAGGCGTTCAACTCGACCATGCACATCTCCTTCGATGTGCGCGGTGGCCTGCTGATCCGGCAGATCCACCACTGGGCGGCGCTGATCTTCGTCGCGGCGATGATGGTTCACATGATGCGCGTGTTCTTCACGGGCGCCTTCCGCAAGCCGCGCGAGGTCAACTGGCTCTTCGGCTGGCTGCTGCTGGTCCTGTCGCTGTTCACCGGCTTCACGGGCTATTCGCTCCCCGACGACCTGCTGTCGGGCACCGGCGTGCGGTTCATCGAGGGTGTGCTGCTGTCGGTCCCGATCGTCGGCACGTACCTCTCGTTCTTCATCTTCGGCGGTGAGTTCCCCGGCGGCGATTTCGTCGCGCGGTTCTACTCGGTCCACATCCTGCTGCTGCCGGGCATCATGCTCGGTCTGGTCGTCGGCCACCTGATCCTGGTCTTCTACCACAAGCACACGCAGTTCGCGGGCCCCGGCAAGTCCAACAACAACGTCGTCGGCATGCCGCTGCTGCCGGTCTACATGGCCAAGGCCGGAGGCTTCTTCTTCCTGGTCTTCGGTGCCATCGCGGCCATCGCGGCGGTCGCCTCGATCAACCCGATCTGGGCCATGGGCCCCTATCGGCCGGACCAGGTGTCCACGGGTGCCCAGCCTGACTGGTACATGGGCTTCGCCGAAGGCCTGGTGCGTGTGATGCCGGGCTGGGAAATCAACATCTGGGGTCACACGCTCGTCCTGGGCGTGTTCATCCCGATCGTGATCTTCCCGCTGGTCCTGGTGGCCATCGCCGTGTACCCGTTCATCGAGGCCTGGGTCACCGGTGACAAGCGCGAGCACCACATCCTGGACCGGCCGCGCAACACGCCGACCCGTACCGGGTTCGGTATGGCCTGGCTGGCCGCGTACTTCGTGATGCTGATCGGTGGTGGAAACGACCTCTGGGCGACCCACTTCCACCTCTCGATCAACTCGATCACCTGGTTCGTACGGATCGGCTTCTTCGTCATCCCGGTTCTCGTGTTCATCGCCACCAAGCGGATCTGCCTCGGCCTTCAGCGCCGCGACAAGGACAAGGTGCTGCACGGCCGTGAGTCGGGCATCATCAAGCGCCTGCCGCACGGTGAGTTCGTCGAGGTGCACGAGCCGCTCAGCCAGGAGCAGCTGCACACGCTCACGGCGCACGAGCAGTACGAGCCGGCCGCGATCGGTGCCACGGTCGACGAGAACGGTGTCGAGCGCAAGGTGAAGCGCTCCGAGAAGCTGCGCGCCAAGCTGAGTGAGGCGTACTACGGCGAGGAGTCCCAGATCACCAAGCCGACCGTCGAGGAGTACAAGGAGATCACGAGCGGCCACGGCCACCACTGATCACCGCAGCCCGTAAGAGCTGAAGCCACAGCCGCGAGGGAACGAAGGAGGCCCCCGGGACATCGTCCCGGGGGCCTCCTTCGTTCGCTCAACGCGGTTGCGGGACCATGGGCAGCGGGCCGGCGCTGAGGCTCATGTGCGGACGCGGGCGGATCGTCGTGTCCGGGACGGGGCGCAGTCGCCAGCGGGCGGCGATGGCGGCCAGGGCGAGGGTGGCCTCCGTCATGCCGAACACGTCCCCGATGCACTTGCGGCTGCCGGCTCCGAACGGGAGATAGCAGCCGCGTGTCACGTCCTTCGCCCGCTCGGGGACCCACCGGTCGGGGTCGAAGGACTCGGGGTCCTTGAACAGTGCGGCGTTGTGGTGCAGTACGTAGGGGCTGATCAGGATGTCGGACCGGGGAGGCAGCTGCCGTCCCGCGAGCTCCGTGGCCTCGGTGGTGGTGCGGGTGTAGAGCCAGGCGGGCGGATACAGCCGGAGGGTCTCGGTGAACACCCGCTGGGTGTATTCGAGTCGCGGGACGTCGGCGTAGACGGGCGACCGTCCGTCCAGCACCTCGTCGAGTTCGGCGTGCAGCGCCGCCTCGACCTCCGGATTCCGGCCGAGGAGGTGGAAGCTCCAGGCCAGGGCGCTGGCCGTGGTCTCGATACCAGCCAGCAGCAGGGTCATGACCTGGTCGTGGATCTCCTGGTCGTCCAGACTCCCACCGGTCTCGGGGTCCTCGGCGCCGAGCAGGGCCGACAGCAGATCGCCGCGGTCCCCGCCCTCCGCCCGGTAGTCCTCGACGATCTGGTTGATCAGCCGGTGCAGACGCGTCCGCGCCTCGTCGAAGCGGCGGTTGGCCGCCAGGGGGAGTTTCGCCAGGAGCCCGGTGGGGTCCAGCGCCTGCCGGTACGCGCCGTGCACGATGATCGGCAGACAGTGCTGGATCTCGGCGACCGCATGGCTCGCGATCTCGGTGGAGAACAGCGCGCGAGCCGTGACACGGGCGGTCAACGCCTGCATCGCGTTGCTCACGTCGATGGCCTCTCCCGCCTCCCACGACAGGGACTCGCCAGCCGCTTCGCGTTGCATCACCTCGGCGTACGTGGGCATCCGGGCGGGATGGAAGGCGGGCTGCACCAGCCGCCTCTGCCTGCGGTGATCCGCCCAGTCGGAGGTGATCAGGCCGTTGCCCAGGATGGGCCGCGCCTTCTCCTTCACGGGCCCGCCCGTGTCGTAGGTGCGCGCGTTGAGCAACACCTGCTGGACCAGTTCCGGATGGCAGGGCAGATAGGCGCGGCTCGGCCCCAGCCTGAGCTCGACCAGGTCGCCGTGGGCCGGCAGGGAGGCCAGGAACTCCAACGGCCGGCGGCCCATCAGCACGGCGTGGCCGATCAGCGGGAGACCGCCGGGTGCGGTACCGAACCGCCAGTTGTGCGTGGCGGACGACTGGTGCGCGGTCTTCGTGCTCATGTGTCGTTCATCCCCTCGCGAACGTCAGCGCGGTTCGCAGATCATGGGCAGCGGGCCGGCCTCCAGGGTGGCCTTCGGCTCCGGCCGCAGCCTGGTTCCGGGTATGGGACGAAGGCGCCACCGGCTCGCGATCGTGGCCACGATGAGGGCGGTCTCGGTGAGGGCGAGGACATCTCCGATGCACTTGTGGCTGCCCGCGCCGAACGGCAGCAGCGCTCCGCGAGGCACCTCCTTGGCGCGCTCGCCCAGCCAGCGCTCGGGGACGAACTCCTCCGGATCGGGGAACAGTTCGGCGTTGTGATGCAGTGCCTGGGCGCTGTAGAGCACCAGCGCGCCCGCCGGCACGGGGTGCCCGCCGAGATCGGTGTCGACCGCCGCCACCCGCATCGACATCCAGGACGGCGGGTACAGGCGCAGCGCCTCGGTGATGACGGCGCGGGTGTACTCGAGTTTCGGGAGGTCGTCGAAGACCGGTGAGCGGTCGCCGATGGCGGCGTCGATCTCGTCGTGCACCCGCTGCTCGGCCCCGGGGTGCGCGCCCAGCAGATGGAAGACGAACGCGAGGGTCGACGCGGTGGTCTCGCTTCCCGCCACGAGGAAGGTGACGACCTGGTCGAGGACCTCCTCGTCGGTCAATTGCTGTCCGGTATCCGGGTGTTCGGCCCGCAGGAGAGTCGAGAGCAGGTCGCCGTGGTCCTCCTCGGACCGCCGACGCTCGCTGATCATCGTGTCGACGATCTCCCGAAGCCGTGCGTTGGCGTGGTCGTAGCGCCGGTTGCCCGGGGTGGGGAGCTTCTCCATGATGCCCAGCGGGGCGATCGTGCGCTTGTAGATGCCCTGCGAGACGGTACGCAGGCAGTGCCGGGCCTCCTCGATGGTCCTCTCGTCGGCGCTGGTGGAGAACAGCGTCCTGGCGGCCACCCGCATCAGGAGGGCGTGCATGGCCTCGCTGATGTCCTGGGTCTGCCCGGCCCGCCAGGAGCCGAGTGCGGTACGGGTGTCGTCGCCGACGGCGGCCGTGTAGGCGGCGATCCGCGTGGAGTGGAACGCCGGCTGGATGACCCGTCGTTGGAACCGGTGGGCGTCGCCGCGCGAGACCGACAGGCTGTTCCCGAGCAGCTGCCGGGCCTTGTCGAAGAGACCTCCCTTGTCGAAGGTCCGCGGGTTCACCAGGACCTGGTGGACGAGGTCGGGATGGCAGGCCAGGTAGGCCCGGCTGGGCCCGAGTCTGATCTCGACCACGTCACCGTGGGCGGGCAGGGAAGCCAGGAACTGCAGCGGCCGACGCCAGAGCGCGAGCACATGTCCCAGAAGAGGCACCGCTCCGGGGGCGGAGCCGAACGACCAGGAGCGGGCCGGTTTATCGGAAACCTTGGCCGGGTTCACGTTACCCGCTTCCTTACTGAATACGAGAGTTGACGTTGTTCACGGCCGCTTTGTAACGTTTGTTGCTCGTGGTCCAGACAAAGTTGCCGTAGATGAGGTCCATCAGGACGTCCCGCGTGATCTCGTCGAAGGATTTGATGCACTGTATGTCCTCCACGATGTCGTCCATACGCTCCTGGAAGAATTCGTCGAAGGCGTCCTGGTTCGACACGTCGCACAGTCGGAAGCAGTTGGTGATCTGGCCCAGCGCGATCTCGCGATCGTACGAGTAGAAATCGTTGACGATCGCGAGACCCCGGGTAGTCATTCGAGCGGCCAATCCCGACTTGGCGTGTTCCGTGAACTCCGGGTGCTGGTAGATCGGATACGACATCTTCATCCAGAAGTCGACTCCCACATCCGTCACACGGAATCGGAAATACTGCTCCGGGGAGGTGTTGCAGAGCACTTCCTTGATGGGGGAGTTGCGGAACATGTGGTCGCTGGTGACGAAGGCCCGGGCGCCTTCGTAGGCGAACCGTGCGTCTTCCTCGTCGTAATACTTCTGGCATATCTTGCGCAGTTCGGGAAGGAAGACGGCGAAGTCGTGCAGTGCCGGATCCATGTCGTCCCACACGAAGGTGACGCAGTTCAGGATGCAGACCGCCTTGAACGCCTCCATGTCCCGGATATGGCGAGCGCTCTGCGACCACCGGACGACATCCATGTAGGAGATCCAGCGTTCGTCGGAGACGGACTTCCCGAAGGGGGCCACCGCCGCATTGCACGCGTCGATGACTTCCCGGAGCTCGGCGTCCGTCATCGGCACCATCTGGGGCAGGTGGCCGATGTGCTGTTCGAACGCCTCGGCGAACCGGCTGGTGCTCTCCTTCCAGTGGCGCATCATGCCGGGAAGAACGGTCTCGGACGCGGTGATTTCAGTGGTCATGAGTCCCTCGCAGTAGCCATACGGGCAATCCGCTTCAGGGCGCCGACGGCGTCCGCGGTGAACGGGGCGTCGTCGAGCGCCCGCAGTGCCTGCTGTTGACGGTCGTCGATCATGCGCTCGACGGTCTCCCGGGCGCGGGTCGCCTCGAAGATCCCGCGGACGACGCCCGCTCCCTCCTCGTCCAGCAGCGGATCGCCGAGCAGGCGGCGCAGCAGCGCGGCCTGCTCGCCGTCGGCTGTGCGCAGGGCGAGCGCGGTCAGTGTGGTGTTCTTGCCGGCGCGCAGGTCGTCGAGGTGTGACTTGCCGGTGACCAACGGGTCCCCGTACACGCCGAGCAGGTCGTCGCGGAGCTGGAACGCCTCGCCGAGGGGGAGCGCGTAGGCGGTGAAGGCGGCCATGGCCTCGGGGTCCGTGCCCGCGATGGCGGCGCCGACGTGCAGGGGGCGCTCGATGGTGTACTTGGCCGTCTTGTAGCGGTAGACGTTCAGCGTGGCGTCGACATCGTCGGTCAGCCCGCCGGTGGCGTGCAGGTCGAGGTACTGACCCAGCATCAACTCGGTGCGCATCTGCGACACGAGCGGGAGCACCGCGCCGAGTTGGGCGGGGGCGAGTCCGGCCGAGTGGAAGAGTTCGTCGGACCAGGTGAGCGTCAGGTCGCCGAGCAGGACCGCGGCACTCATGCCGAACCACTCGACCTCGTCCGGTCCCCGGCACGAGGCGTGGTGGGCGGCCAGGGTGCGGTGCAGGGTGGGGCGGCCGCGGCGCGTGTTGCTGAGGTCCATGACGTCGTCATGGATGAGCGCGAAGGCGTGGAACATCTCGAGGCAGGCGGCGACTCGGAACACGCGCTCGGGGTCGTCTCTGCCGCCGACGGCCTGCCAGCCGGTCACACACAGCAGGGGGCGGATGCGCTTTCCGCCCGACATGAAGTCCTGGACCAGTCCGGAGAGATAGGACAGATGCGGTTGATTCGCGCCACTGCCTTTTTCCGAAAGAAAGTCCGCAAGTGCGTCGTCCACCGACCGGCGTATCGTTTCCGGATCCAGGATGTCAAGGCTGGCTAAGGGTGCTGTCACAGGTCTAACTTCCCCTTTTTCGGCGTTGCGTCGTCTTCGTCGTGTCGTCTTTGTTGTGGCGTCTTTCACGTGTCAACGGCGTTTACCGCGACCGGCGGCAGGAAGGCCGTGTGTGGCCCGTGTGCACAAGTTGGCGGGCCTGGGCAAGGATTGTGAAATGGGGGGAGCAGGGCAGGTCAAGGGTGCCGGTCGCCGACTGTCGTCCGGTTGCTGCTGCCGAGCTGCTATCGCCCGGATCTCGCTCTTGGCGTCACAACGCGGTAAGCGCTGTTGTGAGCCCGCAGCAATCTTCTACCCGCCACTCGACTTTCCCCCGTCCGAACGGCCAACTGTCCCTGATGCGCGGCCAGTCTAGGCACAGGATGCGCGGATTCGGAAGGGATCCCTCCTGTGGCCGGGGTCGTGAGGAGGGGTCACGCGTCGCGCTACTTACCCACAGTTGGGGCCGCTTGAACATCCTTGCGCTTCGCTGGACGCTGGGGTACGTTCGGATGAGTTGATCAATGCTTCCGGGCAGTTGTTACCGCTCGGTCCACTTTATGGTCCTCTTATACGCGCACCCCACCATCGTTAGGTGCGCTTTAGAGTCGGCGCCGAGCGAGGCCGGCTTTCTTCAGCTGTGATTCCGACTTCGCTTCACGGCGAGAGTCAGGTAAGCGAGTTCCAGGCGTCGGGGGAAGGTGCCCAATTGTCCAGAGTCGCTGATTTGTCTTGGGATCGTGCTGCGGACAGGGGGATCGCGGTGGTCGGCATCGCCTGCCGCTTACCCGGTGCGAGCAGCCCGGAGGCGTTCTGGCGGTTACTCGGCGACGGTGCGGATGCGGTCACCTCCGTACCGGCCGGCCGATGGGCACAGCCTTCCGGCGCCGACCCGGACACCGCCCTCGAACACGGTGCGTTCCTCGAGAGGCCGGACCTGTTCGACGCCGGGTTCTTCGGAGTCTCACCACGTGAGGCCGCGGCCATGGATCCCCAGCAGCGGCTGATGCTCGAGATCGGCTGGGAAGTACTCGAGCACGCGGGCCTGACCCCGGCGAACCTCGCAGGACAGCGAACGGGAGTGTTCGTCGGCGCCATCAGCGACGACTACGCCACTCTGCTGCGGCGGCACGGTTTTGCGGCTGTGACGCATCACACGCTCACCGGTCTCAACCGCGGCATGATCGCCAACCGGCTGTCCTATCTGCTGGGCGCCGACGGACCCAGCATGGTGATCGACTCGGGCCAGTCCTCCTCGCTCGTCGCCGTCCACGCGGCCTGCCAGAGCCTGCGCAACGGCGAGTGCGAGACCGCCATCGCCGGTGGCGTGCACCTCAACCTCGCCTTCGACGGCAGCCTGAGCGCGGCCCGCTTCGGCGGACTGTCCCCCGACGGCCGGTGCTTCACCTTCGACTCACGTGCCAACGGCTTCGTCCGCGGCGAAGGCGGTGGCCTCGTCCTCCTCAAACCGCTCGCCCGGGCGCTCGCCGACGGGGACCGGATCCACGGCGTCCTGCGCGGCAGCGCGGTCAACAACGACGGTGGCGGGGACACCCTGACCACCCCGAGCCGGGCCGCCCAGGCAGACGTCGTGCGCCGCGCCTGTGCCGCGGCCGGCATCGGCCCCGCAGACGTGCAGTACGTCGAGCTGCACGGCACCGGCACCCCGGTCGGCGATCCCGTCGAGGCGGCGGCACTGGCGGAGGCCGTCGGCTCCGCGCACGCCGGGCATCTGCCGCTGCGCGTCGGTTCCGCCAAGACGAACGTCGGACATCTCGAAGGCGCGGCGGGCATCACCGGTCTGATCAAGGTCCTGCTCTCCCTCAAGGCTCGCCGGCTTCCGGCCAGTCTGAACTTCCGCACCGCCAACCCCGCCATCCCGCTGGACGAGTGGAACCTGCGGGTGCAGACCGAACTCTCTGACTGGCCACGCCCGGACGTGCCGTTGGTCGCCGGAGTGTCGTCGTTCGGGGTGGGCGGGACCAATGCGCATGTGATCGTGGAGGAGGCTCCGCCGGTCGAGGTACCTGC
>NZ_JBHVYZ010000009.1:0-61459 GCF_042880295.1 Streptomyces sp. NPDC058307
GAGGTCTACGCTGACCTCCTGAACAGTGGTGATGCGCTGACCGCTTGAGCTCGCCAAGGTTTCTGAGAGGCTCTCCGCTCTCCCCTCAGGGGAGCACCCGCGGGTAATGAGGGTGACGATCCGCATCGGGACCGCAGGGGGCAGGTTCCTTCGATGCTGTACGGGTTTCAGGACTTGCCGAGCCTCGTGCACCGTGTGCACTGACAGGGAGGCCAAGCCAGGGTGATGAGAGGCTGAAGATCGTCCGCCGTGGACACGGTTCGCTCGGGTTCCCAGGTCTTACCCGAGTCGCGGGAGACGCGCATGGTCATTGAGGGGCGGTCGTCGAAGAGTCCAACCGCCTTCTCGGGGCTCATGAGTTGTGCGCCTCGGAGCGATGCCGGCGCAGCTCGACGTTCGCATCAGAGACGGCGCTGTAGTCGCCTCTGGACCGGGAATTCTTTCGACGTACGCAGAGGTCGAGACAGGCGCTGCATCCTGGTGCCGCTCTAGGTTCTGGCGGCAGTTCGGTGAGTCCGTAGCCCTGAGGTTGCGGTGTGCTCGCCATCAGTCCTCCCCGGTTTCGTGACCCATCCATGGTCCACCGGTTGACGAGCAATGCCGATCATTATTCCCGTTGCTGACTAAAGATCATCGATAGTGGTCTGCGCACTGCTCAAGCAACTCCCTTGCTTCGCCTCCGAATAGAGCGTGACGCTCGAACGAGGTAAAGACGGCAAGGTACTCGGAGATGTCACGGGGATCGCGAAAGACCATGCGGCCAGTGAAGTTCTCGACCGTGGCCAACCGGTCGTCATAGATGGTGAAGGTGTTCATCGGTCCTCGTGGTATCACCGTCCCCATCGGGATAACTCCCATATGGATGTTGGGAAGGTGGGAGACTGATGTGAGACGGTCAATCTGAACGGCCAGGGTGGGGTGGGGGACGGCTGCCCACCTGATTGCCTGTTCCGTGAGGAGAAACATGAATGTCTTCGCCGTGTCGTAGAGAACGGCCTGACGCTCCAGTTTCCTCATGATGGTTTTGGAAGGGTCGCCTGGCGTGTGACTCAGGCTGGCACGGATGTATTCAGGTGTCGCCAACAGCCCTGTGATCATCGCTGGCAGAAAGTACCGCAGCTCCGTCGCTTCGGACTCCAGTGAGGCCAACTCCGTCTGACGCTTCTCCATCCCCCTGCGCCAGGAAGAGCGCTTGGCCTGCCACTCGGTGTTGGCGATTCGAGCAAGGGCGGTAACCTCCGGGACCAACTCAGGGGGAGCGTCCAGAGCGCGAAGGATGCGTTCGACGTCGACCAGCTTCGGTGTCTTCTTGCCGGTCTCGAACTTGCTGATCTGACTCTGGGACATGTTGCAGCGACTTGCGAGCCGATCTCCCGTGAGACCGGCTCGCCTACGCAACTCGCGGAGCTTTTCTGCCAGATCAGTCTTCGACTGTCCTAGCTGCTCAGGATCGAACGTCACTCGTCACTCGGCATCTTTCATGTACTCGAAGAACGGTACGGAGTGGGCCAGGGCTATGCGCTTCCACTCCAGATACGGAGTGACGTCACCAGTGAACAGTTCACGGTTGATCTGTGTCCCGTCCGGTCGGAAGTTGAGGTGCACCACTTGTGTCTCGTCGAACATCCACCAGTCGGTTCCCAAGCACGGCAGTCCGTAGTCATCGTGCGTGACATCCAGGATACGGATATCCTCCCCAGCTTGGATGTTGCCGGGGATTCCCCAAGAGAACTGGTATCGCTGATAGTCCGTCAATGGCCGTCGTACGATCCGTACTCGCCCGATGCTCCGACCCGATGCCACGTAGTCGTGAACACGCTCATGCCAGCGTGAATTGTGGTCAGCAGGCTTGGGTTCCCCCCGAAGGAACCGACCAACGTTCTCGGCTTCCTTGGGCATGGTGTACGTGGGCTGAGCCTCGAACCGCCAGGCCTCACGCTGGAAGGCGTCGAACGTCCTGCGCCACTCATCACCATCCAAGAGCACGTACGGCCTCCCTGAGCACTGATTCGGGGATCTTCACCAGGGCCTCACCCTCGGGGGGCTGGAAGGCGCTGGACGCGTCCCCCTGGACCACGATGGAACCGCTTGCCGTGCGGTAGACGTTCGGGCAGTCGTCGTCATCGCAGTTGGGTCCGCCGAACTTGCCGGTGAGCCGGGTCAGTTCCTCACGTGCCATGGTGCCCCCTCGTCTGTGGCCCCTGTCGGGGCTCTTGCTGATCGACGCTACGTAGGCCGTTGTTCCTCGTCTATGCCGACTCCGAACTATTCCGGTTGCGGAATAAAGGATCTTGAGAGACTCCCTGAGGTAGGTCTCGGTGCCCCAGCCGGTCGCCGCGTGATCCCGCTCTCACTCCTGTGGTTTCAGTCCCAGACTTCAGTAAAGGACACGTACATATTTATTGTGGGGGGTTGTATATGCCCCCCACGAAAAGACTCTCCAGGAGTCACTAGCGCCTAGTGGGCATCCCATTCAAGAGGGATGGCCTCCGAGTCAGTGAACAGTGAATGGCTCACTTCGGTTTCCTAGGTCCACTTCTCCACCGAAGTCGGTGGTGTTGGAGACTCCCTTGGTGAGGGGATTTAGTCGGATGGTGATTCCTGCCTTCAGTAGGTGACGTGTCCTCTCGACCTCATTGTCTTTGTTCCTTTCCCACATGTGACGGAAGGTCTCCCCGGTGTCCCGGTACTCGTACCTATCCGGCTTGTCTCCTTCGGCGGCCAGAGAGTCATGTTCCTCATAGAGAGCCGCAATCTCTTCCTCTGTGGCCTTCTTTGCGAATCCCGATGAGTTCTTGCCGCCAGGGCGGAGGGACCTCTGTAGTTCCGTTACGTACTCTTCGATCTCCCGGAGCCTCTGAGAGTTGTTCGACCCCTTTACGTAGTGGCGCTCGTGCATAGGGAAGTCCCCGATGGTTCCGAGGATCATTGTCTCGACAAGTTCCTCCACCTTCTCGGCACGGAAGGCGTACCCCTTGCCGCAGGACTCCCGATTCGCTGCTTTATTGCATCGGTACACCGGCTTGCCTTGCTGTCTCTCCGGGTTGAATAGGTACAGGTTTTTGCCGCACCCGCCGCAGAGCACAACTCCGCGATAGGTGGTTGTGTTCTTGGTGGAGCGGCGGGCGGCACCAGGACGTCCGTTCATCTCATCCTGGAGCTTCGCCCATTCATCGTCTGTGAGAATGGGGTCTGCCATCCGAATCTTCCCCTCGGAAGTGAGGATGGCTTGGGATACCCCGTACTTCTTTCCGGGAACCTTCACCTCTTCGCATTTCCAGCCGAGGATGGTTTCTGACCTCAGAATGTTAGTGATGGTGCGGCTCCGCCATACAGGAACCGATGTACCGTTTTTCTTTCGGCGATCCGACATCCTCTCACCCGCAGGGGAGGGAATCCCCCTGGCGTTGAAGTCGTCGCAGATGGTCGAGTAGGGGTCCCCGTCCTCAACTACTCGCTTGTACATCTCCCGGATGACTTGCCTTTGATTCTCCCGGACTCGAAGCCTCATCGCGCCGTCGGTGTCTCGGAAGGACTCGTATCCGTAGGGCGGGTTTCCCTTGGCCCAGACGTTCTTTGACTTGGCGTAGCTCTGGAACGACTTGACTCGCATGGAGATGTTCTGGGCTTCAGTCTCGGCAATGGCAGCGAATAGATCGATGATGACGTGCCGGAAGGGGCCGATCATGTCGAGTACTGGTTCCTTGACCGAAACCAAGGCCTTGCCGCCGTGTGCAGTCGCCCATTTGATCACGTCCTGCATGTCGACGACCTTGCGGACGAACCGGTCCATCTTCCAGAACAGTAACAGGTCGAATTCTGGAGCCCGGTTGTTCAGCCACCTCCCGAGTTCCGGTCTCTCGAAGGGGTGTGACTTGGTGGCGGAGATGTGGGCGTCTCTGGCTACGCCCACCACCTGCCACCCAAGGTGCTGCCTCTCGTTCACGTAGGCCGTGCAGTCCTGGAGCTGTCGTTCCAGCGAGGTGGACGCATCGGTCTCATTGCTGATCCTGAGGGCGATCAGTACACGCACAGGCTTCATGGATGGTGACCCTATAACAGCTGTACGCAAGTGACCTCGCCTATCTGATGGCCTGCCGCTTGTCCTCGCGGGCGCCTCCGTGTTCTCCGTGGACGCCGCCTTGCGGGCCCGGCGACGGCGGCGAGTGGGTGGTTACCGGTAGCTCCGGTCGGGGGATCCGGTCAGTGATCAGTGATCAGTGATCAGTGATCGGCGGTCAGGGGCAGTGATCGGTGATCAGTGGTCTGGTCAGGGGGTCAAGGGCGGCTGGGGTGTCCGGTCGGCCTCCAGAGGTGTGTTCGTACGGCGGCTGTCGCGGCGGTTGCGCACGGTCCGGGCCAGCAGGCCCACAGCGCCCGCGAGGCAGAGGCCGCCGACGACCATGGGGATCACCGCGAACCACGGGGTGTCCCAGGCGTCGCCCGCGTCACCGGCGTAGGTGATGCCCGCGACGGTCAGGAAGAGGCCGGCGACCAGTTTTCCCGGCTGGAACTCATGACGCAGCACGGCTCACCTCCGCCTGGCCGATGCCCACCCGTAGGTCGAGGTCGAGGGTGGCGGTCTTCTCGGTGCCCGGCGCCGGTTTCAGGGTGATCTCCTTGCGCTTGCCCGGTGCCACGTCCACGTCCGCCTTGTCGTCGCCCGGCAACTGGATGTCGCCCACTCCCACGTCGATGACCGCATTCACGGTCACGCCCGGGGGCACGATCACCACAAGGCGGCCCACTCCGACCTCGCCCCGGGTCGTCACCGTCCGGCCCTTGGTGAAAGCGACGCGCGACAGGTCCAAGGTGCCCACGCCGGTGCCGAGTTCGTACTGCGTGCGGATGTTCTGCGTCGCTGCCGGTGTCCAGTTGGTGCGGACCCAGTGGGTGGTGATGTCCTTCGGGAGAGCGGTGGACGTGGCGAGCAGGCCCGCTGTGATGATCGCCAGGAAGACCGAGCCCGCTCCGGTGCGGCCCAGGAAGGAGCTGGTCGCGATGCCCAGGCCCAGGACGATCAGCGTGCAGGACAGGCCGGTCTGCAGGCTGGTGCCCAGGGCGTGGTCCTCCCAGGTCGCTGCTGTGCCGAGGCCGCCCGCCAGCAGGGCGAGCAGGAAGACCCAGCCGCCGATCCAGCGGGGACCGCGGGGCTTCGGCGGGTGGATCCGGGCCGCGTCGATGTCCTCGCGCCGGCTCCAGGAGACGCCCCGGCCGATGTTGACGGCCGCCGCGATGTCACGGTCGCGGGAGTCGCTCGGGCCCCACAGATAGCCCGTGCCGCCGACGTGGGTGCCGTCCTTGACTATGGGGTCGCGCCACCAGGACGGGTAGCCGGCGGGCACCGGCGGGGCCTGGGCCTCCGGCGGGGCGTCGGCGACGGCCTGGGCGGCGAGCGGGTCGGGGTCCGGGGTGCCGCGGTTGCGCGACCAGTACCCCGCGCCCGCGAGGAGCAGGGAGAGCACCACGGCGAAGGCCAGCACGCTGGTGTTGCTCAGCATGGTGAGGAACACCCCGCAACCCACCAGGGCGAAGAGCACGCCGGTCAGGGCCTGCCCGTCGACCCGGCCGGTGAGCAGCTTGCGCACCTCGTTCTCCTCCTCGTCCTCGTAGGGGACGAAGAGCCAGGCGAAGCCGTAGAAGATGAGACCTATGCCGCCGGTCGCCGACAGCACGGCGAGTGTGATCCGGAAGATCACCGGGTCCATGTCGTACTGCCGCCCGAGTCCGGCGCACACCCCGGCGAGCAGCTTGTGCCGCCGGTCCCGCCGGAAGCGCGGGGGGGCCGGGGGCGCGTCCTCGGCGGGGGCCGTGTCCTGGGGGGTGACGGTGGGTGGGGCCGGTGTGCCTCCTTCTCTCCGCGTGCCCGCCCGCCCGTGCGCGCCCGAAGCCCGGCCGGGGGCGGCGGCCGTGCCCGCGCCGAGGCGGGTGCCGGGGCCGGTGCCCGGGTCCGGGCCTCCGCCGGATCCGGCGCCCGCGGCGTGCTGGTGATCTGTCATGTGTCCATGGTGACGGGCGCCGGGTCGTGACGGGAGTCGGAACGACCCTGGCCGGACCCTGATATCGGCCCTGAGAGGGGGGAGGGAGGTGTTCGGGAGACGCGCCGTTCGAAGATCAGGGGAGTCTCGGGGGACAACCCTGATGCCCCCGCACTCCGCCCGTGTGACCATCGATGGCATGCCGGAAGCCGCAGCAGCGCCCCTCGTCGAACCGCGGCCGCCGCGCAAGCTCTACCGCAGCAGTGACGGACGCTGGCTGGGTGGTGTGGCGCGGGGGCTCGCCGGGCACCTCGGGCTGCCCGTGATCTGGGTGCGGCTCGTCTTCGTCGGCCTGTTCATGGCGGACGGGCTCGGCGCGTTGCTGTATGCCGCGTTCTGGTTCTTCGTGCCGCTCGGCATCGGCGGGGTCGGTGGCCAGCGGCTCCCGTCCCTGGTCACCACCGAGACCTCGCCGGACGGCCGCCGCAGACTGGTCGCCCGCCGCCCGGACAAGGGCCAGATTGTGGCCCTGCTGCTCATGGTCGTCGTGGCCATGGTCTTCGTCGGCAATGTCAAGGTGGGCAATGGCGCCAAGGCCTACCTCTGGCCGGCCGTCCTGGTCGGCGCGGGCGTCGCCCTGGTCTGGCGCCAGGCGGACAACGCCCGCCGGGCCCGCTGGATGGAAGTGGGCCGCCGCCGGCGCACCCTGACGCTGCTGCGCGCCGCGGGCGGAGTCCTCCTCGTCACCGCGGGCGTCTCCGGGGTCTTCGTCCTCCAGGGCTCCACAGCGCACCTCGGCTCCGTCCTCCAGGCGGCCCTCGCGGTCCTCGTCGGGATAACGCTCCTCGCGGGGCCGTATCTCGTCCGCATGACCCAGGACCTCTCCGAGGAGCGCCTGATGCGCATCCGTGCCCAGGAGCGCGCGGAGGTCGCGGCCCACGTGCACGACTCGGTGCTGCACACCCTGACCCTGATCCAGCGCAACGCGGAGAACGCGAGCGAGGTGCGGCGCCTGGCCCGCGCCCAGGAGCGCGACCTGCGCACCTGGCTCTACAAACCCGAGGGCACCGGCAAGGACGAGGCCGACGAACCCACCGACCTCGCCGACGCCGTGCGGCGCAACGCGGCCGAGGTCGAGGACAAGCACGGCGTCCCCATAGAGGTCGTGGTCGTCGGCGACTGCCCGCTCGACGAGAGGACCGGCGCACAGATGCAGGCCGCGCGTGAGGCGATGGTCAACGCCGCCAAGTACGGTGGCGAGGGTGGCGCCGTACAGGTCTACGCCGAAGTCGAGGGCAGGACGGTGTTCGTGTCCGTCCGGGACCGCGGCCCCGGCTTCGACCTCGACTCGATACCCGCCGACCGGATGGGTGTCAGAGAATCGATCATCGGCCGCATGGAGCGCCATGGCGGCACGGCCCGGCTGCGCGCGGTGCCGGGCGGCGGCACGGAGGTCGAGCTGGAGATGGAGAGGGCGGAGAAGACGTCATGAGCGACGAGGCGACTGGCACGACGGAGGGTACAGGGGGCGCGGACGAGCGCCGGGTGCGCGTGGTCCTCGTCGACGACCACCGCATGTTCCGTACGGGCGTCCAGGCCGAGATCGGCCGGACCGAGGAGACCGGCGTCGAGGTGGTCGGGGAGGCCGCCGACGTCGACCAGGCGGTCACCGTCATCACCGCGACCCGTCCCGAGGTCGTTCTCCTCGACGTCCACCTACCGGGCGGCGGCGGCGTCGAAGTGCTGCGCCGGTGCGCCCCGTTGATGGCCGACGCCGAGCAGCCCGTCCGCTTCCTCGCCCTGTCCGTCTCGGACGCGGCCGAGGACGTGATCGGAGTCATCCGGGGCGGTGCGCGCGGCTATGTGACGAAGACGATCACCGGCACGGACCTCGTCAACTCCGTCTTCCGCGTCCAGGAGGGCGACGCCGTCTTCTCGCCGCGCCTGGCCGGCTTCGTCCTGGACGCCTTCGCCTCCACCGACGCCCCGCCGGTCGACGAGGACCTCGACCGCCTCACCCAGCGCGAGCGGGAGGTGCTGAGGCTCATCGCGCGCGGCTACGCCTACAAGGAGATCGCCAAGCAGCTGTTCATCTCGGTGAAGACGGTCGAGTCCCATGTCTCCGCGGTCCTGCGCAAGCTCCAGCTCTCCAACCGCCACGAGCTGACCCGGTGGGCGACGGCGCGGCGGCTGGTCTGACGCTCACACCACGCGCGTGGCGCCCGCGAACGGCATCTGGTCGATGGGCGCCACCCGCACCGGTGCCGACGGGTTCGGAGCGTGGATCATCTGCCCGTTGCCGATGTACATGCCGACGTGGCTGATGCCCGAGTAGAAGAACACCAGGTCTCCGGGGAGCAGTTCGGAGCGGGAGACGCGCCGGCCGGCGTCGATCTGGGCGTAGGTCGTGCGGGGCAGGGAGATGCCCGCCGAGCGGTAGGCGGCCTGGATGAGCCCCGAGCAGTCGAAGGCGTCCGGACCGGTGGCGCCCCAGACATAAGGACTGCCGAGCTTGGCGTAGGCGTAGGAAACGGCTGCTGCGGCGCGGGAGTTGGGGGCTGCCGTGGTGGCCGCGCCAGGGGACGTCAGCTCCTCGCGTGCGCTCGCGGTGGCCCGTGAGGCGCGATCCCCGCCGTCCCCGAGCAGCGCCCGTTCCCCGGCCGGCAGCTGGGACATCAGCCGACGGGCCGCGCCCAGTTTGCCGGTGATCGTCTTCTTGTGGCGCTTCAGCTCCGCCTGGCGCGACTTCAGCGAGGCCAGCTCGATGTGCGCCGCCCCGCGCAACTGCTCGATCTCCCGCAGCTGCCGGCGTACGTTCGCCACCGAGGCGGCCTGGCGGTTACCGGCTCGTTCGGCGAACTCGGCGCTGTCCAGGTACCGGTCGGGGTCGTCGGTGAGCGCGAGCTGCATCGCGGGGTCGAGGCCGCCGCCGCGGTACTGCGCCGCGGCCATCGACCCCAGCGCGTCCCGCTCCTCGTTGAGCTGTTCCGTCCTGCGGGCCGCCTCGTCCCGCAGGCTGTCCAGCCGGGTCTCGGCCGCCTCCGCCTTCTCCTTCGCGCCGTTGTACTTCTCGGTGGCCGACTCGGCCTCCTGGTACAGCTGGTCCACCTTCGCCTTGACCTGCGCCGGTGTGAGCTGCGGCTCGGCGTGTCCGATCCCGTCGAAGCCCGTCGCGGTCGCCGCCCCTGCGAGGGCGATCGTCGCTGCCGTACGGACCGTGTGGCCGCCGGCCGAGCGGCTGCGGGGCTTGCGGTGCGCTGCCACGTGGACTGCACATCCTTTCCTGCGATCGTCAGCCCCGGGGCTCAGGGACGTACGAACGCCAGGGGTGAGCGGCCGTACGACCGCCCGGGGCGGTGGTGCGCGTCCGGCGACGGCCCGCACAGGGGGAGCAGACCGCCGCCGGACCTTTTTCGGCGGTGGTGGCCGACTGCCGCCCCTGGCCCGGGCGGCGGTGGGGAGCCGGTCACCTGAGGGAGGACGCTAAACCTGAGCGTGTCCGGGAGGTAACGCGTTGTGCGGAACTGCCGCCAGGGGATCGCCGGGTGACCGAAGGTGACCGTGATGCCGGGGTGGCGCCGTCGACTTCGCGCGGGGCGCTGACCGAAGTAGGGATTCCGGGGCTCGCGGCGGGCGTGGAGTGCTATGGGCCGCATATATGCAAGATCCGCTCAGAGGGCCCGGTGCGTGTGCCCCTCGGGCCCCGGAATAGGCTCCGGCCTCATGGACGTACTCATCCATCTCTTCGTCGGCCTGCACATCATCGGCATCGCCGCGCTGCTCGGTGGCTTCCTCACCCAGATGAAGGCGATGGGCCGGGGCGCCGCCCGGTTCGTCCCCGCGATGCTGCACGGCGCCGCGACGATGCTGGTCACCGGAATGATCCTGGTCGGTCTCAACCAGGCCGACGACCAGCACGTCAACAACATCAAGATCGGCGTGAAGCTGGCTCTGCTGATCGTGATCCTCGGTCTCGTCTACGTGAAACGGGACGACGAGAAGGTGGACAAGAGCCTGTTCGGCCTGGTCGGCGCGTTGACCGTGGCCAACATCTTCATCGCGGTGCTGTGGACCTGACGGCGACGCCGGCAGGCCTCAGGCCGGGCGCACCACGCTGTGGATGCCCGACTCGCCGTCGTAGTAGATCGACTCCTCGCGGACGTACGCGCCCGGCTTGGGAGCGTGAATCATCATGCCGTGGCCGATGTAGAGGCCGACGTGGCTGATGTCGTCGTAGAAGAAGACCAGGTCACCGGGTTGGGCGTCGGCCAGGGAGACCGCGGTGCCGGCGTCGGCCTGGTCGTAGGTGACGCGGGGGAGGTCCACTCCGGCGGCCTTCCAGGCGGCCTGGGTGAGCCCTGAGCAGTCGTAGGAGTCGGGGCCGGTGGCGCCCCAGACGTACGGCTTGCCGATCTGCGCGCGGGCGAAGGCGAGGGCCTTGGCGGCCCTGGTGGCATACGAGGAGTCGGCCGCCGGGGACGTGCTCTCCTGCGGGCCGGTGACCTTCTGCGCGGCCTCCTGCGCGGCCTTCTCCGCCGCCGCCTGCTGCCGCGCCAGCTCCGCCGCCCTGCGGGCCGCCTCCTGCTGTTTGCGCTTCTCGATCGCCGCGAGACGCGCCTTCTCCTGCGCAGTCAGCTCCGACAGCAGCTCGCGCGCGTCGGCGAGCTTCTTCTGGACGGTCGCCTTGGCGGTCCTCAGGTCGCTCTGGGTGTCGGTGAGCGTCCGAAGGCTCTGGGAGGCCTCCTGGCGCTTCTTCATCGTCGCGGACTGCTCGGAGACGTAGTCGTCGACCGCGCCCTTCTGGCGGCTGGTCAAGCGGCCCATCAGCTGCGTCTGGTCGAAGTAGTCCTGCGGGGTGTCGGCGAGCAGGAAGGTCGCCGTGTCGGGCGCGGCGGCGCCGGTGCGGTACTGGGCCGCGGCGAAGGAACCGAGTTCCCCGCGCGCCTCGTTGAGCTTCTGCGTGCGCTGGGCGACGTCGTCGAGGAGGGTCTCGACCTGCTTGCGCTGCTTGGCCGTCCTCTCCTTGGCCGCGTTGTAGGTGTCGGTCGCCGACTCGGCCTGGCGGTAGAGGTCGTCGACCTTCTTCTCGACCTCTTCGAGACTCGGCTTGTCATCGCCCGGCGCGGCGTTCGCCGACTGGGACAGCAGGGCCACGGAGGTGAGGGCGGCCGTCGCGAGGGCCGGGGTCCGTATGCCTGCTACGCGCGTACCGACGGGACGCGACTTGCGGTGCGACGCCAAGGGAGGCGACTCCTTCCGTGCTCCGCCTACCGGGTTGGCGATGGGGGTCCTCCCAGGCCGTTCAGGCACTGGGGGAGGGTTCGGGCGGGAAGGGTTGCCCTACGGCGCTCCCGCGGGCGGGAGTCGGCCGATTCACCCCGGGTTCGGTGGGTCCCCGGCTCCGGGCGCGCGGCGGCGCCTGTGGACTCGGCGGAGGCCGTGCGGCCCGGCGACGTTCGCCGGAGGGGGTCGTACGGCCTGCCCGGAACGGTAGCCAACTGGTGTGGCGCGTGTGAAGGTTGATGTTCGATATGCCCGATACATTTTCGTGACCTTCGTCGCGGGCGTCGCTCGGTGGAGTGAGTTTCGGGTGATATGTCGCGGTGTGGGGGTGTTCCCCGTCCCCGGCGCCCTGGGCGTGACACGCAGTCCCCAGGTCCGTCACGGAACGTGACCGCGCGGTGGATGTTCTCAGGGCGGCGGCGGGCTGTCAGTGGGGCACCCTAGACTCGGAGAGCGATGAGCAGCCTCTTTGACGACAGCTTCCTGGCGGACCTCCAAGCCCCTCGCGGGCACGCGGAGGAGCCCCCGCCGCCGCCCGAGGACGACCACGTGCCGGAACCCGTTCCGGACGACCTGTTCGGTGGGAAGTTCGACGTGCCCCCGGACCGGGACGCCTACTACCGCGACGGCGCCCCGCGCCCGGTGGTGGACCCGGCCGCGCTCCTGGAGGGGCTGAACGAGAACCAGCGCGCGGCCGTCGTGCACTCCGGTACCCCGTTGCTCATCGTGGCCGGCGCCGGTTCCGGCAAGACCCGGGTGCTCACCCACCGCATCGCCCACCTCCTCGGCGAGCGCAAGGTCCACCCGGGCCAGATCCTCGCGATCACCTTCACCAACAAGGCCGCGGGCGAGATGAAGGAGCGCGTCGAGCAGCTCGTCGGCCCGCGCGCGAACGCGATGTGGGTGATGACCTTCCACAGCGCGTGCGTGCGGATCCTGCGGAGGGAGTCGAAGAGGCTCGGGTTCACCTCCTCCTTCTCGATCTACGACGCCGCCGACTCCAAGCGGCTCATGGCCCTGGTCTGCCGCGATCTGGACCTCGACCCCAAGCGCTACCCGCCGAAGTCCTTCAGCGCCAAGATCAGCAACCTGAAGAACGAGCTGATCGACGAGGAGGACTTCGCCGCCCAGGCCACCGACGGCTTCGAGAAGACCCTCGCCCAGGCCTACGCGATGTACCAGTCGCGCCTCCGCGAGGCGAACGCCCTCGACTTCGACGACCTGATCATGACGACGGTCAACCTGCTCCGGGCGTTCCCCGACGTCTCCGAGCACTACCGCCGCCGCTTCCGGCATGTCCTCGTCGACGAGTACCAGGACACCAACCACGCGCAGTACGCGCTGGTCAGGGAGCTGGTCGGGACCTCCGAGCACCCGGTGGACGTACCGCCGAGCGAGCACGACCTGCCGCCCGCCGAGCTCTGTGTCGTCGGTGACGCCGACCAGTCGATCTACGCCTTCCGCGGCGCGACCATCCGCAACATCCTCCAGTTCGAGGAGGACTACCCGGACGCGACGACGATCCTCCTGGAGCAGAACTACCGCTCCACCCAGACGATCCTCACCGCCGCCAACGCCGTCATCGAGCGCAACGAGTCCCGCCGCCCCAAGAACCTGTGGACCAACGCGGGCGCGGGCGCGCGCATCACCGGCTATGTCGCCGACACCGAGCACGACGAGGCGCAGTTCGTCGCCGACGAGATAGACCGCCTCACCGACGCGGGCGACGCGAAGGCCGGCGATGTCGCCGTCTTCTACCGCACCAACGCCCAGTCCCGTGTCTTCGAAGAGGTCTTCATCCGCGTCGGCCTGCCGTACAAGGTCGTCGGCGGCGTCCGCTTCTACGAGCGCAAGGAGGTCCGGGACGTCCTGGCCTACCTGCGCGTCCTCGCCAACCCGGAGGACTCCGTTCCGCTGCGCCGGATCCTCAACGTCCCCAAGCGCGGCATCGGTGACCGTGCCGAAGCGATGATCGACGCCCTGTCCCAGCGCGAGAAGATCAGCTTCCCGCAGGCGCTCAAGCGCGTCGACGAGGCGTACGGCATGGCCGCGCGCTCCACCAACGCCGTGAAGCGGTTCAACGTCCTGATGGAGGAGCTCCGTACGATCGTCGAGTCCGGCGCGGGCCCGGCGACCGTCCTGGAAGCCGTCCTCGAACGCACCGGATATCTCGCCGAGTTGCAGGCCTCCACCGACCCGCAGGACGAGACCCGCATCGAGAACCTCCAGGAACTCGCCGCCGTGGCTCTGGAGTTCGAGCAGGAGTCCGGCGAGGGCGAGGAGACCGGTTCGCTCTCCGACTTCCTGGAGCGGGTCGCGCTCGTCGCCGACTCCGACCAGATCCCCGACGAGGACGAGGACGGCTCCGGCGTCATCACCCTGATGACCCTGCACACCGCTAAGGGCCTGGAGTTCCCGGTCGTCTTCCTCACCGGCATGGAGGACGGCGTCTTCCCGCACATGCGCGCCCTCGGCCAGACCAAGGAGCTGGAGGAGGAGCGGCGCCTCGCCTACGTCGGCATCACGCGCGCGCGTGAGCGGCTGTATCTGACCCGGTCCTCCCTGCGCAGCGCGTGGGGGCAGCCGTCGTACAACCCGCCCTCCCGCTTCCTGGAGGAGATCCCCGCGCAGCACGTCGACTGGAAGCGCACGGGGGCGGCCGGCGCTCCCGCGGGGCCGGTATCTGGGGTCGCCGCGTCGCTGTCGTCGTCCCGTTCCCGCTCCTCGACGTCGGGCGCGTCCGGCTTCGCGACGCGCAGGACCTCGGAGAAGCCGGTGGTGTCCCTGGCCGTCGGCGACCGTGTCACCCACGACCAGTTCGGTCTCGGCACGGTGGTCGGAGTGAAGGGCACGGGCGCGAACGCCGAGGCCACGATCGACTTCGGGGAAGCCAAGCCGAAGCGGCTGCTGCTGCGGTACGCGCCGGTGGAGAAGCTGTAGCTCGAGGGACCCTGGACCCGAGGGACTACGTCGGGTCCAGGCCGTGGCTGCGCAGCCACGGCAGCGGGTCTATGGCCGAACCGCCCGCCG
This sequence comes from Streptomyces sp. NPDC058307, assembly GCF_042880295.1. Taxonomy (NCBI): domain Bacteria; kingdom Bacillati; phylum Actinomycetota; class Actinomycetes; order Kitasatosporales; family Streptomycetaceae; genus Streptomyces; species Streptomyces sp. NPDC058307. The sequence continues at coordinate 14,292 of NZ_JBHVYZ010000009.1, forward strand.
GGTGCACCTCGAAGTGCAGGTGGGGCCCGGTCGAGTTGCCGGAGTTGCCGGAGTAGGCGATCGGGTCGCCGGCCTTGACCGTCGTACCGGAGGCGACGCGGTAGCTGGAGAGGTGGCAGTACCACGTCTCGGTGCCGTCCTTCGCCGTGACGACCAGCATGTTGCCGTACGCGCTGTTCCACTGCGTCCGGACGGTGCCGTCGGTCGCGGCCATCACCGTCGTGCCGTACGAGACCGGGAAGTCGATGCCGGTGTGGACGGACATCCAGTTGACGCCGGCTTGGCCGAAGTAGGCGCTCAGGCCCCGCTGCGTGACCGGAAGCGCGAACTTCGGGCGCAGCCGCTCCTTGCGGGCCGCCTCCTCCGCCGCCTTCCTCTTCTCGGCCAGTTGCTGGGTCTTGAGGTCGATGCGTTCCTGTGTGCGGCTGGCCCGGTCGGCGAAGTCGTCGGCACCGGCCCTGAGGCTCTCGAGCTGGGTGTCCAACGTGTCGTTCGCGACGGCCGGCTTGGCGGCGGTCGTGTCCGCGAGAGTCGTCGAGGTGTTCTTGTCGTCGCCGGTCAGCGTGCCGACCGAGGCGGCGGCGATCCCGGCGACACCCATGACACACGCAGAGGGGACGGCGATCGTCAGCAGCGCGGAGCGCTTGGCGGGCATACGGCGGCGGGAGCGGCCCGCGTTGCGCGCGGCGGAGCGGGAGCCCGGGGCGGGCGCCGCGGCTCGGGGTGCCTCTTCCTGGTCGTCCAGGAGCGGGGCGTCGGCGTCGTGGACGGCGGGCATCTCGCCGGTGGCGGCGGTGTCCGTGGCGTCCGCGATGTCCGTCGTGGCGTTCGACTCGCCGTCGTGCGAGGTGTGTTCGGCGTAGGCGTCGCCGTAAGGATTCGCCTCGCCGTACGCGTGGCCCTCTTCGTACCCGTCCTGCTCGAAGGTGGCCGTCGGCTGCGGGTCGGTCGCCGTGCCGTCGGAGTTCCACTGCGTGGCGTCGTACGCACCGGTGTCGAAGGCCTGCGTGCCCCATTCCCAGTGCTGGGTCTGGTCCGCCGGGCCCGTGGACCGGTCCGGCTGGTGCCAGGAACCGGTGTCCCACTGTCCGCTGTGATCGACGCTGCCGGCCTGCGGCGGGATCGCGGCGAGCTGCTGCTGGTCGGCGCCCCACTGCGTGGCGTCGTACGCGCCGGTGTCGTAGGCGGCGTGGTGCTGGGCCGCGTACATGTCGTAGTTCAGGGTCTGGTGACCGCCGGTGGTCCACGTCGAGGCGTCGTACGAACCGGTGGCGTCGTCCGGCATGTTGCCGAAGAGCGGGTCGGTCGCGAAGGTGCCGGTGGCGTGCGCGCCGGTCGTGCCCGTGGCGTCGAAACCGGTGGCGTCATAGCCGCCGTACGTGGTGAAGTCGTCGTACTGGGTCTCCTGGTTGCCGTACGACGCGTAGTGCGCCGAATCGGCGTCGGAGGCCGGGGCCGGGGTGGTCATGGTCCCCGACGGGTGACGGTCGTTCACCAACTTCTCTTTCGCCTCGACAACAGGGGCTGCCAGAGCAGTGCGGCGACTGTACCCGGCGGTACGCGGGCGCGACAATCTTCAACTGGTTTCGGGCGCGCAGGAAACGGGCATTCGGCCGTGTTTCGGGGGACCGCGGGTCGGACTTTGGCTCTGTGTTCGAAGAGCGTTCGATGCTGGTCCGCGGTCCGACGGCTGTCGATGTGCTGTCGGAGGCCTGTGTGACGCGGCGTCGGAGGTCTGGTTGGGGCGCCGTCCGAGGTCTGATCGGGGCGCTGTCGACGGCCTGGGTGAAGGGCTGTCGGCGGCTTGTGTCCGGTGGCCGATACGACCGTTACGCCACGGTCAGTCCGCTTGCGCGGCCGGCCGTCTCCTCCCCGGCCCGCGCGGCGTCGAGCACCTGCCGTATGCCGGTCGCGACGGCGGGGTGCACGGGCAGGGCGAGATGCCCGATCCCGCTCACCCGGACGTTCTCCACCATCAGGTCCTCGTGGTCGATGCAGGCGGTCTCCAGCGGGTCCATCACGTGGTCGAGGTCGCTCCAGAAGCTCACGAAGTGCGTACGGCAGCCCGGGGCCGGCCGAGTGAGCTCCTCGAGCAACTCCGAGCCGGGGCGCATCTGGCGCACGATGGGGTGCGCGTTCGCCAGCGGCACCACCCGCGTGCCGGAGTGCGGGGTGCCGAGCGTCACCAGGGTGCGGACCCGGGCGTCGCCGCCGAGACGCTGTACGTAGTACCGCGCGATCAGGCCGCCGAGGCTGTGCCCGACGACGTCGACCCGCTCGCTGCCCGTGCGCTCGCAGATCCCCTCTATGTGCCGGCCGAGGAGCTCCGCCGCGGCGCGGATGTCGCAGGTCAGCGGGGAGTAGTTGAGCGACTCGATCTGCTGCCTGCCGTGCTGGGCGAGGCTGCGGCGCAGGAGCACGAAGACGGAACGGTTGTCGATGAAACCGTGCAGCAGGACGACCGGGGGCTTGGCCTCCGTCGGCAGCTGTGCGGCGCCGTCCTCCGGGAGCGGGGGCAGGGGGGAACGGCGCTCCTGGACGATGCCGGACGGATAGAGGAGGAGATGTCCCGCGAGGATCGCGATCTCGAGCGTGGTCGCCTTCAGGAGGGCCAGGGAGAGTCCCGCCAGCCTGCCGGGAAGCAGACGCTGACAGAGCGGGAGAAGGGGCAGCGCCGCCTTGGTGACCTTCATGGCCGACCTCCTGTCGGCACACGGGAGGACAGCTCCGTCCCCCGTGTGCGCTCGTGGGGAGTCGCGGCGAAGATCGCTGACGCCGACATGGCACGAGTGGGGCGCGGGGAGTGGGTACGGCGGTCGGCGCTCGGTTCCGGGGCCGCCGGGCGGGCCGACGGAGCCGGTGGTGCGGGCGATGCCGACGGTGCCGGTGCTTGTTCCGGTCGTATCGGTGGTGCCGGTGCTGCTGGCGGAACTGGTGGTGCGCCGGTGACGTGACGAGCCGCCCTGTCGGTGTGGCGACGAGGCTCCCCGCTGTCGTGCCTTACCTGTCCTACGTGCCCTTCGTGCCGTCGCCGGCGCGCCGCGCCCCCGTGACGCGCGGCTTGCGGCGCGGCGGTGCGGCGACCTCGTTGCGGCTCCCGAACGTGTCCCACCATATGATTTCCCCCTCGGTGCCCACTGCGAAACTGCATGGTGCGAGATGGCGGCGATAACGTTCGTTCACGTTCCCGGTCTGTGCGGTACTAGTCGGTGGGAGCGGTACCGGTCGGTGGGAATGGACGCAGTCGCTTCATGGAGGCAGTGATGGGTGTGACAGCCGGTCCGATCCGCGTAGTGGTGGCCAAGCCGGGGCTCGACGGTCATGATCGCGGAGCCAAGGTGATCGCGAGGGCACTGCGCGACGCGGGCATGGAGGTCATCTACACCGGCCTCCACCAGACTCCCGAGCAGATCGTCGACACGGCGATCCAGGAAGACGCCGACGCGATCGGGCTCTCCGTCCTCTCCGGTGCCCACAACACGTTGTTCGCCGCGGTGATCGACCTGCTCGGGGAGCGGGACGCCGAGGACATCCTGGTGTTCGGCGGCGGGATCATCCCTGAGGCGGACATCCCTTTGCTGAAGGAGAAGGGGGTCGCGGAGATCTTCACGCCGGGGGCGACGACCCAGTCGATCGTGGACTGGGTGCGGGCGAATGTGCGGCAGCCGACGGGGGCGTAGGGGGCCGCCGGTCCCTGGTCGCGCTGGTGCGCCGGTTGGATGCCGGGTGCGGGCCGGTGAGGGCTGGTCGCGCAGTTCCCCGCGCCCCTGAGTGGGTGCCGTCAGGCGTGTCCAGCTGTGCCCTGCCTGGGCGCGGGGCTGTGACGGCGGCGGGCTCCGCGGCGGGGTGTGGCCGGCGGCGACGAACCCGCAGTCGCCGGACGGCATGACGTGGCGCCCTGCAACGGCCACGACGAACCCGTACTGCCGGGCCGTATGACCTGGCACCCCGTTGCGTGCCTACGCGCCTCCCAGCTCCTCCCTCATCGCCGCTCGCAACCGCAAGGTCGTCACCAAGCGCTGGAACGCCTCGGCCCAGTAACCCCCCGCCCCGGGACTCGCGTCCTCTCCCTCGTCCGGCACCGCCATCAGCCCCTCCAGCCGCCCCGCCTCGGCCGGATCGAGACACCGCTCCGCCAGCCCCATCACCCCGCTGAAACTCCACGGATAACTCCCCGCGTCACGGGCGATGTTGAGCGCGTCGACCACCGCCCGCCCGAGCGGCGCGGTCCACGGCACCCCGCAGACTCCCAGCAGCTGGAACGCCTCGGACAACCCGTGCGTCGCGATGAACCCTGCGACCCACCCGGCCCGTTCGGAGGAGCCCAAGGTGCCGAGCAGCTTGGCCCGCTCCGCCAGTGACACCGCCCCCGGCCCCCCGGCCTCCGGTGCCGCGGGGGCTCCGAGCAGCGCCCGCGCCCACTCGGCGTCCCGCTGCCGTACGGCGGCCCGGCACCACGCGGCGTGCAGTTCGTTCCGCCAGTCGTCCGCCACCGGCAGCGCCACGATCTCCGCGGGCGTCCGCCCACCGAGCCGCCCCGGCCACCCGCCCAACGGCGCGGCCTCCACCAACTGCCCGAACCACCACGACCTCTCCCCCCGCCCCGAGGGCGCCTTCGGTACGACGCCGTCGCGCTCCATGCCCGAGTCGCACTCGTGCGGCGCCTCGACGACGAGCGTCGGCGTGTCCTCGGTGTGGTCGACGGCCACGCACGCCCCTGCCCGGACCGCCATCCGCGCCGCCAGCGCCGAACCCGGCAGCGCGGACAGCAACTCCGCGGCCGTGGCCCGTACGTTGCGGCTCCGGTCGGCCAGCGCCTGCTCCAGGAACGGCTCGTCGTCCGGCCCCAGGCCCGTCCGCAGCGAGTCGAGGAACATCAGCCGGTCCTCGGCCCGCTCGGTCGCCCAGGTCGCCGCGAGCAGCTCCCGTGCCGCGGCGGGCTCGCGGGCCCGTATCGCCCCGAGAAGGGCCACCCGCTCGGCGAACAGGCCTTCCTCCCAGAGCAGTCGGACCCCCGTGGTGTCACCCGACGACGGCAGCGCCGCTCCGCCGCCGGGCGCCGCTCGCAGGGCGAACCGCCAGTCCGGGTTCAGCCGGGCGAGCCAGGTGGCCCGCGAGCCCGCGAACGCCAGCGCCGCCGGCCGCAGATCCGTACGTCCCCGGGCCGCGTCCAGCAACGTGGGCAGCAGCTCCGGAGGCGCCGCGTAACCGCGGGCGTTCGCCGTCGAGAGCCACTGCGGGAGCAGCTCCATCAGATCCGGTGCCGTACCCCTGCGGCCGCCGCCACCCGTGCCCGGCCGGTCGGCGAGCAGCATCGCGAGCCGGCGGGCCGCCGCCGCGGGCAGCGGAGCGCGCGGGTCCTGGGGCGCCGGGTCCGGCCGCTGGGCCGCGCGCGTGGGCCTGAGCCCGGCCCGCCGCCGTACGGTCTCCACGGCCGCCGCGTCCAGCAACGCCACCGGAGCCTCGGGGCCGGGCGCCACGCCGGGCGGCGTGCGGCGCGCGGTGCCGAGCAGGGCCGAGGTGACGAGCTCCTCCCAGGCGTCCGGCGCGGAGGTCCTGTCCGTGCTCCTGTCCATGCGGTTCCTTTCCGTGCGGTCGGCTGCCAGGTCGGTTCCGTTCAGCACAGTCGCACCGCCTCGCCCGCGTCCTGCGGCCAGGCCGTGAGCGGGGTGAAGCCGCGGTGGCCGCACTCGCCGAAGACCTTCACCGGGGCTCCGCCCGAGAGCGAGACCAGGCGCCACAGGCCCGGACGGGAGCGGGCGGAGGCGGTGAGCGGCAGCGCCAAGTCGCCCTCGGCGTCGGCCAGTTGCCAGGAGTCCCCGTCCGGGGCCGGTATCACCCGGTCCAGGGTCACGGGGACGGAGTCGAGCCACGGATCGTCCCGCAGCGCCGCGCCGTAGCGGGCGGCCGCCTGCTCCGTCGTCACTCCCGGTGGCCGGGTCGCCGAGGGCGCGGGCGGCGCGAACTGCTCGCCGAGCGCCGCCCGCAGCTGACCGGTACCGGGATAGGCGGACACCTCCGCCTCCAGCTCAAGACCCACCGGCAGCGCCAGTTCGGGAGCGCGGCCGGCCGCGCCGTAGGAGAGGAGCAGGGCCGTGCGGCCCGAGTCCGTGCCGTGCAGCCAGATCCGGCGGGTCGTCAGACGGGCGTCCGCCGTGTCGTACTGGGCGAGGACCAGCCAGCGGTCCCGTATCGCGGGGCCGTCCGCCGAGGCGGGCAGGCCGATCCGGGAACGGACCGTCGACGCCAGACCGTCCGGCAGCCGCTCACGGCGCAGCCAGCCCTGGTCGAGGAGGTGGATGAGGGCACACTCCTCCAGCAGCCGCACCGGCCAGCCCGGACCGGACGACGGGATCGACCCCAACTCCCGCACACGGCCGGCGAGTCCCGGCGCCTGGGCGTCGACCATGCGCGCGGCCGTCTCCTCCCACATGCCGTATCCCGCCTGCTCCGCCCCCGCCAGACCGCCGCGCAGCAGATCCGCCAGCCGCTGCTCCAGCTCCGTCGCCCCCGCCGTGATCCGCGTGGCCCGGCGCTCGGCCCTGCGCCGCGCCGCCTCCGGATCACCGGCCCCGGCTGCCGAACCGGCCGCGTCCGCCGCCCGCTTCTCCTGCGCCCGCTGCCTTCTCCCCGCTGTCCACTGCTCCGCCCAGTCCGGCGCCTGGCCCCGCGGCACCGCTCCCTCCCCACCCGCCCAGAGCAGCAGCAGCCCGAGCGCGTGTTTGCACGGGAACTTGCGGCTCGGGCAGCTGCACTTGTATGCCGGACCCGCGGCGTCCGCCACGTCGATGACCGTCTGATACGGCTTGCTGCCACTGCCCTTGCACAGCCCCCACACCGTCCCCTCGTCGGAACTCCCCGCCTCGGACCACGGCCCGGCCGCGCCGAGTTTGCTTCCCGCTTTGCGTGAGGCGGCGTCAGGAGCCAGTGCCAGCACCTGATCCGCCGTCCAGCGCACCCCCTGCTGAGTCATGTCATCGAAGGTAGATCCCCCCACTGACAATCGGCCCCCAACCGATGGCCGCTGCGACCCCCGTGAGCACGTTTCCGCAGGTCGGATCGCATTGTCAGTGGCGTGGTGCACGGTTGGTGACAGATCCGAACCGGCCGAGCTGGAGGGGGCCTCAGCCATGTCTGTGTCTGTGGAACCGACGAACGTGGAACCGAAGCAGGGATCACCGGCCGAGGCGTTGCGGCCGCATGCCGAGGAAGCCTTCGCCGGTGAACTCGCCGCGCTGGCCGCGCAGGACGACCGTCCGCGCCCGGCCCGGTGGAAGCTGTCGCCGTGGGCGGTGGCGACGTACCTCCTCGGCGGCACCCTGCCGGACGGCACGGTGATCACACCGAAGTACGTGGGCCCGCGGCGCCTCGTCGAGGTCGCCGTCACCACCCTCGCCACCGACCGCGCCCTGCTCCTGCTGGGCGTGCCCGGCACCGCGAAGACCTGGGTCTCCGAGCACCTGGCCGCGGCGGTCAGCGGTGACTCGACCCTGCTCGTTCAGGGCACGGCCGGTACTCCGGAGGAGGCGATCCGCTACGGCTGGAACTACGCGCAACTGCTCGCCAACGGCCCGAGCCGCGACGCCCTCGTGCCCAGTCCGGTGATGCGGGCCATGGCGGAGGGGATGACGGCGCGGGTGGAGGAGCTGACCCGTATCCCGGCCGACGTGCAGGACTCGCTGATCACCATCCTGTCCGAGAAGACGCTGCCGATACCGGAGCTGGGCCAGGAGGTGCAGGCGGTGCGCGGCTTCAACGTCATCGCCACGGCCAACGACCGCGACCGCGGGGTCAACGAGCTCTCCAGCGCCCTGCGCCGCCGTTTCAACACAGTGGTGCTGCCGCTGCCGGAGAGCGTCGAGGCCGAGGTCGCCATCGTCTCGCGCCGCGTCGACCAGATCGGCCGCTCCCTCGACCTGCCGGCCGCGCCCGACGGCATCGCAGAGATCCGCCGGGTCGTCACGGTCTTCCGCGAACTGCGCGACGGGATGACGTCCGACGGCCGTACGAAGCTCAAGTCACCCAGCGGCACGTTGTCGACCGCCGAGGCCATCTCGGTCGTCACCAACGGTCTCGCCCTCGCCGCCCACTTCGGCGACGGCGTCCTGCGGGCCGGGGACGTCGCCGCGGGCATCCTCGGCGCCGTCGTCCGCGATCCGGCGGCCGACCGGGTCATCTGGCAGGAGTACCTGGAGGCGGTCGTCCGCGAGCGGGACGGCTGGAAGGACTTCTACCGGGCTTGCCGGGAGGTCAGTGCGTGAGCGATGGCCCGGGGCCGAGTACGCGGACCGGAACCCTCGCGGTGGCTTCGGTGAGGGTCGTCCAAGGGCGTGGAGACGGCGGAGACAGGGGACGGTCGTGACGGGTGTGGAGCGAGGCGGCGGCAACGGGACCGGGCGGGGCGGCGAGGACGACTCCAAGTGGCCACGGAGGGGAGGGGGTCGGTGTGACGGACGTGGGTGAGGTCGAGAGCGGGGCGGCGAGCGGCTCCGCAGGGTCCGGGGACGAGGGGGCGACCGGTGTGAGAGGGCCGGAGGACGGGGGAGTGGCTCGGGGCGGTGCGTCCGGGGGCGGGAGTCTGGACGGCGTGGGCGTTCACAGCAGTGAGGGGGCGGCCGGCGCCGACGTTCAAGGGAGGCGGAGAGAGGGTTCCGGGCCGTTGCTGCTGGGGGTGCGGCATCACGGGCCCGGGTCGGCGCGGGCCGTGCGGGCGGCGTTGGACGCGGCGCGGCCCCGGGTCGTGCTGATCGAGGGGCCGCCCGAGGCCGACGCGTTGATTCCGCTGGCCGCCGAGGAGGACATGCGACCGCCGGTGGCGCTGCTCGCCCATGCCGTGGACGAGCCCGGCCGTTCGGCGTTCTGGCCGCTGGCCGAGTTCTCCCCGGAGTGGGTGGCGATCCGCTGGGCGCTGGAGCACGAGGTCCCGGCCCGTTTCATCGACCTGCCGGCCACGCACACGTTGGCGTGGGGCAGGGACGTGGCGGACGAAGGGCCGGCGGACCGACCGGACGAACCCGCCACCGAGGACCCGCGTGGGCCCGAGACGGGGCCTGTTCCAGCCGACGAGAACGCCGCCCCGGGAGAAGCTGAGACCTCTTCCACCGGTGGGGACACGACTCCCGACGATCAGCCCGCCGTTCACGAGGCCGTGCGTGTCGACCCGCTCGGGATGCTTGCCGAGGCTGCCGGATACGACGATCCCGAGCGGTGGTGGGAGGACGTCGTCGAGCACCGGGGAGCGGGGCAGGGCGACGTGTTCGAGCCGTTCACCGTGCTGGAAGAGGCGATGGGGGTGCTGCGGGAGACGTACGGGACCGGCGGACACGACCGGGACCTCGTGCGGGAGGCGTACATGCGGCTCCAACTACGGGCCGCGCAGCGGGAGTTCGGGGACGACGTGGCCGTGGTGTGCGGGGCCTGGCATGTGCCGGCGTTGCGGCGCAGGAGCACGGTCGCCGCCGACAAGGCCCTGCTGAAGGGGCTTCCCAAGGTCAGGGCGGACATGACCTGGGTGCCGTGGACGCACCGCAGGCTCTCGCGGCACAGCGGCTATGGCGCCGGGATCGACTCGCCCGGCTGGTACGGGCACCTGTTCGGCGCGCCGGACCGGCCTGTCGAGCGGTGGCTGACCAAGGTGGCGGGGCTGCTGCGGGACGAGGACCGGATCGTGTCCTCGGCGCACGTCATCGAGGCCGTACGGCTGGCCGAGACGCTCGCGGCGATGCGCGGCCGCCCCCTGCCCGGCCTGAGCGAGACGACCGACGCGGTGCGGGCGGTGATGTGCGACGGCTCGGACGTGCCGTTGGCGCTGGTGCACGACCGGCTGGTGGTCGGGGACGTCCTGGGGGAGGTGCCGCAGGCGGCGCCCGCGGTGCCGTTGCAGCGGGACCTCGACCGGATCCAGCGGCGGCTGCGGCTCAAACCGGAGGCCCTGGAGCGGGAGTTGGAGCTGGATCTGCGCAAGGAGAACGACGCGGGGCGCAGCAGGCTGCTGCACCGGCTGCGACTCCTGGGCGTGGCGTGGGGTGAGCCGGCGGCCTCGCGGGGGAGCACGGGCACGTTCCGCGAGACGTGGCGACTGCGGTGGGAGCCGGAACTGTCGGTGCGGGTCGCCGAGGCGGGGGTGTGGGGCACGACCGTGCTCTCCGCCGCGACCGCCAAGGCGGAGGCGGACGCCGTGTCCGCGCCGGGGCTCGCCGACGTCACCGCCCTCGCCGAGCGCTGTCTGCTGGCCGGACTCCCCGACGCCCTGCCCACAGTGATGCAGATCCTCGCCGACCGCGCCGCGCTGGACGCGGACGTCGGACACCTCGCCCAGGCCCTGCCCGCCCTCGTCCGTTCCCTGCGCTACGGCGATGTGCGCGGCACCGACACCGGCGCCCTGACGGAGGTCGCCGCGGGCCTCGCCGAGCGCGTCTTCGTCGGCCTGCCCCCGGCCTGTGCCGCGCTCGACGCGGAGGCGGCGGAGGAGATGCGGCGCCATGTGGACGCGGTGCACGGGGCGGTGGGACTGCTGGGCGAGGCGGCGGCTCCCGAGGACGCGACCTCGGGTCCGGCACAGGGCGGCAGGGGTGACACGCCGGCTCCGGCTCACCATGGTCTCCGTGGCCGTTGGCAGGCCGTGCTCAAGGTGTTGTCCCTGCGGGACACCGTGCCCGGTGTCATTCGCGGGCGGGCTGTGCGACTGCTGCTGGACGACGGGGAGTTGGCGCAGGACGAGGCGGCCCGGCTCATGGGGCTCGTGCTGTCGCCGGGGACGGAGCCGGGGGACGCGGCCGCGTGGATCGAGGGTTTCGTCGGGGGCGGGTCCGGCGGCGGGATGCTTCTCGTGCACGACGAGCGGCTGCTCGGGCTGGTCGACGCCTGGCTGACCGGGGTGTCGGCGGAGGCGTTCACCGATGTGCTGCCGCTGCTGCGCCGTACGTTCTCGGCGTACGAGCCGGGAGTGCGGCGGACCCTGGGCGAACTGGTCCGGCGAGGCCCGGGACAGCGGGGGAGCGCGGCGGGAGCCGGTTCCGGGATACCGGGTTTCGGGGCGGACCTCGACAGCGACCGGGCCGACGCCGTGCTGCCGGTGGTGCGGCTGCTGCTGGGCCTGGACGACGACCACGACAACCACGACGACCACAACGACCACTTGGCGCACGACGACGACAACGACTTTGTGGGGGCGGCGGGATGATGACCGAGGTATCGCGGACACCCAGGAGCGGGGCCGGCAGGGCAGCCGCCGCTGACGGGGACGGGCGCGAAGTCGCACTCGGGAACAGGACCGGGTCCCGGGCGAAGCACGGCTCGCGGACGAGCGTGGCCGTGGTCCCGCTCTGGGACCGGTTCCGGACGGGGGAGCGGGCATGACGACGGAGCCGAACGATATGACGAAGCGGTCGGCGCGCGCAGGTGTTGATCCCGTTGCCACCCCGGTCGCAGCGAGCGCCGCCACCACGGCCGCTTCCCCCACGGCCGCTTCCCCCACCCCTGCTTCCCCCGCCCCCGCTTCCCCCACCGACGAGCGGCTGCGGCGCTGGCGGCTTGTGCTGGGTGGGGAGGCGGCCGATGGCACCGGGTGCGCGCTCAGTGGGCAGGATGCCGCGATGGACGGGGCGTTGGCCGCGCTCTACGGCAGGGGGGACGGGAAGGGACGGGCGGGGAAGGAGCGTTCGGCGGGGCTCGGGGCCTCGGCACCGTCCGTGGCGCGATGGCTGGGGGACATCCGGACGTACTTCCCCTCCTCCGTCGTCCAGGTCATGCAGCGGGACGCCATCGACCGGCTCGGGCTGTCCACCCTGCTCCTCGAACCGGAGATGCTGGAGGCGGTCGAGGCCGACGTACACCTGGTCGGCACCCTGCTCTCGCTCAACAAGGCGATGCCGGAGACGACGAAGGAGACGGCACGGGCCGTCGTGCGCAAGGTCGTCGAGGATCTGGAGAAGCGGCTCGCCAGCCGCACCCGCGCCACGCTCACCGGTGCCCTCGACCGCAGCGCCCGGATCAGCCGGCCGCGCCACCACGACATCGACTGGAACCGCACGATCTCGGCCAACCTCAAGCACTACCTCCCGGAGTACCGGACGATCGTGCCCGAGCGGCTCATCGGCTACGGCCGGGCGTCCCGTTCGGTGAAGAAGGAGGTCGTCCTCTGCATCGACCAGTCCGGCTCGATGGCGGCGTCCGTCGTCTACGCGTCCGTGTTCGGGGCGGTGCTGGCGTCCATGCGGTCGATCGACACACGGCTCGTCGTCTTCGACACGGCGGTCGTCGACCTCACCGACCACCTCGACGACCCGGTGGACGTGCTCTTCGGCACGCAGCTCGGTGGCGGCACGGACATCAACCGGGCGCTGGCGTACTGCCAGTCGCAGATCACCCGGCCCGCGGAGACGGTGATGGTGCTGATCAGCGACCTCTACGAGGGCGGCATACGCAACGAGATGCTCAAGCGGGTCGCGACGATGAAGGCGTCCGGGGTGCAGTTCGTGACGCTGCTCGCGCTGTCGGACGAGGGGGCGCCGGCCTACGACCGGGAGCACGCTGCCGCGCTCGCCGCGCTGGGCGCACCAGCCTTCGCCTGCACGCCCGACCTGTTCCCCGAGGTGATGGCGGCGGCCATTGAGAAGCGGCCGCTTCCGATACCGGACCCGATGTGAACCCGGGCTCCCCATTGGCGATTTGTCGACCCGGTGACCTGCGGCTTCGCTCAGCAAAACGGACATGACTACGCATCGGTAACAGGGGGCTTGCGCGACCTCGGGCACCCCGTGCAAGGATCGGCTTTCTCCAGAGTCTTCACCCTTCCCCTCCGTTTCCCTTTCGCCTCCGTTCCTGTTGGCCGCCGTTCCGTTTCACTTCGTTCCTTTTCGCTTCTCTTCACTTCGTTCCGCCGTACGGAAGGACCCGCCCCTCTTGAGCTGGTCAGCAGCCTTTCCCGATGCCAGCGTGCGCGTGCTGCGCGCGGTGGTGGGGCGGCGAGCGCTGCAAGTGGGGCTGCTGGTGGGCGGGTTGTTCCTGCTCGGCTTCCTCTGCGGGGAGCAGGCGCAGGCGGCGGACGGCATCGGAGCGTTGCCGGGCAGGACGGTCGGTCAGCTGGTGAAGCCCCTGGCGGAGCCGAAGGCCACGCAGAGGCACACGGCCACGATCACGGACGCGGAGACGGAGGCGGCAAAGGGCGGCGCCCTCCAGCCGGCTGCCCCCGCACCCGGCACCGACCCCCTCACCGACCCCCTCATCGACGCCCTCGCCCCCGCCCCCGCCCTCACCCACCCGGACGACGACAAGGTTCTCCGCCCGGTGACCGAGGACGTCGTCGGGGTCGTGGCCGACCGTGTCGTACAGCCGGTCGGTGATCTGGTCGAGACGGTGACCACGGGGTTGACCGAGACGGTCGGGATACCGGCGCAGTCCACGCCGCCGGGGTGGCCGACGCTGCCGGCGTTCCCGGCGCCCCCGTCGTGGCCGACCCTGCCGACGGTGCCGGGTGCCCCCACGGTGCCGGGCCTGCCGGGGGCCCCGGGCCAGACCTTGCCCGCGCCCGCGCCGGTCACCTCGGCGCCGCAGCCCCAGCCGGGCGATCACGCGACGGAGAAGTCGTCCGGTGACGAGGGCTCCGCGGACGGCGGTGCCGTGTACGGGCCGCGGTTCGCCGGTCACGTCACCGTGACCGATCCCGTCGCGCGCCCCTCCGCCCACCGCACCACCTCCCCCTCCACCTCTGCCTCCACCGCCCACGCGCCCGCGCACCAGGCGCCCTCCGACAACCGGGGCGGAGCCCTGGGCGGCAAGTCGGCAGTGGACAACGGCTCGTCGCGACACGGCGACGCGCATGCCGTCACCCTCGACCACCGGGCGCCGCTGCGGCTCGTACCCGGTGCCGCCGCGAGCGTCGACGCGGCCGGGACCCAGGACAGGCACCGGGACATCCCCGTCTTCCCCGGCTAGGGCAGACCTTCCCCCGCCGACCTGCCGCGCGGGGGCGGAACAGGTCTGCCCAGCCGTTCGGACACCCCCCAGATCTCCTCAGATCGCCGGACGGATCCCCCCTGGAGCCCTGTGGCTCCGGATGTCCCCATGCCTCTCCAGGCCTCCCAAGATCCAGGGATCTGACGCACTCATGAACAAGAACATCCGCCGTTCCATCGTCATAGCCGCAGGCGTCACCGGTGCGTGGGCACTCGGCTCCGCCGTGGCCAGCGCGGACGAGCTCCCGGCGAGCTCCCTCGCCGCGACGGACACCGCGTCCGACACGACCACCACCGTCGCCGACACCCTCGACGGCACGGTCGACGGCGTCGTCTCCGACGTCACCACCACCGTGCGAAAGACAGCAACCGGCACCACCGATCAGGCCCACCGTCCCGCAGACGCGAAGGCCACCGTCACCCCGCGGGTGGCCCAGGCCGCCAATACGAAGGTGTCCAAGGTGAAGGGTGCCGCGGCCATCCAGGGCGCGAAGGCGGCCCGGGCCGCGCAGGCCGAGGCGAAGGCGAACGCCGCGCAGGCAGCCGCCGCCAAGGCCTCCGACGTAGCCGCACCCACCGCTCCCAGCCCCACCACCCCTCAGCACAGCGTCGACTACCTCTTCGGCCCCCTCTCCGCCTTCGCCCCAGAGGTGGAGCGGACCTTGGCCGCCGTCCCCGGCAACGCTACGCCCGTCGTCGACCAGACGGGCGCCGCGATCGTGCCGCCCGTCGTGACGGCCACCGTGGACGGCGCGGTGCCAGTCGCGACGCGGACCGTGGGCGGGGTCGTGCAAACCGCCGGGCACAGCGTGGGCGCCGCGACCGCGCTGGCGTACGGCGTCGTCGGGGACGTGTCCCCGGTCGTCGGCGGCGCGGTCGCCGGGGTCGGGGGGATCCAGGAGGGCGTGGCCGGGTACGCCACCGGCACGGTCGCCGGTGTGCTCCCGGTCGCAGGCGCTGTCGTCGCCGACGTGCCGCCGTACGCCACCGGTCTCGTCGGGCAGGTCGCCCAGGACACCACCGACGCGGTGCTGCCGCCGGTCGTGAACACCGCTGTGCACGGCGTGGTGCCGGTCGCCGGGCAAGCCGTCGCGGACGCGAGCACCTTGGCGTACGGCGTCGCGCAGGACGTCCGGCCCTTCGCGACCGGGGTCGTCGGCGACGTCACGCCACTCGCACACGGTGTGGCGGACCACACCACCGACCTGGCCTACGGCGTCACGGGGCAGGTCCAGGTCTTCGCGCACGGTGTCACCGGAGCAGTCCAGCCCGTCGTCGACACCGTCACCCGCACGGTGGAACCGGTCGTCGGCAGTGCCACGACGTTGACGTACGGCGTGACGGGTGACCTCGCTCCGTTCGCGTACGGCGTGGCCGGCGAGGTCACCCCCGTCGCCGGGCAGGTCGGCCCGTTCGCCGGCGACCTGACCGGGACCGTGCAGGACACCGCGGGACCGCTCGCCGGGCACGCCGTCACCGGCGTCCAGGGCGTGGCCGAGTCCCTCACCCCGGGTTACGCGCAGGACGTCCGTCACCGCGCCTGACCCTCACCACCGACTCCGTGAGGTGACGGGCCCCCGGACGGCCGAAAGCCGTCGGTCTGTCCTGCCGGAACCTCACGGACCGGGCGGAGAGGTCCCCATTGGGGTGGGGATCTACCGCCCAGGCCCCTTGAGAAGTCGGAAAGGGGCTGCACCAAGGGCCTCACCGGGACAACCCCATCCCGGTGAGGCCCTTCCCATCCCAGGCAGCAGGCTCCCCGCGACCGTGCCCAGGCAGAAGGCTCGCCGGCCCTCACGCACGGCACGCCGTGCCAGTGAGCGCGGCATCATGTGACAGGTATCACCGCTCAGGTGTGACCCTCGATTTAGGGGCCTCCCGTAAGCAGCGATAACCTGCGAGACGGACATGCCGCGCGCTCGGACACCGTGTGCGCCTCCCTTGTGACAGACACGGTCGGACGTCACGTTGCCCTCGCGGCACGCCCACGCAGACAACGAACCGCGAGATCACTGATAGGGACGGAAGCGCGTGGACCTGTTCGAGTACCAGGCGAGGGACCTCTTCGCCAAGCACGATGTACCGGTGCTGGCCGGTGAAGTCATCGACACGCCTGAGGCGGCCCGCGCAGCCACCGAGCGCCTCGGTGGCAAGTCCGTCGTCAAGGCCCAGGTGAAGGTCGGCGGCCGTGGCAAGGCGGGTGGCGTCAAGCTCGCCGCCTCCGCCGACGAGGCCGTGGAGCACGCGACCAACATCCTCGGGATGGACATCAAGGGCCACACGGTCCACAAGGTGATGATCGCCGAGACGGCCCCGGAGATCGTGGAGGAGTACTACGTCTCCTTCCTCCTGGACCGCGCCAACCGCACCTTCCTCTCCATCGCGTCCGTCGAGGGCGGCATGGAGATCGAGGAGGTGGCGGAGAGCCGCCCCGAGGCCGTCGCCAAGACGCCGATCGACGCCAACGTGGGTGTGACCCCCGAGGTCGCCCGCCAGATCGTCGAGGCCGCGAAGTTCCCGGCCGAGGTCGCCGACAAGGTTGCGAACGTCCTGGTCACCCTGTGGAAGACCTTCATCGAGGAGGACGCTCTCCTCGTCGAGGTCAACCCGCTGGCCAAGGTCGCCTCCGGTGACGTCATCGCCCTGGACGGCAAGGTCTCCCTGGACGAGAACGCCGAGTTCCGTCAGCCGGGACACGAGGCCCTCCAGGACAAGGACGCGGCCAACCCGCTCGAGGCCGCCGCCAAGGAGAAGAACCTCAACTACGTCAAGCTCGACGGCGAGGTCGGCATCATCGGCAACGGCGCGGGTCTCGTCATGAGCACCCTGGACGTCGTCGCGTACGCCGGTGAGGCCCACGGCGGCGTCAAGCCCGCCAACTTCCTCGACATCGGCGGCGGCGCCTCCGCCGCCGTCATGGCGAACGGCCTGGAGATCATCCTCGGCGATCCGGACGTCAAGTCCGTCTTCGTCAACGTCTTCGGCGGCATCACCGCGTGCGACGAGGTCGCCAACGGCATCGTGCAGGCGCTGCAGCTGCTCGCGGACAAGGGCGAGGACGTCACCAAGCCCCTCGTCGTCCGCCTCGACGGCAACAACGCCGAGCTGGGTCGCAAGATCCTCTCCGACGCCAACCACCCGCTGGTGCAGCGCGTGGACACCATGGACGGCGCGGCCGACAAGGCCGCCGAGCTCGCGGCTGCGAAGTAAGGAAGAGGGACAGACACAGCCATGGCTATCTTCCTCAACAAGGACAGCAAGGTCATCGTCCAGGGCATGACCGGTGCCACGGGCATGAAGCACACCAAGCTCATGCTGGCCGACGGCACGAACATCGTCGGCGGTGTGAACCCCCGCAAGGCGGGCACGTCCGTCGACATCGACGGCAACGAGATCCCGGTGTTCGGCACGGTCGCCGAGGCGATCGAGAAGACGGGCGCGAACGTATCCGTCCTCTTCGTACCGCCGGCCTTCGCCAAGGCCGCCGTCGTCGAGGCCATCGACGCCGAGATCCCGCTCGCGGTCGTCATCACCGAGGGCATCGCGGTCCACGACTCGGCCGCGTTCTACGCGTACGCGGTCTCACAGGGCAACAAGACCCGGATCATCGGCCCCAACTGCCCCGGTCTCATCACCCCGGGCCAGTCGAACGCCGGCATCATCCCGGGCGACATCACGAAGCCGGGCCGCATCGGCCTGGTCTCGAAGTCCGGCACGCTGACGTACCAGATGATGTACGAGCTGCGCGACATCGGCTTCTCGTCCGCCGTCGGCATCGGTGGCGACCCGATCATCGGTACGACGCACATCGACGCGCTCGCCGCGTTCGAGGCCGACCCCGACACCGACCTGATCGTGATGATCGGTGAGATCGGCGGCGACGCCGAGGAGCGGGCCGCGGCCTTCATCAAGGACAACGTGAAGAAGCCGGTCGTCGGCTACGTCGCGGGCTTCACCGCGCCCGAGGGCAAGACCATGGGCCACGCCGGCGCCATCGTCTCCGGCTCCTCCGGCACGGCCGCCGCGAAGAAGGAGGCCCTCGAGGCCGCCGGCGTCAAGGTCGGCAAGACGCCGACCGAGACGGCGAAGCTGGCGCGGGAGATCCTCGCCGGCTGAAGCACCCAGCTGCACGTCGATGGGCTCGCTCCGTGGGTTGGGGCGGGCCCATCGACGCGTTCCGGGGTGCCGGGCCGGGGCGTCGGGCGGGTGCAGGTGCGTTGTGGCTGGTCGCGCCCCGCGGCGGAGCCGCTGATGTTGCAGCCCCGCGCCCCTGAAGGGGCGTACAGCGGGACGCGCTCAAGGGGCGTGGGGAACTGCGCGACCAGCCCCCCACCGGCCGCACTCAACCACCGATCGGAACCAACCTCTCCGGACCGCTCGCCGTCTCCTCCCGCAGCTTCTCCCGCAGCTCCACCTCCTCCTCCGACAGCGCGCCCGGCCCCACCCTCCCCGGCACCCCCCGCACCTCCGCCCCCGGCGGCACCGGCGGCTCGTAGTGCGTCGGAGCCGTCCGCAGCGTGAGCGCCGTCGTTCCGATCAGGGCCACCGTGAAGGCGATCGCCGCCCGGGTCCACAGGCGCGCCCGGCGCTCGCTCCCGGCCCGCACCGCGGGTGGCTGCGCGGCACGCAACCCCTGTGCGGAGGCCAGCGAGACCAGGCGCTCGTGCAGGTCGGACGGGTCGGCCAGGTCGGGCAGCCGGGCCGCGATCACCGACCGCGCGTTCATCAGCCGGTAGGCCGTCGTCGGCGTGCTCGCCTCCGTCTCCGCCGCCGTCTCCGGAAGGTCGAGGCCCACACCGTCGTACAGCAGGAGCGTGCGCCGCTGCGCCGACGGGAGCTTCAGGAGTACGGCCATCAGCGCGCGGTCGGCCGGATCGGGGACGGGTTCCCCGGGGCCGCGGTGGCGGGGGCGGAAGCGGTGCCAGGGAGAGAGGGCGTACTCGTACGCCATGACCCGTGCCCAGCCCGCCGGATCCCGGTCCACCGCTACTTCGGGCCAGCGCTGCCAGACGAGGTGGAAGGCCCGTTCGACCGACTCGCGGGCGAGTTCGCGGCGGCCGGTGAGCAGATAGGTCTGCCGGACGAGCGCGGGCGCGCAGAACCCGTAGAGCGCGTCGAAGGCCTGAGCCGGTGTCAGGGGAGCGGTGGCGAGCTCCTCGCTCTGCTTCACGGGGCACCCCTTCGTCCGAAAAAGTACATAGTCATATATTGGGCGACACATCCGAGGTTCGGCTGTTACGACGAGAAAGCGCGTGTCGTTGGGAGCATTGCGGACGTGATCCAGATGACCGCTCGCCGCACCTCGCTGTCGCCCCTGCTCATCCGGTTGCGCGACCGGACGCCCGGCCTGGCCGCCGGCCTCCTGGGCGGTGCGGTGGCCGCCGGGCTGGGGCTCGGTGTGTTCGCCGTGCTCGTGATCGCGCTGTGGATCAGCTCGCCGTATCCCGACAGCGGCCCCGGAGGCGCGCTGCACGTGGCCGCGGCCCTGTGGCTGCTCGCACACGGGACCGAGCTGATCCGCACGGACACGCTCTCCGGGGTGCCGGCGCCCGTCGGTGTCACCCCGCTGCTGTTGCTCGCGCTGCCGTTGTGGCTGGTGCACCGGGCGGCGCGGGACCTGGCCACCGGTGACGAGGCGCCCCCGCAGGCGTCCGCGCGGACGGCGTGGGCCGGGGTCGTGCTCGGGTACCTCGCCGTCGGCTCGGCCGTCGCCCTGTACGCGTCCGGCGGGGCGCTGCGGCCCTCCTGGACGTGGACCTGCGTGTGTCTGCCGGCCGTCGTCATGGGCGCCGCCGGGGCGGGGGTGTGGACGGCGTACGGCCGTCCCGCCGAGGCGCTGGACGGGGTGCTGGTGCTGCTGCCCGCGGGGGTGCGCCGACTCGTCCTCGGGGACCGGGCGCGGGCGCGGCTCGCCGCGGCGGCACGAGCCGCGGGGGCCGGGGTCTGCGTGCTCGTCGGGGGCGGGACGGTGTTCCTGGCGGTGTCGCTGGTGGCGCACGGTGGTGCTGCGCGGGGTTCGTTCCTCCAGGTGACGGAGGGGTGGTCGGGACGGTTCGCCGTCGTGCTGCTGTGTCTGGCGCTGCTGCCGAACGCGGCGGTGTGGGCGGTGAGTTACGCCGCCGGACCCGGGTTCGTCCTGGGTGCGGGGCATGTCGTGGGCCCGCTGTCGTCGGACCCCGCGCCGATGCTGCCGCCGTTTCCGCTCCTTGCGGCGGTACCGGAAGCCGGGGTCGGCGGGCCGGCGCACTGGGCGGCGGGGGCGGTGCCGGTGGTGGCCGGGGTCGTGGTGGGGTGGTTCGTGGGGCGGGCCACGGACGCGGGGTGGTCGCGGGGGCGGACGGCGGGTGCGGTGGTGTGGGCGGCGGTGCTGTGCGCGGGGGCCATCGCCGCGCTGACCGCGCCGGCCGGCGGACCGCTCGGGGTGGGCGTACTGGCCCGGTTCGGGCCGGTGTGGTGGCAGGTCGGTGCGGCGGTGGCGGGGTGGATCACGGTGGCGGGGCTGCCGGTGGCCCTGGCGGTACGGGCCTGGCGGGGCTTCTCGGCGGGCGGGCCGCGCACATGGGTGCCCTCGGTCCGGGTCCCGCTCTCGCGACGCAAGGCGACGGACGGGGCTGGAGCCGTTTCCGCAACCGCGGCCGGGACCCGCACCGACGGCACCACATCCGCGACAGCGGCCGGGACCCGCACTGACGGCGCCACTTCCGGGACCGCACCCAGGACCGCCCCCGTAATGACCGGCCCGGCGCAGGAGAGCCCCCCGCAGAACGCCCCCGGCGACCAGGACGACACCTACGTCCCCTACGGCCGGGACGACTCCTACGACTCCTACGAGCCCTACGACTTCCTGCCCGCCGCACCGCAGACAAGCCCGGGAGCTTCGCCGACGCCCTGGCACGACGACGCCTCACGCGAGTCCCGCTGGGCGGTCCTCAAGGAGGCGGCCACCCCGCCGGAGGACTCCCCGGAGAAGTCTCCGCCCACCGACTGACCGTCGTCAGCCGTTCGCGCTGAGCACGCCCCGCAGTTGCTTCGGGAGCAGATCCGCGCAGGACTGCTGGGCCTGGTTGGTGAGGGAGTCGTTCACGCAGGTGTAGTAGTCGTCGTAGACCAGTCTCGCGGTGAAGCTCGCCGCCACGAAAAGCAGGGCCAGGGAGGCCGTGACCAGGCCGCTGATCGCCGCGGAGGTCTGGGGGCGGGCGGACTGGGACGGGGCGGGGGTGTCGGGGTCCGGGGTGCGGGGCTTGGCGCGCACGGCGCTGATGCCCCAGTACAGGGCCAGTGCGCCCAGCAGCAGGCTCACGTACGCCCAGCCGTACAGGACGAAGAAGACGGCCCACATGCCGCACAGCAGGGAGTAGCGGGCGCGGCGCTGCGACGGGTCCGTCGGGTCCCAGCGCGACCCCGGTCCGCCGCTGCCCTGTCCTCCCGGACCGCCACCGGGGCCCGCGCCCGGGCGGTCGCCGAAGCCGCCGTCGGAGCGGCCCGGCTGGCGGTCGCTCCACTGACTGCCCCACGGGGTGCGGCCGCCGCCCTCACCCTCCCCGCCGTCCGAGTCCTCTCGGCGGCGCGGCTGCCACGGGCGGTCCGGGGTGCCCTCGGGCGGCGGCGCGAAGGGGTTGTCGTCCTCGGCCGTAACGCCCCGCCCCTCACCCTTCTCCGTGCCGGACTGCGTGCCGGAGGACGGGGCGTCCGGCGGCGAGGCGGGCTGCTCCCGCAGCAGCAGGCCGCTGCGCGCTCCTCCCTGCACCGACTGCTGGGGGAGTGTGAGGAGTCGCAGGCTGCGGTCCGACATCAAGTGAGCGTCTTCCCTTGGAGGATGTGACTTGCCATGGCTTACGTGGATCGAACGGTTCGGTGGGCCCGTCGGCGCGGGCCTCACCCCGTGAACGCACCGCACACCACCCGCGTTCCCGGACCGTCCCTCCCAGACGCTACCTTCCGGCCACGCCCCCGTCCCGTGGGGGCCTTCCGATGTGCCGGTATCGTTGCTGGCGTTCGGCCGCTTCGTAGACTTCCCCGTATCCCGGGGCTCGAAGCATTCGTACGACCGTACAAACGCTCCCCCGAGAAAGGGCCCCGCCGTGGCCGCCAAGCCCGTGGCCGAGCAGGCCAGGCCGGTCCAGCGCCTGGTCGTGCTGGTCTCCGGATCCGGTACGAACCTCCAAGCACTGCTGGACGCCATCGCCACGACCGGCGCGGCGGCCTACGGTGCCGAGATCGTGGCCGTCGGGGCGGACCGCGAGAACATCGAGGGGCTCGCGCGGGCCGAGCGGGCCGGGATTGCCACCTTCGTCCGCAAGGTCAAGGACTTCGGGACCCGTGAGGAGTGGGACGCGGCCCTCGCCGAGGCCGTCTCCGCGTACGAACCCGACCTCGTGGTGTCCGCCGGGTTCATGAAGATCGTGGGCAAGGAGTTCCTCGCGCGCTTCGGCGGGCGGTTCGTGAACACCCACCCCGCGCTGCTGCCCAGTTTTCCGGGGGCCCACGGAGTGCGCGACGCGCTCGCGTACGGGGCCAGGGTCACCGGCTGCACCGTCCACTTCGTCGACGACGGCGTCGACACCGGACCGATCATCGCCCAGGGCGTGGTGGAGATCCGGGACGAGGACGACGAGAGCGCTCTGCACGAGCGCATCAAGGAAGTCGAGCGAAGGCTGCTCGTCGAGGTCGTGGGGCAGCTCGCCCGCAACGGCTATCGCATTGAGGGACGAAAGGTAGTTATCCAGTGACCGCCGAGAGCATCGAGAGCGGCAAGCGGGCCATCCGTCGCGCGCTCGTCAGCGTCTACGACAAGACCGGCCTCGAAGAGCTGGCCCGCGGACTGCACGAGGCCGGTGTCGAGCTCGTCTCCACCGGGTCCACCGCGGGCCGTATCGCCGCCGCCGGCGTCCCCGTCACCAAGGTCGAGGAGCTCACCGGCTTCCCCGAGTGCCTGGACGGCCGCGTCAAGACCCTGCACCCGCGCGTGCACGCCGGCATCCTCGCCGACCTGCGGCTGGAGAGCCACCGCGAGCAGCTCGCGGAGCTGGGCGTCGAGCCGTTCGACCTCGTCGTCGTGAACCTCTACCCGTTCCGTGAGACCGTCGCCTCCGGTGCGAGCCCCGACGAGTGCGTCGAGCAGATCGACATCGGCGGCCCGTCCATGGTGCGCGCCGCCGCGAAGAACCACCCCTCGGTCGCCGTCGTCACCAGCCCCCAGCGGTACGCGGACGTCCTCGCCGCGGTCAAGGACGGCGGCTTCGACCTCGCCACCCGCAAGCGGCTCGCCGCCGAGGCCTTCCGGCACACCGCCGAGTACGACATCGCGGTGGCGAGCTGGTTCGCCAGCTCCTACGCCCCCGCCGACGAGTCGCTCTTCCCCGACTTCCTCGGCGCCACCCTGGAGCGCCGCAGCACCCTGCGCTACGGCGAGAACCCGCACCAGCCCGCCGCGCTCTACGTCGACGGCACGGGCGTGGGCCTCGCGGAGGCCGAGCAGCTGCACGGCAAGGAGATGTCGTACAACAACTACACGGACACGGACGCCGCCCGCCGTGCCGCGTACGACCACACCGAGCCGGCCGTCGCGATCATCAAGCACGCCAACCCCTGCGGCATCGCGATCGGCGCGGACGTCGCCGAGGCGCACCGCAAGGCACACGCGTGTGACCCGCTGTCGGCCTTCGGCGGCGTCATCGCCGTCAACCGGCCGGTCAGCAAGGAGATGGCGGAGCAGGTCGCCGAGATCTTCACCGAGGTCATCGTCGCGCCCGACTACGAGGACGGCGCCCTCGAAGCCCTCGCCAAGAAGAAGAACATCCGCGTCCTGAAGGCCCCGGCCGCGCCCGCGCACCCCGCCGAGGTCAAGCCGATCGACGGCGGCGCGCTCCTCCAGGTCACCGACCGCCTCCAGGCCGAGGGCGACGACCCGGCGAACTGGACGCTGGCGACCGGCGAGGCCCTGAGCGCGGACGAGCTCGGCGAGCTCGCCTTCGCCTGGCGGGCCTGCCGGGCCGTCAAGTCCAACGCCATCCTGCTCGCCAAGGACGGCGCGTCGGTGGGCGTCGGGATGGGCCAGGTCAACCGCGTTGACTCCGCGAAGCTGGCCGTCGAGCGGGCCGGTGCCGAGCGCGCGCAGGGCTCGTACGCGGCCTCGGACGCCTTCTTCCCGTTCCCGGACGGCCTGGAGGTCCTCCTGGAGGCCGGTGTGAAGGCGGTCGTCCAGCCGGGCGGCTCGGTCCGCGACGAACTCGTCGTCGAGGCCGCGAAGAAGGCCGGCGTCACGATGTACTTCACGGGGACGCGGCACTTCTTCCACTGACGGAAGAAAGACCCACCTGGCGGCGCTACGTCGAACTGCGTAGCGCCGCCCACGTGTTGGGCCCCACCTGCCCGTCCACCTCCAGCCCCTTCGCGCTCTGGAACTGCTTGACCGCGGACCGGGTGTCCTTGCCGAACTCGCCGTCCACGCCCGAACCGCCCACGCTGTAGCCGCGCTTGGTGAGCATGCACTGCACCTGCACGACCCGCTGGCCCTTGTCGCCGTACTCGGTGAGTTCGGTGCCGGTGTAGTAGGTGCAGCCGGAGATCCAGGCGGGGGTGGCCGGGGGCGCGGCCGTCTTGGTGACGGTGGCGGTGGGCGTGGGGGTTCCGGTGCGGCCGCCCGCACCTGCGCCGCCCCCGTCGGATGTGGCGGTCGCGGAGGGTGTGCTGTCGGGCGCGCTGCTCTTCTCGGCGGCGGCCTGCTGTTCCCTGCTCTCGTCCTTCTTCTTCCCGCTCCCGCTCGTGCCGGAGGGTGAAGGGGAGGAGCTGGGCCGGGACGAAGTCGGTGCGGCGGAGGCGGTGACGCCGGCGGAGCCCGTCGGGGCGGCGGCGGCCGGGGAGTCGAGGCCCGGGCGGGTGAGCAGGAAGGCGCCGACGGCCACGGCCCCGACGGCGATGCCCGCGACGGCGGCCAGGAGGGGCCTGCGCCGCTTACCGGAACCGGTGGCCGGGGCGGGGACCGGTGAGAGCACCGGCTCCGTGGGCGTACGGAAGTGGGGGGACTGCCGGACGGGCATGCCCTCCAGCACCGCGCACCCCTGCTGTCGGTCGCGGAGCCGGGCGGCCAGGGGCTCGTGCCAGTCGGACGCGCGGCCGTGCCCGGCGGCCGTGGCCGCGTCGATCAGCTGTCGCGGGTCGGGGCGCCCGGCGGGGTCCTTGGCCAGGCAGGCGGACAGCAGCGTGGCCAACGCCGGGTCCCGCTGCGCGAGTTCGGCCATGATCTCGGTGTCGGGTGCCTCGAAGGCGACCCGGTGCATGACGTCCACGCCGGTCCCGTCGCCGAAGGGGGCGTGCCCGGTGGCGGCGTAGACGAGGGTGCAGCCGAGGGAGAAGACGTCGGAGGCGGCGTCGCAGCGGCCCTCGCGCAGATACTCGGGCGCCATGTAGGCGGCCGTGCCGACCCGGTTGCCGGTCGTGGTGATCGCGCTGCTGTCGGCCGCGCGGGAGATGCCGAAGTCGATGACGTGCGCGCCCCGGGGCGACAGGATCACGTTGGACGGCTTGAGGTCCCGGTGCACGATCCCGGCGGCGGTCAGCGCCGACAGGGCCTCCCCGAGTTCCGCCACCAGCCGCCAGACCCCGGCCGGCTCCGGCAGCCCGCACTCGCGGACGGCCTCGGCGAGGTTGAGTCCGGGCAGGTACTCGGTGGCCATCCACAGCAGCGCGTCGTCGAACCCGGTGCCGAGCAGGTGCGGCGCGCGCGGGGTGCGCACCCGCCCGTGCACGGCGGCCTCCCGCTCGAACCGCCGCCGGAAGTCCGGGCCGTCGGCGTACTCGGGCCGGATCACCTTCACGGCGGCGAGCCCCGGGGCGTCGTCGGCGCGCCGGGCCAGATAGACCCGGCCCATGCCGCCGCTGCCGAGCAGCCCGAGCGGGACGTAGGGTCCGATTCGCCGGGGATCGGCGGGCAGCAGCGGAACCGCGCCCGCCTGCCGCAGCGCGGTGCCACCGGCCGCCGGTATGTCTGTCACGCGCCCCCGACCTGCCTCTTCTTTCACAACGTGCTCTCAGGGCACGCAAGTTGACGGGGAGAGGCTATCGTCCGGCGCCGGGGAGCGTCCGGCATACGAGGGAACGCCCCGGGGCCGTGTCACGACGTGACACGGCCCCGGGGAAAGTACGGGGAGAACGGGGGAGAACTCAGTTCGTGCGGATGACGATGGACGAGCAGACCTTGTCGGCGAAGGTCTGACGCTTGGCGTCCCAGGCCGGCCACAGCCAGCCGAGGTAGCACGCGAGGCTGTCCAGGAAGTGCGCGAGGCGGCGGACGAAGGCCATGCCGACGCCGAGGGGCTGCCCGTCGCTCTCCCGCACCAGACGGATGCCGAGCGCCTTCTTGCCGAGCGTCTGGCCGTTCTTGCCCTCGATGATCAGCTGGTAGATCGCGAGACCGAGGAGCGCGAGACCGCCGATCACCGACAGGATCGCCGTCTTGGCGTTGGCGCCGACGATGACGAGGATGTACGGAACCGCGAACACGAGCATGTCGACCAGGGTGCCCAGGAAGCGCTGGCCCCAGTTCGCGTACGGGGGCTGGGCGCCGTAACCCGGCTGCTGCGGGTAGCCGTAGGCGGAGGCGGGGACCTGCGGCGCCTGCGGGTAGCCGTAGCCGGGCTGCTGCGGATAGCCCTGCTGCTGCGGGTATCCCTGCTGCGGCGGCACACCCGGAGGGGCCTGCTGGGGATAGCCGTAACCAGGCTGCTGCGGCTGCTGCTGGGGGTAGCCGTAACCGGGCTGCTGCGGCGGCTGCTGGGGGTCCTGCGGATTCTGCGGCTTTTCGTAAGGGTTGTTGGGCGAGCCGAAACTCATGGCGATCCTCCGTTGGCCTGCTGGGGACGATGCGGACTGCGCGGAGGAACGTCACGGTCTGAGCGGTTTGCCCCCCGAACATCAACCGCGATACTGCGCCAGACATCGTTCTAGGCAGGTGTGTTGTTGTCCACCCTCATTCGATATGTGTTGTGCAAGTGCAACCTCGTCGATCTTGGACGGGGCGATGGCGGGACCCGGATTGGAACCAGGGCCCCGTCATCCGGGAGGATGGGGTCATGACCGCCCAGATTCTCGATGGCAAGGCCACCGCAGCCGCGATCAAGTCCGATCTGACCGCCCGCGTGGCGGCGCTGAAGGAGAAGGGCGTCACGCCCGGCCTCGGCACGATCCTCGTCGGGAGCGATCCCGGCAGCCAGAAGTACGTCGCCGGCAAGCACCGCGACTGCGCGCAGGTCGGCATCGCCTCCATCCAGCGTGAACTGCCCGAGACCGCCACCCAGGAGGAGATCGAGGCGGTCGTCCGCGAGCTGAACGACGACCCGGAGTGCACCGGTTACATCGTCCAGCTGCCGCTGCCCAAGGGCATCGACGAGAACCGCATCCTGGAACTCATGGACCCGGACAAGGACGCGGACGGGCTGCACCCGATGAACCTCGGCCGCCTCGTCCTCAACGAGCCGGCGCCCCTGCCCTGCACCCCCAACGGCGTCCTCACCCTGCTCCGTCGCTACGGCGTCGAGATCAAGGGCGCGGAGGTCGTGGTCGTCGGCCGCGGCGTGACGATCGGCCGCCCGATGCCGCTGCTGCTCACCCGGCGCAGCGAGAACGCGACCGTGACCCAGTGCCACACCGGCACCCGCGACCTGTCCGCGCACCTCAAGCGCGCGGACATCATCGTCGCCGCCGCCGGTTCCGCCCACCTGATCCGGCCCGAGGACGTGAAGCCGGGCGCCGCCGTCCTCGACGTCGGCGTCTCCCGCAACGCCGAGGGCAGGATCGTCGGCGACGTCCACCCCGGCGTCGCCGAGGTCGCCGGCTTCATCTCCCCGAACCCCGGCGGCGTCGGCCCGATGACCCGTGCCCAGCTGCTCGTCAACGTGGTCGAGGCGGCGGAGCGCAGTGTCGCCTGAGCCCCACGGCCCCGAGGAGCGGGGAGCGGCGGCGGGGGCGACCGCGGCGCGGGAGTCGGGTTCGACAGGTCCCGGCTCCCAGGAGACCGGCGTGGCGTCGGTCGAGGCCGGCGAGCCGGTCCGTGCTACCGACGAGGACAGCGCTCGGGACACCGGACGTGCCGAAGTGCCGTCGGACGCGGTGCCGGATTCCACGGAGCAGGACGAGCTCGTCGTACGGGATCCGATCAGCGCACCCGATGCCGACGGGCGGCCGCGGCGGGTGACACGGCGGTTTCCGCTGTTCACCAGGGACACCGCGCAGCCCGAGGGCGGTGGCCGCGCCGCGCCGCGGGACGCTCCGGCGCCCGCCCGGCAGTGGCCGGTGCTCGCCGTGCTGGCCGTGGTGGGCCTCGGGCTGCTGCTGACCGCTCTCGACCGGTTCCGCCTCGGCACGCTGCTCATCGGTGTCGCCCTGCTGGCCGGTGCCGTGCTGCGCTGGCTGTTGCCGGACGTCGGCATGCTCGCGGTCCGCTCCCGGTTCACCGACATCGCCACCTACGGCGTGCTGGGCGCCGCGATCGTCCTGCTGGCGATGATGGTGCAGCCGCACCCGTGGCTGGAGATCCCCTTCCTCAAGGACACCCTGCACTTCACGGTCAGCAGCAGCTGATCCGGCGCGGGCAGGACGGCGGTCCGCCCCCACCCCCGATGAGGGACGGGCCGTCGTCACGCTCCAGCCTCCCGCGCCCCGGACAGCCTGTTCAACCGCTGTCCGTTCGCTGTGGCACAGCGGTGACGGTTCCGGCACGGTGTGCGTGACGTGCCACAGCCGCCCGTCGGCAAGGAACCGTTCAGCCCCCTGACGTCGTCAATTGCCTGGAAGCAGGTGAGGACGCCGCGGAGGTGGGCGATGAGTGGCTGGCAGGCGCTGCCCGACGATCTGCCGCCGGAGGCGCGGCACTTCGTGGAGCAGCTCAGGCAGCTCAAGGACCGCACGGGGCTCAGCCTCGTCGCGCTCGGCGCCCGCACCGCGTACAGCAAGTCCTCCTGGCACCGCTATCTCAACGCCACCCAGCCCCCGCCCCGTCAGGCCGTCGCCGCCCTGTGCCGGATCGCGGGCCTCGACACCACCGACGCCCAGCGCTTCGATGTGCGCTGGGAACTGGCGGTCCAGGCCTGGCCCCGCCCGGCGACGCCCGCGCGGACCGCCGAGGGGGAGCAGGGCGGGACAGGGGAACAGTACGAGGACGAGCCCACGCTGCCGTGGTGGGACGAGCCTCCGGGCGAGCGCGCGAGCGGCATGAACCGTCTGCTGCCGGCCGCCGCGCTGCTGCTCGTCCTGGTCCTGCTGCTCGGGGTGGCCGGTGCCGTTGCGTCCGGGTGATCCGGAGACTTCCGTGGCGGCCGTTATTTCCGGTGTGTTCCACCTGTGATGATGTATCGACAAGTTTGCGCATTTGATACGGAGCTGTTCGACAGCGCGGCTAACGTGTCGAACTTGCGGATGCTCCCGTGCGCCCCCGCCCCCGGAGCTGAGATCCTTGGGGCAGGGGGAAGAGCGGGGAACAGCCAGCACCGACCGGGGGAAAAGAGGGGGAGCAATGCCTCGTTGGAGGGCCTTGCCGGATGAACTGGATCCGCAGGTCAGGGAGTTCGCGAGCCAGCTGCGGCGGCTCGTGGACCGCAGCGGCCTGAGCATCGCGGCCGTCGCCGACCGCACGGGTTACAGCAAGACGTCCTGGGACCGGTATCTCAACGGCCGGCTGCTCGCGCCGAAGGGCGCGATCGTGGCCCTGGCCGAGGTCACCGGCACCAATCCCATTCACCTGACCACGATGTGGGAGCTCGCCGAACGCGCCTGGAGCCGTTCGGAGATGCGCCACGACATGACCATGGAGGCCATCCGGATCTCCCAGGCGCGGGCCGCGCTCGGCGAGTTCGGGGCGCCGCCCGCGAACGCCAAGGGCGCCAAGGGTGCCAGGACGGCCCGCAGAAGCGGCAGCGCGACGGCGACGCCGGGGGTCGCGGGACCGGCCGGGGTCGCCCCCACGGTGCCGCCCCAGCCGATGTCCTCGGAGACCGACAGCGCCGAGGCCCGGCGCGCCGCGTCCTCGGGGAGCAACTCCTGGGGAATGGCCGGCTACCAGGGGCCGTCGCAGGCGACGGGGCGTACGGCGCCGGCCGCACCGGCCGCACCGGCCTCCTCGGACGGTCCGGGATGGACGCCGGGGGCGCCGGTGGCGCCGGGGACTTCGGGCACACCTGCGACACCGGGGCCGTACGGCGAGCCGCAGGACGCGCGTCCCGGGGACCGGCTCTCCGGCGGCTCGGGTGCCTCCAGCGCCTCCACTGGTTCCGGTGGCCCCGGTGGTTCCGGTGGTTCCGGCGGCGGCAAGCGGCGGCTGACGATATTCCTCGCCGGGGTCGTCGGCGTGCTGGTCGTGGTCGCCGCCGTGTACTTCCTGACCGACCCGGGCGGGGACAAGAAGAACCAGGGCGAGAAGTCGCCGTCGCCGTCCGCCAGCGCGAGCGTCTCGCTGCCCGCCGGGGTGAAGTGCAGTGGTCAGGGATGCACCGGCAAGGACGCCGAGGCCATGGGGTGCAGCGGGGACCTGGTGACCACCGCCAAGACCGCGACGGTGGGGGCGACCGTGGTCGAGGTGCGCTACAGCAAGGTCTGCGGGGCCGCCTGGGGGCGGGTCACCCAGGCCGGCCAGGGGGACAAGGTCGAGGTGAGCGCGGGCAGGCTGACCCAGCGGAGCGGGAGCATCACGGAGGCCGGGGACACGATCGCCTACACGCCGATGGTCGCCGTGAAGGACGCGGGTGAGGCGAAGGCGTGCGTGACGCTGGCTTCCGGACAGCGGGGGTGCACCGGCTGAGCGAGCGCCCAGGGACACACCCGCGTGCCTCTGGGTGGGTGAATCCTCGCGAGGTGTGCATGGGCTCGTGAATCCGGGGCACGCGAACCGTACCCCCACGGGAGTCCGGAAACGGTACCCCCATACGGCGGCCGCCTCCGTCCCCCTCTCCCGGACGGGCGGCCGCCTCTCTGTCGGGGCGGCGGTTTGTGGGGTGGGCCACACGGGGCCGGACGTCCGGGGTCCCGGATGCGCGATAGCCTGACCGCGGAGATCTCTTGACGCCGAGAGATCGATCAAACGTCCGGGGCAGGGACGCCCCACCGCCAGCTGTCATACGGAGAACGCCATGACCCGCACTCCCGTGAACGTCACCGTCACCGGCGCGGCCGGCCAGATCGGTTACGCCCTGCTCTTCCGCATCGCCTCCGGCCAGCTGCTCGGCGCGGACGTGCCGGTCAAGCTCCGCCTCCTGGAGATCACCCCGGCGCTCAAGGCCGCCGAGGGCACCGCGATGGAGCTCGACGACTGCGCCTTCCCGCTGCTCCAGGGCATCGACATCACGGACGACCCGAACGTCGCCTTCGACGGCACCAACGTCGGTCTGCTCGTCGGCGCCCGCCCCCGCACCAAGGGCATGGAGCGCGGTGACCTCCTGGAGGCCAACGGCGGCATCTTCAAGCCGCAGGGCAAGGCCATCAACGACCACGCCGCGGACGACGTGAAGATCCTGGTCGTCGGCAACCCGGCCAACACCAACGCGCTGATCGCCCAGGCCGCGGCCCCGGACGTACCGGCCGAGCGCTTCACCGCGATGACCCGCCTGGACCACAACCGCGCGCTGACCCAGCTCGCGAAGAAGACGGGCACCACGGTCGCCGACATCAAGCGCCTGACCATCTGGGGCAACCACTCGGCCACCCAGTACCCGGACATCTTCCACGCCACGGTCGCCGGCAAGAACGCCGCCGAGACCGTCAACGACGAGAAGTGGCTGGCCGAGGACTTCATCCCGACCGTCGCCAAGCGCGGCGCCGCGATCATCGAGGCCCGTGGCGCGTCCTCCGCCGCGTCGGCCGCCAACGCCGCCATCGACCACGTGTACACCTGGGTCAACGGCACCGCGGACGGCGACTGGACCTCCATGGGCATCCCGTCGGACGGCTCCTACGGCGTCCCGCAGGGCCTGATCTCCTCGTTCCCGGTCACCACGAAGGACGGGCAGTACGAGATCGTCCAGGGCCTGGACATCAACGAGTTCTCCCGCGCCCGCATCGACGCGTCGGTGAAGGAGCTGGAGGAGGAGCGCGAGGCGGTCCGCGCGCTCGGCCTCCTCTGAGCCCTCCCCGGCCCCCGGCGTCCCTCGGCGGCCGGGTCTTCTCGACGACTCTGTCACGAGCCTGCACGGGCCCTGTTCCGGTTCCTTCCGGAACAGGGCCCGTGGCTGTTTTTCGCCCTACGGTCGAACCCTTACCCGGTGGGGTGATGCGGGGGGTACGCGATGAATGGCTGGAACGGCTACAGCTCCGGTTCCGGAGCGGGACACGAGCCGAGCGAGGAGAGCGGCCGGTCGCCCTGGAACTCGGGGGAGACGGGGGCGACCGCTCCGCCGTGGGCCTCCGCCGAGACACACACCTCGTTGGCACCGCCCTGGGCGGCGGCCCGGACACAGGCCTCGCCGGTCCCGCCCTGGACCCCGCCGGCACCGGCTCCCACGGGCCCTGCGCCCGCGCCCCATCGGGTCCGGCGGGTGCTCGCCGCCCTCGCGGTGGCCGTCCTGGTCGGGGTCGCGGTCGGCGCCGGTGTCTGGCTGCTCCTGCGGGACACCTCCCTCGGCTCCGCTACCCGCCCGGGCGCAGGACCCGCGCCGAGCGTCAAGGCACCCAAGGCACCCAAGTCCACATCCCCGTCCCCGTCCGCCTCCACCGCCTCGGGATACCGCCGCGTCCAGGACCCCGTCGGCTACACCGTCGACGTCCCGCGGGGCTGGACCCGCACCGAGAAGCAGGGCCGGTCCGCTCCGGTCGTCGTCTACGACGCCCCCGCCGACGGCCGCCGCCTCCAGGTCTTCCGGATCGCGGAGGACACCCCGGCCCAGTCCCTCGACCTGGCCGAGAACGACCCCGGCTACGGCTTCGTCCGCCAGCGCGGCTACCAGGTCCTCGACCGCGCCTCCGGCACCACCTGGGCCGAACTCGTCTACCGCTACGACGACACCGACCTCGGCGCCCGTCAGGTCGTCGACCACCGCTTCCAGGCCGCCGACGGGACGCTGTACGCGATCCGAGCGACCGGACCCGCCGCTCTCACCCCCGCCCTGGTGCGCGAGCCGCTCACCAGGGCGCTGGCCTCCTTCTGCCCGGCAGACACGGAGTGCCACTGAGCGGCCCTGGCAGGAGCCGATCCGTTCACCGCGGCAGACAGGGCGGGCGGTGCCGGGCGGGGCGTGACCGAATCCTCGAATGCGCGGACCCGCATCTGCCGGCCCACCGGGACCCCGCACGCCGACCCCGCTCCCGACCCCGGCACGGCGTCACCCCGGCCGCACAACTCGCCCCCACCGCCCGGCCCGTGGTCCCGCACCGCGCGTACGTACGAGGGGCGGGGCCCGGCCCGGCCAGGACGCGGACCTGCTCCCCGGGCCGGACCTCGGAGCCGTGGGCCCCGCGGCTCCCGAGGTGTACGTGGAGACGCTCCCAACGCTCCCCGAGGACCGCATGATGGGGGTCGTGCGGGCCGGACACCCTTTGGTGGAAGGGGAGTTGACGGCGGAGCGGTTCGCGACGGAGGCCGGTCACCTGATCGTGTCCCGGCGGGGCAGGCTGCACGGGCCGGTCGACGAGGCGCTCGCCGAACTCGGCCTGGAGCGCCGGGTCGCGGGCGTGGTCGGGACCTACCCGTCCTCCCTGTTCGTGATCCGGGACACCGACCTCGTCGGCCTGACCAACTCCTGGGCGCTGCCGCTCGCGGCCGCCCTCGACCTGGTCACCTTCGAGGTGCCGCTGCGCCTGCCGCCGCTGAGGCTGGGGCTGGCCTGGCATCCGCGGCACGAGGCCGACCCGGCGCACGCGTGGCTGCGGCGGACGGTGCGGGAACTGCTCGCGCAGTGGTCGGACGGTCAGCTCACCGGGCCGGACAGCCGCTTCTCGAACCAGTGGTCGCCGTAGACGTGCTCGGTGTAGGGCGGGATCTCCCTGTAGCCGCACGACCGGTACATCGCCTGCGCCTCGGTGAGCGAGGCGTGGGTGTCGAGCCGCAGGACGGTGAGGCCGCGGGCGGCGGCCTCCGTCTCCAGGGCGCTGAGGATCCGGCGGGCCAGGCCCAGGCGGCGGGCGTCCGGGTGCACCCACACATGGCGGAGCTCGCCGATGCGCGGCTCCAGTCGGCGCAGTGCGCCGCAGCCCACGGGGCGGCACTCCTCGTACGCCACGAAGAACGCGCCCGCCTCCCCCGAGACCTCCTCGGGACCCACCAGGTCGGACGGGTCGAAGCCCTCCGGGAAGCGGGCGTCGATGTCGGCGGCGTAGGCGTCCAGACAGGCGCGGGCGTCGGGGGCGGCGCCGTCGACCGGGGCCACGGTGATCGCGGCCAGCCGCAGCAGGCGCTGTGCGGTGCTCATCGCGTCGGTGAGTTGCTCGCGCTGGGCCCTGGTGAGTCCGTCGAGCAGGCCGGCGGCGAGGGCGTCGGCCCGGCGGTTCTGCTCCTTGAGCTCGGTCCGTCCGGCGCGGGTCAGCTCGATCATGCGCAGCCGGCTGTCGTCCGGGTGGACGCTGATCCGGACCAGGTCCTGCGCCTGGAGGGTTTTCGCCATCCGGCTCAGATACCCGGCGTCGAGGCCGAGCCGGGTCCTGAGCTCGCGCAGCGAGACGCCCTCGCCGATCTCGAACAGCAGCCGCGCCTCGCCGAGCGGGCGGTCCTGGCCGAGGTAGTGGTCGTCCAGGGCGCCGATACGGCGGGTGAAGTAGCGGTTGAACCGGCGGAACTCCGCCACGTGCTGTGCCGACACCGGATCCATAATCTTTGACTGTAGTCAAAGGATTGTGGAGGCGTCCACCATCCTGACATTCCGGTTTCCTGACCCCACCCGCACCCCTATGCTGATGGTTTGTCAACAACGGACGTGAGCAAGGCCTTTGCACGCATCGGGGGAGTCGCGTGACTACTACATCTGTGCCTCGGCAGCCGCAGTCGGCTCCACCGGGCCCCGCCACCCCGCCGCACGCCAGTGAGGCGACCCGGCTGCTGTGCGCGGGCACCTATCTGGATTCCGGTTACCGGGACCGGGTCATCGAGCAGCTCCACCTGAACGAACAGCGGATCGTGGCGCCCTCGCTCGGCCTCGACGCGGCCCGGGTGCTCGCGCACGCCCTGCGGGCCCGGCGCCAGGAGCTGCTGTGGGCCGGGCTGATCCTGGGCCTGTGGGTGATCGGGGTGCCGCTGACCGGCGGACTGCTGTTCGGGTTCCTCGTCCCCAGCCTGCTGCTCGCGGCCGCCTCGTGGGTCCGGGGCAAGGGCGCGAACCCGCCGCTGTACCGGTGGCTGCCGGCCTTCGTCATGCGCTGGTGGGGGCGCCTGTTCTTCGCGATCTTCCTGATCCTGGCCCTCGTCGTCGCGTTCGGCGGAGGCGAGGACGACTCGTCGTCCTACGGCGGCTCGGGGTCCTTCGGCGGCTCGTACGGCTACGGCGATTCGTACGGCTCCTACAGCGGCTCCTCCTCCGGCCTGTCCGACCTGCTGTTCCCGAACGTCGACGGGGTGAGCGGGCTGATCGGTCCGCTGCAGGCCTGGCTGCTGATCGTCGTCTTCGCGCTGATCGCGGTGTGCGTGGCCGCGCAGCGCGGCCAGTTCGCCAGGGCGGTCGGCGCCGAACTGTCCCCGCAGCGCTTCCCGGACGCGGCCGGCGACCCCGCCGAGCGCGCCGAGGGGCAGCGGTTCCAGCGGCTGAAGCGGCGCATCCGGACCGAGCAGCACGCGCCGCTGGTCATGTACCACGAGAAGCGTCCCTTCTGCGGCGCCGGGTTCGCCTACGAGACCTGGGTTCTCGCCGTCGAGCTCAGGCCCGACGCGACGAAGAAGGAACAGCTGCCGCTGAACAACCGCGCCGTCCTGGAGAAGATCCGTCCGCTGCTCGAACAGCTGCGGCTGCCCTCCGAGTTCGCCGGGCACACGGTCCGCGACCGGCTGCGCTGGCTGGAGATCGACGAGTGCGTGTTCCTGCCCGCGGAGGGGCTGCGCCGGCGCGAGGAGGCGCCGTACCACCCGCAGGCCTTCGAGGACCACCGGGCGCGCGCGGTCGAGGAGGGCGCCGAGAAGCGACGGCACTTCCTGCGGATCCGGGTCGGCGGCTGGGAGGAGGAACTGGTCGTCACGGTCTTCGTGCGCGTCCACACCCAGGGCCGCATGCTCATGCTGGAGATCGCCCCGCATGTGCTGCTGCCGGTGCGCGAGGACTTCAAGGACGCCGACCGCACGGCCCACACCTACCGGCACAACAACGCGCTCGGCAAGGCGGCCTGGGCGGTCGCCCGGGTGCCGGGCTCCGCGGCCCGCTCCCTCGTCACCCTCGGCCGGGGCGTGGCCTACGCGTGGAAGCTGCTGACCGGCGGCTACGCGGGCGCGCTGCCCGACGGCCCGGCGCTGTCGGTGCGCGAGCTCGGCTCGATGGACGAGGGGTCCCGCTTCCAGGAGATGGACGCCTACCGCTACCTCAGGAGCGTGCAGGACCGCATCGCGCACGGCGTGCTGAGCGCGCTGGCCGAATCCGGTTACGAGACCGGCGAGTTCGTCCAGAAGATCGTGAACATCAACAACGGCGTGCACGTCGAGGGCGGTGTCCACGGCAGCACGTTCGCGGCGGGCACCCACGCCACCGCGTTCTCCACCACCGCCTCGCAGAAGGGAACCAGCGCCCATGGCAACGGATGAACCAGGCGTCAGCATCAGCGGCGGTGTCCACGGCAGCACCTTCGCGATCGGCAGCCACGCGCACGCCGAGAGCCACCACGGCACGGCGCCCGGGCGGGACGAGGCCGCCGAGGCGCTCCTGACCGCCGTACGGGAACTGCGCGAGGACCTCACGCGCCTCAGGGCCACCGACGAGACGGCCGCGCTGGACACCGCGCTGGCCGAGACGGAGGAGGAGATCGTCACGACAGGGCAGGCAGGACCGACCCGCCGGGAACGCCTGCGGGCGCTGCTGGACGACTCGCAGGCGCTGGTCGGCCTGGTCGCGTCGGCGGCTGCGGTGGCCGGGCTGCTGGGGTTGTGAGCGCAGGCGTACGGTGCCCTCTGTGCGGGACACGGTGAGCCGGCCCGCACGGCACGGGCGTGAACGGGGGACGCGGTGAGTGGGAAGGGGACGCCATGAGCGGGGGCGTGCGGTACTGGAACGAGGAGACGCAGCGGTGGGAGGAGGGTGACGGGAGCCGGGCCGCGACCGGTCCGGTCACTCCGCCGCCCCCGGCCCGGCCGGACGCGGTGCCGTCGGCCGACGCCGCGCCTTCTGCGGGACCGGCCGCGCCCGTGTGGCCGCCGGCGGCCGGGTCCGACCGGGCGGGGGCGGGTCCTGACACGGCCGCGGGGTCCGGCTCCGCGGAGCCGTCGGCGTCCACCGTCCCTTCGCCGCCCGCGAGTTGGCCCGGTGCCGGTGACGGCAGTACCTGGCACGGGCCCAGTACTCCCGACGCTCCCACCGCCCCCGGCGGCGGCTGGTCCTCCGTCGAGCAGATCGGCGGCGGATCCGTCCCGTCGCCCGAGTGGTCGGGGTCCGCCTGGTCGACCGGAGGTCAGCCGGCCGTCCCCGAGCCGCCCGCCGGGACGAACCGCAGGCTCCTGTGGTCCGCGCTCGTCGGTGTCGCCGCCGTCGGGGTCGCCGTGACCCTGGTGCTGACCCACGTCGTCGGCGGCGGCCAGAACGACGACAAGGCCGGGCCGAGCCCGTCCCCCACCGGGGTCGTCTCGCAGCAGAGCGGTCCCTCCGGGTCGCCGACCCCCTCGCCGACCGAGGACACGGCGTCCCCGCTCGCCTCGGCGCCCGAACTCCCCGCCGGGTACGAGCTGTACGAGGACAAGGAGGGCTTCCGTATCGCACGGCCCGAGGGCTGGTCGCGCACCAGCGTCGCCTCCAAGTACGGCATCGACGTGGTCAACTACCGCAGCACGGACGGCAAACGCCGGCTGCAGGTGTACCAGGTCGCGGAGGAGTCCCCCGAGGCGTCCTTCAAGCTGTACCTCTCCGCCGACACCCCCAAGCCGGACGGTTTCGAGAAGCTGGACCTCCAGCCCGTCGAGGAGGACGGGTTCACCGGCGAACGTATGGAGTACCGGGCCGACACCCTCAGCGGCGAGCCGGACATCGGCCCCTGGCACGTCTACGACGAGCGGTTCGTCGCCCAGGACGGCTTCATCTACGCGATCGCCGCCTACGGCCCGGAGAGCGACGGCGGCCAGGACGAACTGGAACTCCTCACCACCGCGCTCTCCGGATTCTGCGCGCCCTACGCCTGCGACGCCGCGTCGATCGACTGAACCGGCGCCGCCCACACCTCCTGCCATACCTTTCGCCCTGTTCTGCCTGCATTTTCAGTGAGCCAGCCCACTTTCGGCCAGCGGTTGCGCATGCAATCGAGGCGCGGGGGAATGCGACGACGGTCCCCGTCAGTGACACCCGTGTGACACAGGGGAACCGAACAGGAACGGAAGGCAACACCGATCATGGCCGGACAGCACGTGCGGCAGGAGCCGCAGACCATCCACGCGGGCGGCGAGTGGCGCGCAGCCGTCTCCGGAGCCACCCGCGAGATCCTCGATCCCGCCGACGCGCGGCCGTTCGCCGTGATCGCCGAGGGGGACGAGAAGGACACCGATCTGGCGGTCGCCGCCGCCCGCCAGGCCTTCGACTCAGGACAGGGCCCCTGGCCGCTCACCCCCGTCGCCGAACGTGCCGCGCTGCTGCGCCGCGTCGCCGATCTTCTCGTACGCGACCGCGAAGAACTCGGCCTCCTGGAGAGCCGGGACGCGGGCAAGACGGTGGAGGAGGGCCGGGTCGACATCGACTGTGTCGCCGACGCCTTCCGCTACTTCGCCGACCTGGCCGCCGGTGAGTCGTCCGGCCGGGTCGTCGACGCCGGCTCGACCGACATCCACAGCGTCGTCGTCCACGAACCCGTCGGCGTGTGCGCGCTGATCACCCCCTGGAACTACCCGCTCCTCCAGGCCAGTTGGAAGATCGCCCCCGCGCTCGCGGCCGGCAACACCTTCGTGGTCAAGCCGAGCGAGATCACCCCGATGACGACGATCGCGCTCATCGAGCTGCTCGTCGAGGCCGGCCTGCCCGAAGGCGTGGCCAATATCGTGACCGGTCCCGGCCACACCGTCGGCGCCCGGCTCGCCGAGCACCCCGACGTCGACCTGGTCTCCTTCACCGGTGGCCTGGTCAGCGGCACCAAGGTCGCGCAGGCGGCCGCCGTCTCGGTGAAGAAGGTCGCCCTCGAACTCGGCGGCAAGAACCCCAACGTGGTCTTCGCCGACGCCTGCGCCACCCCCGAGGGCTTCGACACCGCCGTCGACCAGGCCCTCAACGCCGCCTTCATCCACAGCGGCCAGGTCTGTTCCGCCGGCGGCCGCCTCATCGTCGAGGAGTCCGTGCGGGACCGCTTCGTCGCCGAACTCGCCCGCCGGGCCTCGAAGATCCGCCTCGGCCGCGGCACCGAGGACGGCGTCGAGTGCGGGCCGCTGGTCTCCGAGCAGCAGCGCGCCAAGGTCGAGTCCTACGTCGCCTCCGCGCTCGCCGAGGGCGCGGTGCTGCGCTCCGGGGGGCAGCGCCCCGCGCCGTCGCCCGAGCGCCCCGCCGACGGCTACTTCTACGAGCCGACCGTCCTCGACCGCTGCCACCGCGAGATGCGGGTCGTGCGGGAGGAGGTCTTCGGGCCGGTCCTCACCGTCGAGACCTTCCGCACCGAGGCCGAGGCGATCGCCCTCGCCAACGACACCGAGTACGGCCTCGCCGGTGCCGTCTGGACCGCCGACGCCGGACGCGCCCGCCGGGTCGCGGGCCGGCTGCGCCACGGCACCGTCTGGATCAACGACTTCCACCCCTACCTCCCGCAGGCGGAGTGGGGCGGCTTCGGAAAGAGCGGAGTGGGCCGCGAGCTCGGTCCCGCCGGACTCGCCGAGTACCGCGAGAGCAAGCACGTCTACCAGAACCTGGCGCCGAAGCCGGTCCGCTGGTTCGCAGGCTGAGCGCACTCGCCCTCCTCTCCTCTCTCTCAAGACCTCCCTGGAGTACCCCCATGTCCGAGATCAAACAGGAGTACGACTACGTCGTCGTCGGAGGTGGAACGGCAGGCTCCGTCATAGCAGCCCGCCTCACCGAGAACCCCGATGTCACCGTCGCCGTCATCGAGGGCGGCCCCAGTGACGTCGGCAGGGACGACGTCCTCACCCTGCGCCGCTGGATGGGCCTGCTCGGCGGCGAACTCGACTACGACTACCCGACCACCGAGCAGCCGCGCGGCAACTCCCACATCCGGCACAGCCGCGCCCGGGTCCTCGGCGGCTGCTCCTCCCACAACACCCTGATCGCCTTCAAGCCGCTGCCGTCCGACTGGGACGAGTGGGAGGAGGCCGGCGCCAAGGGCTGGGGCGCGGTGCCGATGGAGGCGTACTACGCCCGGCTGAAGAACAACATCGTCCCGGTCGACGAGAAGGACCGGAACGCCATCGCCCGTGACTTCGTCGACGCGGCCCAGAAAGCGCTCCAGGTCCCCCGCGTGGAGGGCTTCAACAAGAAGCCCTTCGACGACGGCGTCGGCTTCTTCGACCTGGCCTACCACCCGGAGAACAACAAGCGCTCCTCGGCGTCGGTGGCGTATCTGCACCCGGTGATGGACGAGCGGCCCAACCTCACGATCCTGCTGGAGACCTGGGCGTACAAGCTGCAGTTGGACGGCACGCGTGCCGAAGGCGTGCACGTGCGGGCGAAGGACGGCCAGGAGAGCCTGATCAGGGCCCGCCGCGAGGTCCTGCTGTGCGCGGGCGCCGTCGACTCGCCCCGTCTGCTGCTCCACTCCGGCATCGGTCCCCGCGAGGACCTCGAAGCCCTCGGCATACCCGTCGTCCACGACTTGCCGGGCGTCGGCGAGAACCTCCTCGACCACCCCGAGTCGGTGATCGTCTGGGAGACGAACGGCCCGATCCCCGAGAACTCCGCGATGGACTCCGACGCGGGCCTGTTCGTGCGCCGCGACCCGGACCACGCGGGCCCCGACCTGATGTTCCACTTCTACCAGGTCCCCTTCACGGACAACCCCGAACGTCTCGGGTACGAACGCCCGGCGTACGGCGTCTCGATGACCCCGAACATCCCCAAGCCCAAGAGCCGCGGCCGCCTCTACCTCACGAGCGCGGACCCGGAGGTGAAGCCCGCCCTCGACTTCCGGTACTTCACCGACGAGGACGACTACGACGGCCGCACCCTCGTCGACGGGATCAGGATCGCCCGCGAGATCGCGCGGACCGAACCGCTCGCCGGCTGGCTGAAGCGGGAGGTGTGCCCCGGCCCCGACATCACCGGTGACGAGGAGCTGAGCGAGTACGCCCGCAAGGTCGCGCACACCGTGTACCACCCGGCGGGCACCTGCCGTATGGGTGCCGCCGACGACGAACTGGCCGTGGTGGACCCCGAGTTGAGGATCCGGGGCCTGGACGGCATCCGCATCGCCGACGCGTCCGTGTTCCCGACCATGACCGCCGTGAATCCCATGATCGGGGTGCTCATGGTCGGTGAGAAAGCCGTAGACCTGCTGGGAGGTGGTGCGTGATGAGTACGACCGCGACCATGGAGAAGCCGCCGACGACGGACGAGGCGGTCTTCTCCGTCGACGGCCTGTGGAAGGTCTTCGGCCCCAAGGCGGACCGTGTTCCCGAGGACGCCGAACTGTCCGCCCTCGACCCCGCCGACCTGCGTGCGCAGACGGGCTGCACGGCGGCCGTCCGCAACGTGAGCTTCGACGTCCGCAAGGGCGAGGTCTTCGTCGTCATGGGCCTGTCCGGCTCCGGCAAGTCCACGCTGGTGCGCTGTCTGACCCGGCTGATCGAACCGACGGCCGGCACCATCTGCATCGACGGCGAGGACGTCCGCGCGATGGACAAGGCCAAGCTGCGCGAACTGCGCCGCCACCGCGCCGCGATGGTCTTCCAGCACTTCGGCCTCCTCCCGCACCGCACGGTCCTCGACAACGTCGCGTACGGCCTGGAGGTCCAGGGCATGGGCAAGGCCGAGCGCCGGGCCCGGGCCGCCGAGGTCGTTGCCAAGGTGGGCCTGGAGGGCATGGAACAGCGCAAGCCCTCCCAGCTCTCCGGCGGCCAGCAGCAGCGCGTCGGCCTCGCACGGGCGCTCGCGGTGGACCCGCAGGTCCTCCTCTTCGACGAGCCCTTCAGTGCCCTCGACCCGCTGATCCGGCGGGACATGCAGGAGGAGGTCGTCCGCCTGCACCGCGAGGAGGGCCGCACGATGGTCTTCATCACCCATGACCTGAGCGAGGCGCTGAAGCTCGGTGACCGTATCGCCCTGATGCGCGACGGCAAGGTCGTCCAGCTGGGCACCCCGGAGGAGATCGTCGGTTCCCCGGCCGACGGCTATGTCCGCGAGTTCGTCCGGGACGTGCCGCGCGAACAGGTCATGACGGTCCGCCGGGCCATGAAGCCGGGCGACTGCGCGGGACCGACCCACCCGGGCGCACTGGCCCCGGACTCCGTCGTCGCCGACGCGATCAAGGTCGTCGCGGGCAGCGGCCGGCCGGCCTGCGTCGTGGAGAACGGACGGTGCCTCGGCGTCGTCGACCACGAGCGGCTGCTCGGCGTGGTCGCAGGAACCGAGCTCGGCAGGGGAGCTGCCGGAACCGAGCCGGGCGGGGGAGCTGCCGGAACGGAGCTTCGCAAGGAGGCCGTCTGATGGCCACCGTCACCGCGTCCGCGCCCCGCGCGTTGCCCACCGGACTGCTCAAGCACCGCGCCGTCCAGAAGATCCTGCTCATCGCCCTCGCCGCCGCCGTCCTCGTCCCCCTCGCCAACGCCCGCTGGGCCAGCGGCAGTTGGCCGACCGCCCTCACCGTCGACCTCACCAAGCCGCTGGGCAGCGCGAGCGACTGGATCATCGACAACCGCGACAGCCACCCGCTGTTCCTCTACTTCTTCGGCTACATCAGCAACGCGGTCGTGATCTCCGTACACGCCGTGTACCTCGTCCTGCTCGGCGCGGGCTGGGCCGGGGTCACCGCGCTCGGCGCCCTCGTGGCCTGGCGTGTCGCCGGCGTCCGGCTGGCCCTGGGCACGGCGGCGGCGTTCCTCGCCTGCGGTCTGCTCGGCATGTGGGTCCCGACCATGCAGACGCTCGCCCTGATGGTCGTCGCCGTGCTCGCCTCGGTCGTCGTCGGCGTCCTGCTGGGACTCGCCGCCGGACTGTCCCGCCGCATGGACAAGATCCTGCGCCCGGTCCTGGACACCATGCAGGTCATGCCCGCCTACGCCTATCTCCTCCCGGTGGTCCTGGTCTTCGGCATGGGCGTGCCCGCCGCCGTCCTCGCGACCGTCGTCTACGCCGCCCCGCCCATGGCCCGCCTCACCGCCCTCGGCCTGCAGGGCGCGGACAAGGAGGTCCTGGAGGCCGTGGAGTCGCTCGGCACCACCGCCCGCCAGCGGCTGCTGACCGCCCGTATCCCGCTGGCCCGCAAGGAACTCCTCCTCGGCCTCAACCAGACCATCATGATGGCGCTGTCCATGGCCGTCATCGCCTCCGTGATCGGCGCCGCCGGCCTCGGTGACCGCGTCTACCAGGCCCTGGCCTCGGTCGACGTGGGCGCCGCCCTCGCGGCCGGCATCCCGATCGTGCTGCTGGCCGTCGTCCTGGACCGGGTGACGGGCGCGGCGGGCGCGGCGGGCGCCGCGGACGACACCGAGCGACAGGGACGCGCGGGATGGGCGTACGCCCTCGCCGGGACCGTCGTCGTGGCCGTCGCCGGGCGGCTGCTGGGCCGTCTCGACTGGCCCGACGCCTGGACCCTGAACATCGCCGAGCCCGTCAACCGGGCCGTCGACTGGATGACCGCCCACCTCTACTCCGGTGTCCCCGTCGTCGGCGGCACCGCCGACTGGGCCGGCCACTTCACCACCTGGGTCCTCGACCCGGTCCGCGACGGGCTCCAGGGGCTGCCCTGGTGGTCCGTGCTGCTCATCGTCGCCACCCTGGCCTGGCTGATCGGCA
Organism: Streptomyces sp. NPDC058307; assembly: GCF_042880295.1. NCBI lineage: Bacteria > Bacillati > Actinomycetota > Actinomycetes > Kitasatosporales > Streptomycetaceae > Streptomyces > Streptomyces sp. NPDC058307. The sequence goes on from NZ_JBHVYZ010000009.1 coordinate 58,276, forward strand.
CCTGGCGCACCGCGCTCACCGCGGTCCTCGCCATGGCCGCGATCGGCGTGCTCGGCGTGTGGACACCCGCGCTGGACACCCTGTCGCAGGTCCTCGCGGCCGTCGCCGTCACCCTCGTCCTGGGCTTCGCGACCGCCGTCGCGGCGGCCCGCAGCAACCGCGTCGAACGGCTGCTCCGGCCCGTCCTGGACGTCTTCCAGACCATGCCGCAGTTCGTGTACCTCATCCCGGTCGTGGCGCTGTTCGGCGTGGGCCGAGCGCCCGCCGCCGCGGCGGCCGTCGTCTACGCGCTGCCCGCCGTCGTCCGCATCACCACACAGGGCCTGCGCCAGGTCGACCCGGCCGCGATGGAGTCCTCCAAGTCGCTCGGCGCGACCAGCTGGCAGCAGCTGCGGCAGGTCCAACTCCCGCTCGCCCGGCCCGCGTTGCTGCTCGCCGTCAACCAGGGCGTGGTCCTCGTCCTCGCCGTCGTCGTCATCGGCGGTCTGGTCGGTGGCGGCGCGCTCGGCTACGACACCGTCTTCGGCCTGGCCCAGGGCGACCTGGCGACCGGACTGGTCGCGGGAGCCGCCATCGTCTGCCTCGGCCTGATGCTCGACCGGGTCACCCAGCCGACGGAACGCCGCACGGGGAAGGGAGCCTGACATGCGCCTCCGTACGATCGCCGCGATGAGCTCGTTGGTGCTGCTCACCGGCTGCGGTGCCGCCGACATGACCAAGCAGGCCTCGCCCTTCGCCAACGCCCAGGGCGCCAAGAGCCTGACCCTGTCCGTGCAGTCCTGGGTCGGCGCGCAGGCCAACGTGGCCGTCGCCCAGTACCTCCTCGAACACAAGCTCGGCTACCGCGTCGACACCGTCCAGGTCGACGAGGTGCCCGCCTGGGACGCGCTCAGCCAGGGCCGGGTGGACGCCATCCTGGAGGACTGGGGCCACCCCGAACAGGAACAGCGCTACGTCAAGGACAAGAAGACGATCACGCCGGGCGGCGGACTCGGCGTGACCGGGCACATCGGCTGGTACGTCCCGACGTACTTCGCCAAGCAGCACCCGGACGTCACCAACTGGAAGAACCTCAACAAGTACGCCTCCCGGCTGCGCACCGCGGAGAGCGGCGGCAAGGGCCAGCTGATGGACGGCTCCCCGTCCTACGTCACCAACGACAAGGCGCTGGTGAAGAACCTGGGCCTCGACTACCAGGTGGTGTTCGCGGGTTCGGAGGCCGCGCAGATCACCCAGATGAAACAGTTCGCCAAGGAGAAGAAGCCCTTCCTGACCTACTGGTACGCCCCCCAGTGGCTGTTCGAGAAGGTCCCGATGACCGAGGTGAAGCTGCCCGCCTACAAGGAGGGCTGCGACGCGGACCCGGCGAAGGTCGCCTGCGCCTATCCGCACACCCCGCTCCAGAAGTACCTCAACACGGACTTCGCCAAGTCCGGCGGCAAGGCGGCGGCCTTCCTCAAGAAGTTCAAATGGACGACCGAGGACCAGAACCAGGTCTCCCTGATGATCGCCGACCAGAAGCTGACGCCGGAGGACGCGGCGAAGAAGTGGGTGGACAGCCACCCGTCCACGTGGAAGGCGTGGCTGTCCTGAACACGCTCTCCTGAACGAGTGGCTGTCCTGAACACCCCTATTGCCGAAGGCTGTCGGCGATCTCCCGCAGCTGACGGGCCGCCCTCCGCTGAAGCCCCGGCCCGAACGTGACGCGAGTGGCCCCGAGTGCACCGAGTTCGGTGGGCGAGGGGCCCTCGCCGTCCAGCCGCCCGAACACATTGAGCGGCCCCTGGATCCCGGACCGCAGCAACGGCAGTACGTCCACCGGGGCGCCGATCGGATAGACGCAGTCGGCACCCGCGGCGACATACAGCGCGGCCCGCTCGATGGCCCGCTCGGGATCGCCGTCGCCGTAGGAGAACGTGTCCACGCGGGCGTTGACGAACAGCTGGTCACCGGCCGCGTACCGCACCTCGGCGAGCCAGTCGGCGTGCCGGTGCGGGTCCTTGAGGGTCCCGTTCTCGGAGTCCTCCAGGTTGCAGCCCACGGCCCCCGCCTCCAGCAGCCGCTCCACCAGCTCCTTCGGGGCCAGCCCGTACCCACTCTCGACGTCCGCCGACACGGGGATGTCCACGGCCCCGCAGACGCGCGCCACCGCGGCGAACATCTCGTCGGCCGGCGTCGACCCGTCCTCGTGACCGAGCGCGGCCGCCATCCCGGCGCTGGGTGTGGCGAGCGCCGGGAACCCCGCCTCCTCGCACACCCGGGCGCTGACCGCGTCCCAGGGGCCGGGCAGGACGAGGGGGTCGCCGAGGAGGCGGTTTCTGTGCAGCGCGCGAAACACCTCGGCCTTGCTCACGACCGGTGACCTCCCGCCGGGATCCGGCGGGCGACCATCACCCGGTTCCAGTTGTTGATGGCGACGATCAGAGCGACGAGATGGGCGAGCCGCCCGTCGTCGAAGTGCTTGGCGGCGCCGGCGTACACGTCGTCCGGTACGAAACCTCCCCCAGAGCCGAAAGCCTGGGAGGTGCCCCCAGTCAGGACCGTCACCGCCTCCGTCAGCGCGAGCGCGGCCCGCTCCCGCTCGTCGAAGACGCCCTCCGCCTCCTCCCAGCCGGCGAGCAGATCCAGCTGCTTCTCACTCACCCCGTGCTCGCGGGCGATCGCGAGGTGCATGTCCAGGCAGAACGCGCAGTGGTTGAGCTGCGAGGCCCGGATGACGACCAGTTCCGCGAGGGCCGGGTCACCGAGCCCCTGTTTCGCGGTGGCGCTGAGCGCGGACAGGGCCCGGCCGACCTCGCGGTCCAGGACGTCCGTACGGCTCACTGGTGCTGCCCCGCCTCGTAGTGGCCCGGCACCATGCGGCACGTCACCCCGAACCGGTTCCACGCGTTGATCACCGTGATCGCGGCGATCAGCTGGGCCAGCTCAGCCTCCTCGAAGTGCTTGGCCGCGTGGTCGTACACCTCGTCCGGCACGAACCCTTCGGTGAGGACCGTGACCGCGTCGGTCAGTTCGAGGGCCGCGACCTCCTTCTCCGTGTAGAAGTGCTTGGACTCCTCCCACGCCCCGAGCTGGATGATCCGCTCGACGCTCTCACCGGCCGCGAGGGCGTCCTTGGAGTGCATGTCGAGGCAGAACGCGCAGTGGTTGAGCTGCGAGGCACGGATCTTCACCAGCTCGAGGA
>NZ_JBHVYZ010000009.1:61555-67953 GCF_042880295.1 Streptomyces sp. NPDC058307
TACGAGGCAGAACGCGCAGTGGTTGAGCTGCGAGGCACGGATCTTCACCAGCTCGAGGAGCCGGGGATCGAGACCCCGGCGGGCGGCCGTGTCGAGGCGGAGCATCGCCTTGTAGACCTCGGGGGCGTGCTGGGCCCAGGACAGGCGGGGCGGGTGTTCGGGGCTGTACCGGACGGTGTCCTCTGTGGTCATGTCTCGACCCTAGGAGCCGGGCAGCCCACGGGTATGGTCCACTTCCATGGCGAAACCCCGGGCCACTTTCGGCATCGACCTGCATCTGGAACCCACCGGAGGGGGCGTCCGGCGGGGCCTCACCGACGCCCTGCGCGAGGCCGTCCGCACCGGCCGCCTCGCCCCCGGCACCCGGCTGCCCTCCTCCCGCGCCCTCGCCACCGACCTGGGCATCGCCCGCAACACCGTCGCCGACGCCTACGCCGACCTGGTCGCCGAGGGCTGGCTCACCGCCCGCCAGGGCTCGGGCACACACGTCTCGCAGCGAACGGTGGTCCCGCCCACCGGCCCCGCACCCCGCCCCCGCCCACCCGGTCGCCCCACCCACAACCTCGTCCCGGGCACCCCCGACCTCGCCTCCTTCCCACGCGCGCAATGGCTCAAGGCCGCCCGCCGCGCCCTCGCAACCGCCCCCTACCAGGCCCTCGACTACGGCGATCCGCGTGGCCGTGTCGAACTGCGCACCGCCCTCGCCGAGTACCTCTCACGCGCCCGCGGGGTGCGCGCCGACCCCGAACACATCCTGGTCTGCGCCGGCTTCTCGCACGGTCTGCGCCTTCTCGGCGCGGTGCTGCGGGCCCGGGGCGCCCGCACGGTCGCCGTGGAGTCCTACGGCCTCGACGTGCACTGGGACCTGCTCGCGGCCGCCGGTCTGCGGACCGTGCCGCTGCCGTTCGACGAACACGGCACGGACCCGGGCGAGTTGACCGAACAGGACGCGGTGCTGCTCACCCCGGCCCACCAGTTCCCGATGGGCGGCACCCTGCACCGCGACCGCCGTTCGGCCGTCGTCGAGTGGGCGCGTCGCACCGGCGGACTGGTCGTCGAGGACGACTACGACGGCGAGTTCCGCTACGACCGCCAGCCCGTCGGCGCCCTCCAGGGCCTGGACCCCGACCACGTCGTCCACGCGGGCACGGCCAGCAAGTCCCTCGCCCCCGGCCTCCGGCTGGGCTGGCTGGTGCTGCCGCCCGGCCTGATGGAGGAGGTACTGACGGCCAAGGGCACCATCGACACCTGCGGATCCCTCGACCAGCTCACCCTCGCGGAGTTCCTGACCTCCGGCGCCTACGACCGCCATGTGCGCGCCGCCCGGCTGCGCTACCGGCGCCGCCGCGACGCCCTCGTCGCCGAACTCGCGCGGCGGGCCCCGAAGGTCCATGCCACGGGGATCGCGGCCGGACTGCACGTGGTGCTGCGGCTCCCGCCGGGCACCGAGCAGGCGGCGCTGCGGGCGGCGGCCTGGCAGGGTCTCGCGGTGCACGGGCTGCACCGCTACCAGCACCCCGAGGCCACCGTCGAGCGACGCGACGCGCTCGTCGTGGGCTACGGGACACCACCGGACCACGCCTGGTCCGGAGCACTGGAGGCACTGTGCGCGGTACTGCCCGAATAACGCCGCGGCGGCGGCGTCGGCAGGGCGGGCGGCTCCGGCGGCTTCGGCGGTTTGGGTGTCGCGGTCCGGGAGCCGAGCCACCTCTCACTCCGCCGAACCGCTCCCGCAGTAACTCAAGCAACCCTTACGGAATTCGGAGAGGGGACTGCGGAGCGGAATGCTCCGGGGCCTCCCCGAACCTGGCCAGCGCCAAGGCCCCCGCGACGGCCACCGCGAAACCCAGCACCGCCACCCACGCCAGCCCCTCCCGCGTACGGTCCCCGAGCCACACCACCCCCACCAGCGCGGGCCCGATCGTCTCCCCGATCACCATTCCGGCGGTCGCCGTGGTCACCGACCCCCGCTGCAGCGCCGAGGTCAGCGACAGAAAGGCCGCTCCACCGCCGACGAGGAGCGCGTACGACGCCGGGTTGGCCAGCAGCGCCGACAGCGCGAGCGAGTCGATCAGGCGTACCGCCACCTCGACCACCCCGAACCCGAGCCCGGCACCCAGCCCGAGCGCCAACGCCCGCCCGCGGTCCGGCAGTCGCCCACCCAGCAGCGCAAGGGCCAGCACCGCAAGGGCCGTCCCGAGCATCGCGTACTTCAGGGCCGCGGGGCCGCCCCGGTCGCCCTCCGTCCCGGACGCGATCCCCAGCAGCGCCATCCCCGCGCACACCACCCCGACCGCGACCCACTCACTCCCGCTCAGCCGAACCCGCAGCAGCCGCGCCGACACCACCGCGGTCACCGCGAGACTCGACGCGAGCGCCGCGCCGACCGCGTAGATCGGGACCGACCGCAACGCGGCGATCTGCAACAGGAAGCCGACCCCGTCCAGGGCCAGCCCCGCCAGATACCGCCACTGCCGCACCGCCCGCAGGAACAGCGTCACCGCGAACGCCGTCCCCTCGCCACCGCCGCCCGCGTCCGCCGCCCGCGCCGCCATCGCCTGCAGCACGGTGGCCGTGCCGAAGCAGACCGCGGCACCGAGAGCACACACCATTCCAAAGAGCACGAAGTGACCTTAGGGGAGGTGAGGAGAGGTGTGTTGGTTTCGGACCAGCTCTCACCGATCTCTGGACCGACCGAGATGAACAGGGCGGACGCACGTCGGCAACCTCGTCGAGGCCGTGTCGGCGAGTGGCCCGCGAAAACGCGTTGTCCCACCCCGTCCGATCGCGTTACGGTCGCCGCACTCTGACGCACACGCTCTCTGAACCATCGCCGCAGACGGGAGCAGGTCCGCGCACGGCGCGCGGCACCACGGAGGGGCGGCACCGGATCCGGCCGACCGGCGGATCCCGTACGCCCTCCGGAGGACTCTCCCATGAACATCGGCCTCGGCCTCCCCGTCGACGACCCCGCCCAGCTGCTCACCTGGGCCCACCGCGCCGACGCGAGCCCCTTCAGCACCCTCGGTCTGCTCGACCGTCTCGTCTACGACAACCCCGAGCCCCTCGTCACCCTTGCGGTCCTCGCCGGCGCCACCTCCCGCATCCGCGTCCAGACCGAGGTGCTGATCGCGCCGCTCCACAACACCGCCCTGCTCGCCAAGCAGACCGCGACCCTCGACCGCCTCTCGGGCGGCCGCTTCACGCTCGGCATCGGTGTCGGAGGCCGCGAGGACGACTGCCTGGCCGCCGGCACCGACCTCCACCGCCGGGGCCGCCGCCTCGACGAACAGATGACCCTGCTGCGCCGCACCTGGTCCGGAGAGCCGTACGGCGAAGGCATCGGCCCCATCGGTCCCGCCCCCGCCACCCCCGGTGGCCCGGAGGTACTGTTCGGCGGCTTCGCCCCCGCTGCCCTCGAACGCGTCGGCCGCTTCGGCGACGGTTTCCTCGGCGCCGCCCTGCCGCCCTCCTTCATGTCCAAGCTGTTCCGCGCCGCCGAAACGGCCTGGCAGAAACACGACCGCCCCGGCCGCCCCCGCCTGGTCGCCCAGGCGAACGTCGCTCTCGGCCCCGACGACACCCAGGACCGGGCCCGTCGCAACCTCCGCGACTACTACGCCTTCAGCGGCCACGTCGAATACATGGAGGCCGGCCTGCTCACCACACCGCGGCAGATCCGCGAGGCCGCCGACGCCTACGTCGGCATCGGTGCCGACGAGGTGATGCTCTACTGCTGGGCCTCGGACACCGACCAGATCGACCGCCTGGCCGACGCCCTCTTCTGACGTCACCGCCGCACGTGACTTCGAGGTCCGGGTCCCGCCGCCCGGCCTCGAAGCCGTCGCTCGCATGGTGGACGTGGCGCAGGTGCCCTTCGGTGTGCCCGGTAGGCTGGCGGGCAGGCCGTGACTGGCGCGCAGGGATGGGACGGACCATCGGGGAGCGGCCTGTGAGTGACCAAGTGCCGTGCGCCTGGGCCGAACCGTGATCCGTGACCGTTTCAAGCCACGCAGCCCGGAGGCCGCCATGTCAGAGCAGCAGCCCCTGTCCACCGAGTCCACGGCCTTCCGTGCCGCCCTCGACGTGATCCGCGCCGTCGAGCCGCGCGTCGCCGACGCCATCGGCCAGGAGGTCCACGACCAGCGCGAGATGCTCAAGCTGATCGCCTCCGAGAACTACGCCTCCCCGGCCACCCTCCTCGCGATGGGCAACTGGTTCAGCGACAAGTACGCCGAGGGCACCATCGGCCGCCGCTTCTACGCCGGCTGTCGCAACGTCGACACCGTCGAGTCCCTGGCCGCCGAGCACGCCAGGGAACTGTTCGGCGCCCGCCACGCCTACGTCCAGCCGCACTCCGGCATCGACGCCAACCTCGTCGCCTTCTGGTCCGTCCTCGCCCAGCGCGTCGAGGTCCCCGCCCTGGAGAAGGCCGGCGTGCGTCAGGTCAACGACCTGTCCGACGCCGACTGGGCCGAGCTCCGCCAGGCCTTCGGCAACCAGCGCATGCTCGGCATGTCCCTGGACGCCGGCGGCCACCTCACCCACGGCTTCCGCCCCAACATCTCCGGCAAGATGTTCGACCAGCGCTCCTACGGCACCGACCCCGCCACCGGCCTCGTCGACTACGACGCCCTGCGCGCCTCGGCCCGCGAGTTCAAGCCGCTGATCATCGTCGCCGGCTACTCGGCCTACCCCCGGCTGGTGAACTTCCGGATCATGCGCGAGATCGCCGACGAGGTCGGTGCCACGCTCATGGTCGACATGGCCCACTTCGCCGGTCTCGTCGCCGGCAAGGTCCTCACCGGCGACTTCGACCCGGTCCCGCACGCCCAGATCGTCACCACCACCACCCACAAGTCCCTGCGCGGCCCGCGCGGCGGCATGGTGCTGTGCGACGACTCCCTCAAGGACCAGGTCGACCGCGGTTGTCCGATGGTCCTCGGCGGCCCGCTTCCGCACGTCATGGCCGCCAAGGCCGTCGCCCTCGCCGAGGCCCGGCAGCCCTCCTTCCAGGACTACGCGCAGCGGATCGTCGACAACTCCCGCGCCCTGGCCGAGGGCCTGATGCGCCGCGGCGCGACCCTGGTCACCGGCGGCACCGACAACCACCTCAACCTGATCGACGTGACCTCCTCCTACGGCCTCACCGGCCGCCAGGCCGAGGCCGCCCTGCTCGAGTCGGGCATCGTCACCAACCGCAACGCCATCCCGGCCGACCCCAACGGCGCCTGGTACACCTCCGGCATCCGCATCGGCACCCCCGCCCTGACCACCCGTGGTCTCGGCACCGCCGAGATGGACGAGGTCGCCGGTCTCATCGACCGCGTCCTCACCACCACGGAGCCGGGCACCACCAGCAAGGGCGCCCCCTCCAAGGCCCAGCACATCCTGGACCCGAAGGTCGCGGACGAGATCTCCCACCGGGCCACCGACCTCGTGGCCGGCTTCCCGCTGTACCCGGAGATCGACCTCGGCTGACCCGCGTCCTCTCTTGAGTTGTCAAAGACCGGTGACTCCTGGAGATCGCTGAGCTTCTAGAGATCGACGAGTTCCTGACGTGGCTCGTCCCGCGGCGGTCCGGCTCCTGGCCCGGCCGCCGCGCGGCGTATCAGCCGCGTGCCGCCGGCTCCCGCGGCGAACCCCACGGCGAGCCCCGGCACCGCCCACCACAGACCACGCCCCGGACCGGACGAACCCTTGGCCCCCGCGCCCTGCCCCTCCCCGGCACCGCCCGCGAGGCCCGCCCGGTCCAGCCGGTCGAACACCGCCCGCGGCGCCCGGTGCCAGCGGATGTCGTCGTCCTCCTGCTCCGGCGCCGGATCCGAGCGCACCCACGGCGTGCCGTCCCCGGTCAGGAACAGCTGGTCCTGCCGCGCCACCGCCACATCACCACCCGGCGCCGAATCCGTCCGGGGCCAGCCGCCCACCCCCGTCAGCCCCCACACCACGGTGAACCGCACCGGCGGATACCGGCCCTCCTCCCAGGCGTCCGAGACCCGCTCCGTGCCCGTGTACGTCGGCTGCAGCAACTGCCACAGGTGAGTGAAGTACGGCTCGCCGGCACGCACGGCCTTCGTCCGCCCGGTGCCGCCGGTGACGACCATCGCCAGGTCGGGCCTGTCCAGACCCGCCGCCCGCGTCGGCGGTGCCGCCGCGTCGGCCGCCGGCGCCGCGAGCACGGTCACCACCGCCGCCACCGGTACGAGTGCCGCCAGCGCCCTGCGCGGCCCGAGCCGTAATTTTGCGAGTTTGCTTCGCACTGCCGTCCCCCTCGATCGACTCCCCACGCTTCCTCAAGCTCGCGAGCACCTCCTTTCATCACCCGTCACCCGTCACCCGTCACCCGTCACGCAGCGAGCCGCGTGTCACTTCTGGTACACCGCCCGGCCCGGCGG
>NZ_JBHVYZ010000009.1:68049-113106 GCF_042880295.1 Streptomyces sp. NPDC058307
CGTCGGCCCGGCGGTGCGCTGCTCACGGGTGTAGTGGGAGCCGGCCGCGTCCACCAGCCAGAAGCTCAGCAGGTGGGGCCGCGGAAACCACAGAGCGGTGTCATTGACCGCCCCGGTGTCCGAGGGGTCCGAGGAGGCCCTGTGCAGCGAGAGCCACTCCGGCTGCTCCCGCACGCTCTTGGTGAAGCCGATGTCCAGACGGGCCGGATACTCGTCCAGCCGGACGGCGCGCCCCCGCTCACGCCAGCACAGGCTCACCAGGGACCGCCCCCGCGGCTCGGCCGTCACCGTCACCACGTCCGGAGCGCCGAGCGCCACCGGCACCAGCGGCTCGAACCCCGCCTGCCGCCCGGCCTGTCCCAGCGACACCGAGCGCCCGCAACCGGGCACCTCGGCCCCCGGCGAGGGCACCGCCGACGGGTCGTACCGCACCTCGACCCCGCCGAAGTCGAACCAGTCCAGGACCGCCGCCCGCACCGGAGGCGTGAGCGCGAGGACCGCCAGCAGCCCGCACAGCGTCGCGGTCAGCGAGCGCCACCGCGCCCGCGTCCACCGCCGCACCGCCCGCAACCGCTCACCGGGGCGCGGCGCCTGGGCCACCGGGACCGGCAGCCGCTCGGCGAGTATCTGCTCCAGCACCCGCTCCACCATCGACTCCGACCCGCCCGCACCCGACGCGTCCAGCGAACGCCCGAACGCCCGCAGCTCCTCGGGCAGCCGGGACGCACGCTTACGCGCGCTTCCGTCGGCGCCCGCACCGTCGTAGGGCTCACTCACGCTCATCACCCCCTTCCCGGGGTTCGGCATCGGGCAGCAGCTTGCCGAGCTTGCGCAGCGCGCGGTTCAGCCGGGACTTCACCGTCCCCCGGGGCCAGCCCAGGGCCTGGGCGGTCTCGGACTCGTCCATCTCCAGCAGATAGCGGTAGGTGACGACCAGACGGTGTTCCTCGCTCAGCCTCTCCAGCGCGGACTCCAGTGCGGCGCGGCGCTCTGTCTCCACGGCCGCGACCGCCGGGTCCGCCGATTCCGGTATCAGCGGCTCCGCCTCCGCGAAGGCCGCCTCGCGACCGGCGAGGGTGCGCTGGCGTGCCGCCGCGCGCACTGTGTTCCTCGTCTCATTGGCCACGATCGACATGAACCACGGCTTGAACGCCGAGCCCTCCCTGAAACGGCCCAGCGAGCAGTACGCCTTGACGAAGGCCTGCTGCACCACGTCCTCCGCGTCCGCACCCGCCCCGAGCGCGGTGGCCGCTCGCATCGCCAGGCCCGTATGGGCCCGCACCAGCTCCGCGTACGCCTCCGGATCCCCGGCGCGTACGCGTGCGATCACCGCGGCCTCATCGACGATGCGGCCCCCCTCCCGCGTCCTCACACGATGGATACACCACCCGGACCGAATCGGTTCCCACCCGTGGCACATCTGTTTCCGACTGGTTCCGGATCGCCCCCCGGCACCTGAGAGAATGGTGAGCATGGCCTCTGATCGACCCCGCGTGCTCTCCGGAATCCAGCCCACCGCCGGCTCGTTCCACCTCGGCAACTACCTCGGCGCCGTCCGCCAGTGGGTGGCCCTGCAGGAGACCCACGACGCGTTCTACATGGTCGTCGACCTGCACGCGATCACGATTCCGCAGGACCCGAAGGAGCTCACGGCCAACACCCGCCTGGCCGCCGCGCAACTCCTCGCCGCGGGCCTCGACCCGGAGCGCTGCACGCTCTTCGTCCAGAGCCACGTCCCCGAGCACGCCCAGCTCGCCTGGGTCATGAACTGCCTCACCGGCTTCGGCGAGGCCTCCCGCATGACCCAGTTCAAGGACAAGTCCGCCCGGCAGGGCGCCGACAGCGCGAGCGTCGGCCTGTTCACTTACCCGATCCTCCAGGTCGCGGACATCCTGCTCTACCAGGCCAACGAGGTCCCGGTCGGCGAGGACCAGCGTCAGCACGTCGAGCTGACCCGCGACCTCGCCACCCGCTTCAACGGCCGCTTCGGCGAGACCTTCACCATCCCGAAGCCGTACATCCTCAAGGAGACGGCGAAGATCTACGACCTCCAGGACCCGTCGATCAAGATGAGCAAGTCGGCCTCCACGCCGAAGGGCCTCATCAACCTCCTCGACGAGCCGAAGGCCACCGCCAAGAAGGTCAGGAGCGCGGTCACGGACACCGACACCGTCATCCGCTACGACGCCGAGAACAAGCCGGGCGTCAGCAACCTGCTCACCATCTACTCGACCCTGACCGGCACCGGCGTCCCGGAGCTGGAGCAGCAGTACGAGGGCAAGCTCTACGGCGCGCTCAAGACGGACCTGGCCGAGATCGTCGTCGACTTCGTCACGCCGTTCCGGGAGCGGACCCAGCAGTACCTGGACGACCCGGAGACGCTGGACTCGATCCTGGCCAAGGGCGCCGAGAAGGCCCGCGCGGTCGCCGCGGAGACCCTCTCCCAGACGTACGAGAAGGTCGGCTTCCTGCCCGCCAAGCACTGAACGCCGCCCCGGCCCGTCGGCACCTGCGGCGGGACACCGGGCGTACCACCGCACACCAGCACCACCGGACAGAGCGCTGCACATCACTATGCCTGCGCCTGCCCACAGCACAGCCGTGGCCGTACAGTCGATAGGCGGACGGCCGGGAACGAATCCGACAGGGCGACAGGGACGAACAGGAGACGACGTGGGGACCGTAACGATCGGTGTGTCGATCGCGGTCCCGGAGCCTCACGGCAGCCTGCTCCAGGAGCGGCGCGCGGGCTTCGGCGACGCCGCGGCTCACGGCATCCCCACCCATGTCACCCTGCTGCCGCCCACAGAGGTCGCGGACACCGCGCTGACCGCCATCGAGGCGCACCTCACCGAGGTCGCCGCGGCGGGCCGGCCGTTCCCGATGAAGCTGTCCGGCACCGGCACCTTCCGGCCGCTGTCCCCCGTCGTCTTCGTCCAGGTCGCCCAGGGCGCCGAGGCCTGCACCTGGCTCCAGAAGCAGGTCCGTGACGCCTCGGGGCCGGTCGCGCGGGAACTCCAGTTCCCGTACCACCCGCACGTCACGGTGGCCCACGGCATCGACGAGGCGGCCATGGACCGCGCCTTCGAGGAGCTCGCCGACTTCGAGGCCGAGTGGCCGTGCACCGGCTTCGCGCTCTACGAGCAGGGCGCCGACGGGGTGTGGCGCAAGCTGCGCGAGTTCACCTTCGGGAGATCGGCCGTACCGCCTCAGGCGGGGCACGTGGAGCGCGGTTCCCTGCCCACGAGTCAGCTGTAACTCCTGGTACAGCCGCAGATCCACCAGCCATACCAGCAGTTACAGCGGCAGCCGCCGGAACACCGCCCGCGGCACATGCCGCATCGCCGACATCACCATCCGCAGCGCCCCGGGCACCCACACCGTCTCCGAGTGGCGCCTCAGACCCAGTTCGATCGCCGTCGCGACGGCCTCCGGAGTAGTCGCGAGGGGCGCCTCCGCGAGACCGGCCGTCATCCTCGACCGCACGAATCCCGGCCGTACGACCATCACGTGCACGCCCGTGCCGTGCAGGGCGTCGCCGAGCCCCTGTGCGAACACGTCGAGGCCGGCCTTGCTGGAGCCGTAGATGAAGTCGGCGCGGCGGGCACGCTCGCCGGCGACCGAGGAGAGCACGACGAGCGAGCCGTGCCCCTGGGACTGCAAGGCGCGCGCGGACACCAGACCGGCCGAGACGGCGCCCGTGTAGTTGGTCTGCGCCACCCGCACCGCGGCGACCGGCTCCCGCTCGTCGTGGGCCTGGTCGCCGAGGATCCCGAAGGCGAGCAGCACCATGTCGATGTCGCCCTCGGCGAACACCTTCCCGAGCACCGCCTCGTGGGACTCGGGGTCCAGTGCGTCGAAGGCGACGGTGCGGACCTCGGCCCCCAGCGTGCGCAGTTCGGCGGCGGCCGACTCCAGGCCGGGGGAGGGGCGTCCCGCGAGCCACACCGTGCGGGTACGGCGGACGACGAGACGGCGGGCGGTGGCCAGCGCGATCTCGGACGTACCGCCGAGGACGAGCAGGGACTGAGGGAGGCCGAAGGCGTCCTTCACGAGCAGCTCCTTGGGAGGGCCGGGGATCTTCACGGACTCAGAGGGCGAGACGGCGGGACAGGTCGGAGGTGAACACCCCGCGCGGATCGAGCTCGGCGCGCAGCGCACGGAAGTCGTCGAGGCGCGGGTACATCGCGGCGAGCAGCTCCGGCCGCAGCCGGGAGTCCTTGGCGAGGCAGACCCGCCCGCCGGCCGCGGCCACCTCCTCGTCGAGTTCGTCGAGGAGGGCGCCGAGGCCCGGCAGCCCGGCCGGGATGTCCAGGGCCAGGGTCCAGCCGGGCACCGGGAAGGAGAGCCATCCGGGATCGGCGTCCCCGAACCGCTTGAGGACAGCGAGGAAGGACGGGCACCGCTGCCCGCAGACCCGCCGCACGATCCGGCGCAGCGACTCCTCCTGGCCGTCTCCCACGACGAACTGGTACTGCACGAGGCCGCCGCGGCCGTAGACCCGGTTCCAGTGGGGCACGCCGTCCAGGGGGTGGAAGAAGGCGGAGATCCTCTGCAGCCGGCCGGTACGCGCGCGGGGTGCCCTGCGGTACCAGAACTCGTTGAACAGCCCCACGGTCGTGCGGTTGACGAGCCCCTCGGGCAGGAAGGCGGGCGGGGCCGGGAAGCGCGCGGGCCGAAAGGCCAGCGGGTCTCTACGCGCGCGCGTGCCCCCGCCGAGAAGGCCCGGCGTCCGCAGCGCCTTGAGCGGCGCGTGGTTGCCCCGGGTCAGCACCGCCCGCCCCGTCGCGGCCCCGCGGGCCAGCAGGTCGATCCAGGCGGCCGAGTAGCGGTAACCGCGATCCCCGGTCGTCAGACGGACCATCAGGTCGTCGAGGTCCCGGGCGCGTTCCGTGTCGACCGACATCAGCGAGGTCTCGACCGGCTGGAGCTGGACCGTCGCGGTGAGGATCATCCCGGTCAGGCCCATGCCGCCGGTGGTCGCGTCGAACAGGGGCGTGCCGCGGCGCACGGTGCGGATCCCGCCGTCGGCGGTGAGGAGTTCGAACGACAGCACATGGCGGGAGAAGGAGCCGGACACATGGTGGTTCCCGCCGTGGATGTCCGCGCCGATCGCCCCGCCGACCGTGACGTAGCGGGTGCCGGGCGTCACCGGCACGAACCAGCCGAGCGGCAGCAGCACCTCCATGAGCCGGTGCAGGGAGACGCCCGCGTCGCACAGCACGGTGCCGCCCTCGGCGTCGATCGCGTGGACACGGTTCAGAGCGGTCATGTCGAACACCGCGCCGCCGGCGTTCTGCGCCGCGTCCCCGTAGGCCCGCCCCAGGCCCCTCGGGATGCCGCCGCGGGCCCCGCAGCCCCGGACGGCGGCCACGGCCTCCTCGTAGCTCCGCAGGCGGATCGAGCGGGCCGCGGTGGGGGCGGTGCGGCCCCATCCCGTGACGGGAACGGTGTCGGCAGACATGCCGGTGACCGTATCGCCGCTATAGGGGCGATCAGCTCATAAACCCTGTCTCTCTACCCGCAATGGGTGATTAATGGGATGTCACTCCATATGGTCGGAGTTCCGAACGGGGGACATGACGCGTGCGGGACGGCAGGGAACGCGGCACACCCGCCGGCCCGACTTCCGAAGCGGTACTCACACATCGGTCATCCACACGGAGGGCAAGATCCGCTCATGGACTGGCTGAAGAGACTCCCCGTCGTCGGGCCGCTCTGGGTGCGCCTGACGGCCACGCACGCGTGGCGGTCGTACGAGCGGCTGGACCGGGTGAAGTGGACCCGGCTGGCCGCGGCGATGACGTTCTCCAGCTTCGTCGCGCTGTTCCCGCTGCTCACCGTGGCCGCCGCGATCGCCGCCGCGACGCTCAGCACGAAGCAGCAGAACGACCTCCAGGACAAGATCGCCGACCAGGTCCCCGGCATCTCCGACCAGCTGAACATCGGCGACCTGGTGCAGAACGCCGGCACCGTCGGGCTCATCGCCGCGGCCGCCCTGCTGTTCACCGGCATCGGCTGGGCCGGGTGGATGCGCGAGTGTCTGCGCGCGGTGTGGGAGCTGCCCGACGAGGACGAGAACCCGATCCTGCGCAAGGGCAAGGACCTGGGCATCCTGGTCGGGCTCGGCGGCGCCGTCCTGGTCACGCTCGCCATCTCCACCGTCGCCTCCGCGCTGGTCGACTGGATCGGCGGTGAACTGGGCCTCCAGGAGGGCGGTGCGGGCCGGTTCCTGCTGCGCATCGCCGCGTTCGTCATCGCCGTACTCGCCGACTTCCTGCTCCTGCTGTACGTCCTGACCCTGCTGCCCGGGGTCGAGCCGGCGCGCCGCCGGCTGTCCGTGGCCGCACTGACCGGCGCGGTCGGCTTCGAACTGCTGAAGCTGCTGCTGAGCGGCTATATGCAGGGCGTGGCGACGAAGAGCATGTACGGCGCGTTCGGCGTCCCCGTCGCCCTGCTGCTGTGGATCAACTTCACGGCGAAACTGGTGCTGTTCTGCGCCGCGTGGACGGCGACGGGGAGCAAGGAGCAGGAGCTCACGGACGAGGCGAGCGACGACGTACCAGATCCGGCAGCGGCCAGCGGCGGTTGACGAGGAACGCGGCGCCCGCGAGCAGCACGACGAGCCCCCCGGCGATCGCGAAGGCGGTCTCCATGCCGCGGGAGCCGCCGTCGGCCGTGGCGGACGCGACGTGCTTCGCCGAAGCCCCCTGACCCGCGGACTGTCCGGAGCCGCCGGACCCGCCCCCGGCCTGACCGGAGGTCCCCGGCTGCGCGGCGCCCTTCGGCGGCACCAGCTCACCCACCGGCTGCACCTTGCCGGCCGCCTTGAAGCCCCAGTCGAAGAGCTTCGCGGTCTCCTTGTAGACCTCGTTGTGCTCTTCCTTCGACGGGTTCATGACGGTGACGAGCAGCACCCTGCCATTGCGCTCGGCCACACCCGTGAAGGTGGCGCCGGCATTGGTGGTGTTGCCGTTCTTCACACCTGCGATGCCCTGGTACTGCGCGATGTCGTAGTCGCCGCTCAGCAGCCGGTTGGTGTTCTGGATCGCGAAGGGCTTGCGGACGATCTTGCCCTTCTTGTCCTTCTCCGTCTCGCCCGGGAACTTCGCGGTGACCGTCGAGCAGTACTCGCGGAAGTCCTTCTTCTGCAGCCCGGAGCGGGCGAACAGGGTCAGGTCGTAGGCGGAGGACACCTGGCCGGGGGCGTCGTAGCCGTCGGGGCTGACCACATGCGTGTCGAGGGCCTGGAGCTCCTCGGCGTGCTCGTTCATCTCCTGGACGGTCTTGGCGACGCCCTTGTTCATCGCCGACAGGACATGCACCGCGTCGTTGCCGGAGCGAAGGAAAACGCCGAGCCACAGATCGTGGACCGTGTAGGTCTCGCCCTCCTTTATCCCGACCAGGCTGGAGCCGGCGCCCATGCCCGCGAGGTCGGAGGGGACGACCTTGTGCTTCTCGGTCCTGGCGAACTTCGGCAGCACGGTGTCCGCGAAGAGCATCTTCATGGTGCTCGCGGGAGGCAGCCGCCAGTGCGCGTTGTGCGAGGCGAGCACATCGCCGGACTCGGCGTCGGTGACGATCCAGGAGCGCGCGGTGATGTCCTTCGGCAGCACCGGGACGCCGCTCGCGAGATTGACCTGTGTGCCCGCCTGTCCGAGCCGCGCGCCGCCCACGTGCGACATGGTCGCCGGGGGAGTGGCGCTCGGGGACGCGCTCGGTGACGGATGGAGAGCCGCGAGGGCGACGGGCGCGCTCAGCGCGAGGGACGACAGGGCGGCGGAGGTGACCAGCAGGGATCGCCCGGCGGTCTTCTTGTGGGGAGCGGACACGCTCAGGAACGTACATGGCGCGGACGGTGAAGTCCCACCACGCGCCCCACCCCGGCCGCCGAACGGGGCGACGGCCCGCGATACTGGACCCATGAAGCTCAGCCGCCCCGTCTCCTGGTTCCTGCTCGCCTTCGGGGTGTGGAGCTGGATCATCTGGATCACTTTCGTCAAGAACCTCGTCAAGGACGCCAGCGGGCTCGCGTTCGACGACGCGGGCGACCCTACGGGCTACTTCTGGGTGCACCTGCTGCTGGCCGTCGTCTCCTTCGTACTGGGGACGGTCGTCGGGCTCATCGGGTTGCGTTCGGTGCGCACACTGCGCCGGAACTCACAGCCGACCCCCGAGAGTTAGCAGACCGTGGTCATCGTCTTCGCACTGCTCGCCCTGGCCGTCCTCGTGACGGCCAACTGGTACCTGTGGCGCCGCCTGTTCCGCGACACCACCGGCCGCCCCGGCCGGGTCCGCCGCGCGGGCGCGGTGCTCATCGGGGGCGGCTGGGTGCTGGCGATCGCCGCCCTGGTCGCGGAGCGCACCGGCGCCCCCTTCTGGCTCCAGCGCGTGCTCGCGTGGCCGGGCTTCCTGTGGCTGGCGCTGTCGATCTACCTGCTGCTCGCGGTCGTGGCCGGAGAGGTCGTACGGCCCCTGCTACGACGTCTCCTCGAACGCCGGGACCGGCGCGGGGAGCCGGCCGTGGCCGCCGTACCGCGTCCGGAGCGGGTGCCGGCGGGAGCGCCGGGCGAGAAGCCGCAGGAGCCGGGGGAGGGCGGGCCGGCGTCAGAGGAGCCGCGGGAACCCGGTGGCGCCACCCAGGCCACCGCCCCCTCCCGCCGCCTGATCGTCTCCCGGGTCGTCGCCGGAGCCGCCGCCGCGGCCGCCGTGGGGACCGTCGGCCAGGGCACCTACGGCGTCCTGCGCGGCCCCAGGGTCAAGCGGGTCACCGTGCCGCTGGCGAAGCTCCCGCGCGCGGCGCACGGCTACCGGATCGCGGTGGTCAGCGACATCCATCTGAGCCCGGTGCTCGGCCGCGGTTTCGCCCAGAAGGTCGTCGACACCATCAACTCCACCCGGCCCGACCTGATCGCGGTCGTCGGCGACCTGGTCGACGGCAGCGTGAAGGACCTGGGCCCGGCGGCCGCGCCCCTCGCCCAGCTGGAGGCACGGCACGGCTCGTTCTTCGTCACCGGCAACCACGAGTACTTCTCCGGCGCCGAGCAGTGGGTCGAGGAGGTACGGCGGCTCGGTCTGCGCCCGCTGGAGAACGACCGTACGGAACTGGCCTGGTTCGACCTCGCCGGCGTCAACGACATCGCGGGCGAGAGCGAGGGCCAGGGCCCCGACTTCGCCAAGGCCCTAGGCGACCGGGACACGGCACGCGCGTGCGTGCTCCTGGCCCACCAGCCGGTCCAGATCCACGACGCGGTCGACCACGGTGTCGACCTCCAGCTCTCCGGCCACACCCACGGCGGCCAGCTCTGGCCCGGCAACCTCGTCGCGGAGCTCGCGAACCCGACGGTCGCCGGCCTGGAGCGCTACGGCGACACACAGCTCTACGTCAGCCGCGGCGCCGGTGCCTGGGGCCCGCCCACGCGCGTAGGCGCCCCGTCGGACATCACCGTGATCGAACTGGCGTCGAAGCAGGCCTGAGCAACGCCGGGAGGATCTTCACCGGGAGACTCTGTGAGAGCCCTGTGAAACATGATCGAAACGCCTTGCGGTAACGTCTTGCCCAACTCCACAAATCCCTCTTCCCCCAGGTGAAACACCTGTGATTAGGTGATCCGCGCCACTAGGGGTGGCATGTGCACTGGGACCCAGAGGGGTCCGGGGAGGGCAAACCGATGCGGTCGGTTCGCATGCGGATTCTCGCGACGCTGCTCGTTCTGGGGGTTGTGGGGGTAGGGGGCTGGCAGTTGCTCCCGGCAGAGGGGAGCACGGGCAGGGCGATCAAGGTGGGGACGACCGACGAGGTCACCTCGCTCGATCCGGCCGGCGCCTACGACGCCGGTTCCTGGGCGCTGTTCAACAACGTCTTCCAGTCACTGCTGGCCTTCGAGCCGGGCAGTGTCACACCCGTGCCCGACGCGGCCGAGAGCTGTGCCTTCGAGGGCAGTGATCTGCGCACCTACCGCTGTGTGCTGCGCAAGGGGCTCACGTTCCCGAGCGGCCGCGAGATGACCGCGAAGGACGTCAAGTACTCCTTCGACCGGGTCAAGAAGATCAACTCCGACGTCGGTCCGGCCTCCCTGCTGGACACCCTGGAGTCGGTCGGTGCCAGCGGCCGGACGGTCACCTTCCGGCTGTCCTCGCCCGACGCCACCTTCCCGTTCAAGGTGGCCACGGGAGCCGGCGCCATCGTCGACAGCACCAAGTACCCCGCGAACTCCCTGCGCAAGGACTACGGCGTCGACGGCACCGGGCCGTACGAGCTGACGTCGTACACCAAGGGGAAGAAGGCGGTCCTCGCGCCCAACGGCGACTACAAGGGCGAGATCAGCGGCACCGGGCGCCCCGTGGAACTCGACTACTACGGCGACTCGGCCAAGTTGAACAGTGCCTGGAAGGCGAAGCAGGTCGACGTCGCCTACCGCCAGCTGCCGCCCGACGTGCTCGCCGCGCTGAACCCGAGCGACCCCGGCCAGCGCGTCTCGGAGGCCGACAGCTCCGAGGTCCGCAACCTCTACCTCAACACCCGCGCGGGCAAGCCGCTGCACGACGTCAAGGTGCGTCAGGCCATGGCCTGGCTGATCAACCGCGAGCAGCTGGCCGCCTCGGTGTACGAGGGGACCGTCGACCCGCTCTACTCTCTGATCCCGGCCGGCATCACCGGCCACACCACGTCGTTCTTCGACGCCTACCCGGAGCCGAGCGTCAAGAAGGCCCGCGCCCTGCTCACCGAGGCCGGCGTGAGCACCCCGGTCAGCTTCACCTACGGCTACGGCCTGAACAGCGGTTCCGCCGTCGCGGAGGCCAAGGCGCTCAAGAAGCAGCTGGAGGCCGGCGGCCTGTTCAAGGTGACCCTCAAGGGTTACGAGTGGACCGACTTCCAAAAGCGCTGGGCGACCGGGAAGCTGGACGCCTACGCGGTCGGCTGGGTGGCCGACTACCCCGACCCGGACACCTACGGCTCCCCGCTGGTCGGCACCGACGGCACCATGAACACCGGCTACAGCAGCAACGAGGTCGACCACCTGATTCAGGACAGCCGGCGCTACGCCGACCGCGGCGAGGCCGAGCAGGACTTCCGCGACGTCCAGGCGTCGATCGCCCACGACATCCCGGTCATCCCGTTGTGGCAGGCCAAGGAGTACGTCGTGACCACCGAGGACGTCGGTGGCGGCCAGTACCTCTCGGACGGCACCGGGGTCTTCCGGCTCTGGCGCCTCAGCTGGATCTGACCCCGACGTCATCGCGCCGTATCCGACACGTTCGCGGGGTGAGGAGCGGACGTGCCGAGACGCAACTCCTTCCGGCTGAGGTCGCGGTGACCGCCCTCGCGGACGGCTCCTGCCTCATAGAGGTCTCCGACGAGGGCCGGCTGGAAGACGAGGGCCGGCTGGAACCCCGGCTGCGGGTGGTCGGCCAGTCCGAGGAGACCGGCCGGGGCCTGCACCTGGTGGAGAACGTCGCCACCGCGTGGAGGGTGTGGAGCCGGGGCCGGCACGGCAGGACCGTGTGGGCCCTGGTGACGGCCGACTGAGCGGACGGCGGACGTACGCGTCGAGTCACTGCCCCGCGGGCGCCCGCACCGGCAGGGTGACCGTCACCGCAAGACCCTCGCCCGGTGCCGTGCGCACCGCCACCTCGCCGCCGTGGGCCCGGACCACCCCCTGCACGATCGCGAGGCCCAGGCCGCTGCCCGCGCCGCCGCCGACGCGGAAGAACCGGTCGAAGACGCGGGCCGCGTCGTCCGCCGACAGCCCCGGACCCTTGTCCGCGACACACAGCCGTACGACCCCGTCCTCGCGCTCCACGCCCAGCCGCACCGGCACCTCGGCGGGCGTGTGCGTGCGCACGTTGCCCACCAGGTTGCCCAGGACCTGTCTGAGCCCCGACTCGTCGGCCCGCACCAGCACCGAGCCCTCGGCGGCGACCTCGACCGGCCGGTCGGGCTGCTGCACCCGCAGATCCTCGGCCGCGTCCCGCACCAGCCGGCTCAGGTCGACGTTCCTGAACCGCAGCTCGGGCTGCTGGTCGAGGCGGGCGAGGGTGAGCAGCTCGTCGACGAGCCGCCCCATCCGGTCGGTCTCCGCGAGCACCCGGGCCCAGGCGCGCTTGCGGTCGTCCGGGTCGGAGAGCATGCCCTTGTCGTACAGCTGGAGGTAGCCGCGTATCGCGGACAGCGGGGTGCGCAGCTCGTGCGAGGCGTCGGCGACGAAGCTGCGCAGCTGGGCCGCGCTGCGCTCGCGCGTGCGGTACGCCGACTCGACCTGGTGGAGCATCGAGTTGAGCGCGACCCGCAGCTGCTCGACCTCCAGGGTGGTCTCGCAGCTGGAGGGGATGCGCCGGGTCAGATCGCCCTCGGCGATCGCCGAGGAGGTCTCCACCATGTCCTCCAGCGGCCGCATCCGGCGCCGGACGCTGAACATCGTCAGACAGGCCAGCAGGGCGAGCAGCAGGCTGCCGATCGCGAGATCGAGCTTGACGGCCTTGGCGACGCCCTGGTGCAGGACGTCGGTGGGCGCGGCGAGCAGCGCGTAGGTGCCGTCGCCGAGCCGGGCCGCCGTGGCGCGGTAGGTGGAGCCGTCCAGGGTGACGTCGTGCGGCCCGGAGTCGTCGGCGAGCACGCGCGGATCGCCCGCCGCCTTCGCCAGCCCCCGCTGGGACTCGGTCGGATCGAAGCCGAGGATCCCGATCGGCTCACCGCGGCCGTCGACGGCCGCGAAGACGGTCTCGGCCGAGTGGTCGTCGTCCTCCTGGGCGGGTATGAGCCGGTCGCGGACGAAGCTCAGCATGGTCAGCGAGTCGATCTCCCGCAGGGTGAGCTCCGAACCCGCCAGGGAGTCACGGGTCTTGATGAGCTGGCTGTCGATCTGGTCGAGCAGGTAGTACCGCATGCCCATCACGCTCACGGCGGTCGCCGCGACGATGCCGATCGCGAGCAGCACCACATTGGCCAGCGTCAGCTTGGCGCGCAGCGAGTGGATGCCGGGTCGGGGACGAAGCGGGCGCAACCTCATGCGAGCCCGTACCCGACACCCCGCCGGGTGGTGATCACCGGCGGTCCCAGGGTGTCCAGCTTGCGCCGCAGATAGCTGATGTAGGTCTCCACGACGGTCGACTCGGGCGGCGTGTGCTCGTACTGCCAGACGTGGCGCAGGAGTTGCTCCTTGGGGACGATCCGGCCGCCGTTGCGCACCAGGAAGCGCAGCAGTGCGTACTCGGTGGGGGTGAGCTGGACCGTGCGGCCGTCGCGGTGCACCGAGTACGTCGTCTCGTCCAGCTCCAGGTCGCCGTAGCGCAGCGGCGGGCGCTGCGGCAGGACGTCGGCGGGGCGGGTGCGGCGCAGCACCGCGGTGATCCGGGCGACGACCTCGTCGATGTTGAACGGCTTGGTGATGTAGTCGTCGCCGAACCCGAGGGCGCCGACGATCTCGGCGGGGGAGTCCCGCGCGGTGAGGAAGACCACGGCCAGGTCGGGCCGCCGCTCGCGCAGTTCACGGCCGAGGGCGCGGCCGTCGCCGTCGGGCAGCATGACGTCGAGCAGGGCCGCGTCCGGGCGGGTGCGGTCGGTGAGCGCGAGCGCCTCGCGGACGGAGCCCGCGACCATCACCTCGAACCGGTGGTAGCGCAGGGCGATGGCGAGGACGTCGGCGATGCTCTCCTCGTCCTCCACCACCAGCACGGTGCCCGGACTCTTCGTCTCTCCCCCGGCGCTGCCCTCGGCCATTCCCCCAGTCATGCCCCCAGTATCGACGGGCCCACTGACAACCGGGCGGCTTCGCTGCTTTGGAGTTCCTTGTGAGTCATGGCGTGCGGCCCCCACGCGAGCGCGGCGCCACCGAATCTGTTGCGCAGGACCTGGGGGACCAACCGACCGAGTGAGGAGCTGTTGAGCGTGGCGGCATTGGCACGGTGGTGTTACCGGCACCGGCTGGTGGTCCTGTTGCTGTGGGTGGGGGCGTTGTTCGGCCTGGGCTTTTCGGCCTCGACGGCGGGCACGGACTACGCGAACGTCTTCTCCCTCCCGAACACGGACTCCAAGCGGGCGTACGACCTGATGGAGAAGGCCTTCCCGCAGAGCGCGGGCGACACCGACACGGTGGTGTGGAAGGTCGACGAGGGCTCGGCACGGGACCAGGCCGTACGGTCCCGGATCCAGCCCGCACTCGACAAGATCGCCGGCATGAAGGGCGTCGGCGGCGTGACCAGCCCCTACAAGGCGGGCGCGGCGCAGATCAGCGGCGACGGGCGGATCGCGTACGCCCAGATCACCTTCACCGACCAGGCGAACGCCGTACCCAAGGAACTGGTCCAGGACGTCGTCGACACCGCACAGGGCGCCGAACGCGCCGGGCTGCAGGTCGAGTTGGGCGGTCAAGCGATCCAGCGAGTGCAGGAACCGCCCACCGGTCTCGCCGAGATGGTCGGTATCGTGGCGGCGGCCGTCGTGCTGTTCCTGGCCTTCGGCTCGTTCTTCGCGATGCTGCTGCCGCTCGCCGTCGCCGTCTTCGGTGTCGGCATGGGTCTGTTCTCGACGCAGCTGCTCAGCCACGGCACCGACATCCCCGACCTGGCCCCCCTGCTGGCCACCTTGATAGGCCTCGGCGTCGGCATCGACTACGCCCTGTTCATCGTCACCCGGCACCGCAAGGGCGTTCTGCGCGGCATGGACCCGGAGGAGTCGGTGGTCACCGCCCTCAACACCTCGGGCCGTGCCGTGCTGTTCGCGGGCGGCACCGTGTGCATCGCGCTCGCCGGAATGCTGGTGACCAACCTGCGCTTCCTGGACGGTGTGGTCATCGGCACCTCGCTGACCGTGGTGCTGAGCGTCCTCGCGGCCACCACCCTGCTGCCGGCGCTGCTCGGCTTCCTGGGCAAGCGGGTGCTCAGCCGCCGGCAGCGGCGCAGGCTCGCCGCCACCGGACCCGAGCCGGAGCGCACGAGCGGACTGGCCGCCCGCTGGTCGGCGGGCGTGCAGAAGCGCCCGCGCCGGACCGCCGTGCTCGCCCTCGCCGTCATGGCCGTCCTCGCGCTGCCGGTGCTGTCGCTGCGCCTGGGCGCGACCGACCAGGGCAACGACGACACCACGACGACCACCAGGAAGGCGTACGACCTGCTCGCCGAGGGCTTCGGCCCCGGCTTCAACGGACCGCTCCAGGTGGTCACCGACGGCGGCGACGGCACCGCCCTGGTCAAGGGCATCCAGGGCACCGACGGGGTCGCCCGGGTCGCCGCGCTGCCGGCCGCGCGGGGCGTGACGGTGATCCAGGTCGTCCCGACCACGTCACCGCAGTCCGAGGAGACCGACCG
The DNA here is from genome assembly GCF_042880295.1 of Streptomyces sp. NPDC058307. Lineage (NCBI taxonomy): Bacteria > Bacillati > Actinomycetota > Actinomycetes > Kitasatosporales > Streptomycetaceae > Streptomyces > Streptomyces sp. NPDC058307. Next base: position 83,353 of record NZ_JBHVYZ010000009.1, read on the forward strand.
GCTCATCGACACCCTGCGGGACGAGGTGATCCCGCAGGCCGGGGCGCAGGCCCACGTGGGCGGCGTCACGGCGGTCTCCAAGGACTTCGCGACGGTCACCGGCGACCGCCTGCCGCTCTTCATCGCGACCATCATCGGCCTCGGCTTCCTGCTCCTCCTGATCGCCTTCCGCTCCCTGGTGGTGCCGCTGACGGCCGCGGTGATGAACCTGATCGCGGCGGCCGCCTCCTTCGGCGTCCTCGTGGCGGTCTTCCAGTGGGGCTGGGGACTGGACCTGCTGAGCCTCGGCAAGGAGGGCCCGATCAACGCCTTCCTGCCGGTCATCATGCTGTCCCTGCTGTTCGGCCTCTCGATGGACTACCAGGTGTTCCTGGTCAGCCGGATGCACGAGGAATGGGTCCACACCAAGGACAACGCCCGCGCGGTCCGCGTCGGCCTGGCCGAGACCAGCCGCGTGATCAACTCCGCGGCCCTGATCATGGTCTGCGTGTTCCTGGCGTTCGTCCTGAGCGGCGACTCCGGGGCGGCGATGGCGGGTGTGGGCCTCGCGGCCGCCGTGGCCCTGGACGCCTTCATCCTGCGCACGGCCCTGGTGCCGGCCGCGATGCATCTGCTCGGCGACTCCAACTGGTGGCTGCCCAAGGGGCTGGAGAAGCGGCTGCCGCACCTGGCGGTGGAGCCGAAGGAGGAGGCGGCCGCGCCGGCCGGGGCTCCCGCGCCCGGCGGCCCGGCATCGGCCGTGCACGGCTTCGTCCGTACGACGGAGGGGGAGCCGCTGGAGGGCGCCGCGGTGACGCTGCTGTCGGCCGGGGGCCGGCAACTGGACCGGGTGGAGTCACTGGCCGACGGCTCGTACATCGTCTCGGTGCCGGCGCCGGGAACCTATCTGCTGGCGGCCACCGCCGCGTCGTACGGCTCGCGCGCCCGGCACGTCGACGTGGGCGAGGGACCGCTGGTGTACGACGTGGAGCTGGCCGACGGCGAGGTGGACGCCGTCAACTGATGTGGCTAAGCCTTCCTGCCGGGGTCCGGCATCGCCTTCGTCATCCCCGGCAGGAAGTCCGTGAACAGCTCGTGCACCTCCCGTACGAGCGGCCTGAGCACCCGGAACCGGGCCAGCGACACGCCCCTCGCGGTGAGCTTGGCACCGCGCTCCGCGAGCCGGTAACTGCGCTCACGTCCTGCCGTGCGGTCGAAGATCCAGTACAGGACGAGCCCCATCTGGGACAACCACATCAACTCGGGGAGGATGTCCCGCAGTTCCTCGGGCACCTTCGTCCTCGTCGCGCCCCGGAGCACCTCGCGGTGTACGGCGATCGCCTCCACGCGCGCGTGCTCCGACTCGGGCGAGAAGGGACTGAGCGGGCTGTCGGGGTCGGCGGCGTTCTTGAAGAACTGCACCGCGAACTCGTGGTACGGCTGGGCGATGTCCAGCCAGATCTTCAGGACCGCCGCGAGACGCGCCTCCAGGTCGCTCTCCCGGGCCAGGACCTCCCGGACCGCCACCTGGTGCTCGGCGGCGATCCGGTCGTAGAAGCCCTGGATCAGGTGTTCCTTGCCCGCGAAGTAGTAGTACGCGTTGCCGACGGAGACGCCGGCCTCCTGGGCGATGGCCCGCATGGTGGTCTTGTCGTACCCCCGCTCCCGGAACAGCCGCATGGCCGTCTCCAGGATCAGCGCGCGCGTCTGTTCGGACTTGCTCGTCGGCTCGGACTTGCCGGTGGTACCGCCCTCGTCGGGCCCTTCGTTGTTCGCAGGCACGGAGAGAGAGCCTAACCATGCCTGGCCTCAGGCTCGTCGGCCGAGCTCCGGACGCTTGGTGTAGTCGGTGAACCCGAGGACGTTCCCCCACGGGTCGGCGACCTCCATGGTCCAGCCGGTGACCGTGGAGAAGGGCTCGTCGAGCAGTTCGACGCCGGCCGTGCGCAGCTCCCGGGCGGCGGTCCTGGCGTCCGGTACCTCCAGCCACACGCGTGTGGCGGGCCACGGCGGCGGCCGGTGCCCCAGCCCCTCCTCCTGCCGGAGCAGGATCCCGGGCGTCTCGCCGCCCACCTTCAGCAGCGCGATCCCGGCCTCGTCGAGCCGGAAGCCCACCGTGAAGCCCGCGCGCTCGTAGAAGGAGAGCGCCTCGCCGAGGTCCCCGACGGGCAGCAGCACGTTGTCGAATCCGAGCAGTTCGTACGACTGGTCATCTGACATGTCGTCAGATTAAGCCGGGGGTGCCGTAACGGGCTTCTGCGACGCGGTGTCGTCGGGCATGATGACCGGGCGCATTGTCGTCTTTTCGCGGGTCCTCCCGCTTCGGTCCCCAGGAGCAGTCTCCCTTGAGCGAACAGCAGGGTCAGGAACAGCAGGACCCCCAGCAGGGCCCCCAGCAGCCGGGGTATCCGCCGCCGGGCCCCCAGCCGGGCTACCCGCCGCAGGGCCCCCCGCCGGGCTATCAGCAGCCGGGCTACCCGCCCCTCGGATTCCCGCCGCCGGGCTACTACCCGCCGCCCCCGGGGACGTACACCGGAGACCCCAACGCCCCCTACGGCTACGACCCGTACGGACGGCCGTACTCCGACAAGTCGAAGGTCATCGCGGGCATCCTCCAGCTCACCCTGGGCACCCTCGGCGTGGGACGCTTCTACCTGGGCAACGTCGGGATGGGGCTCGCACAACTCTTCACCTGCGGCGGCCTGGGCGTCTGGTCGCTGATCGACGGCATCCTCCTGCTCACCGGGAACGACCACACCGATGAACACGGCCGGATCCTCCGCAGCTAGGGCGCCGGGGGCCGAGACGCCGGTGCCCGTACGGCGCTCCCCCCTCCGCCACCCCGCGACGGCACCCTCGGCGGTGCTCGCCGCGGGGGCCGCCGGTGCCGGGTACCTCTACCGCACCGACCCGCACGAGCCCGGCCACGTCCTGCCGCAGTGTCCGTTCCGGATGCTCACCGGCCTGCTCTGCCCGGCCTGCGGCGGCACCCGCATGGTGTACGACCTGATGCACGGCCACCTCGCCGAGGCCTGGCTGGACAACCGGGCCCTGCTGCTCGCCTCGCCGTACGCCCTCGTCCTGCTGGGCCGCTGGGCGTGGGCGGGCCTGCACGGCCGCCGCTGGCGCCCCACGCTGAGCCCCCGGGCGCAGGTGGCCGTCCTCGCGGTGGCCGTGGCCTGGACGGTGGCCCGCAACATCGTCGGGCCATGACGCCGACGGGACCGTCACAGGTTCCCGTAGCCGTCCCTGCGACCCTCCCGGGCCGGCGTCCGGCGTACGGCCGCCGGCTCACCCGCGAGGCGCTCGGACCGGGTGGCGTCCGCCGTCACCACGGCGGGCACCGGCGTACCGCCCCGCAGGACCCACGGACGCGATCCCGGATTCAGCCCCCGTTCCCGCAGCCGCCCACTCGCCGGGTGCCGAGTGCGATGTCGTCCATGCGGAGGTCGTACGACGAAGGCGTCGGGTTCGCCTGGTAGAGCTGCCAGCCCAGCTTCAGCTTGTCGAAGGCAGGGAACACGAAGTCGTCCCCGGTGCCCCCGTGCTCCTCGGTGGACACGGTCAGGTCGGACCGCTCCACGCCGTCGAGGTACACGGTGACCCGGTTGTCGGTGGCATCGAGGTGGAACTCGACGCACTGCCACGCCCCGGCGACCGCCGGCGAGGAGGTCTTCCAGGAGGTCCAGTCCCCGGTGGGCCCGAGGTCGGATCCGACGCCCCAGAAGTTGCCGCCGTCGGTCGGCGCGAACTGCCCGCCCAGCGGCCGCACGAGCGTCGGCGAGTCCGACCCGGACGCCTCGGCGACGGTCCAGTGGGCCCAGTCCGGCGCCGTGGGAAACCCGGCGACCCGCAGCCGCACCCGCCCCCAGAAGCTGTTGCCGGGCGCGGAGAGCCCCTCGAACACGAGGAAGGCCCGACCATTGCCCTCGGTACGGATCCGCAGCTCACGCCCGTGCCCCGGGGCGCCGCGGACGACGGTCAGCGTGCCGTCGTCCGTGTCGGTGGTCCAGCCCCGTCCACCGGTGACGGGACCGAGGGGGAGCCGGTCGAAGTCCTCCCGGGCCAAGGTTCCGTAGGGAGCGGGAGTCGCGGAGGCAGTGGGGGGTATCGCGAGGAGTACCGCCGCGGCGGCACACAGTGCGGCGGCGGTTTTTCTCAGGAGTGCCATGCGGCCAGTCTGCAACCTGAGCACCACAAGTCACAGGAATGACAGGGGGGTTGGCCGACGCTGACTCCCTCGGTGTCCTGATCGTGCGCGAGGGGTGGGAATCACGCCATCGCCGCGGGCGTCGTGGACAAGCGCGGCACGGTCTCCTTCAGCGCCCGCAACCTGAAGCAGATGAAGAAGTCCCTGGTGGGCCAACGGGCCTTCATCGAGCCCGTCCATCCCCGGCTCTCCGGTGACCTCGAGTCGGCCGTACGGCTGATGCGTGCGGCCGGTGCCAGGGAATGGAGGCGGGCGTCCGAGAAATGAGCGAGGGCCCCGCCCCGGCGCGAACCGGGGGACGGGGCCCAACTCACCGTAGGAGAACGGAGATCAGAAGCGGCGCGTGATCAGCGCTCGCTTCACCTCCTGGATCGCCTTCGTGACCTCGATGCCGCGCGGGCAGGCGTCCGTGCAGTTGAAGGTCGTGCGGCAGCGCCACACGCCGTCGCGGTCGTTGAGGATCTCCAGCCGCTGCTCGCCCGCCTCGTCACGCGAGTCGAAGATGAAGCGGTGCGCGTTGACGATGGCGGCCGGGCCGAAGTACTGGCCGTCGTTCCAGAAGACCGGGCAGGAGGAGGTGCAGGCCGCGCACAGGATGCACTTCGTGGTGTCGTCGAAGCGCTCGCGGTCCTCGGCGGTCTGGAGACGTTCCCGGGTCGGCTCGTTGGTGTCCTTCGTGATCAGGAAGGGCATCACGTCGCGGTACGCCTGGAAGAACGGCTCCATGTCGACCACGAGGTCCTTCAGGACCGTCAGGCCCTTGATGGGCTCGACCGTGATCGGCTTCTCGGGGTTGATGTCCTTGATGAGGGTCTTGCAGGCAAGACGGTTCTTGCCGTTGATCCGCATCGCGTCCGAGCCGCAGATGCCGTGCGCGCAGGAGCGGCGGAAGGTCAGCGTGCCGTCCAGTTCCCACTTGATCTTGTGCAGGGCGTCGAGGACACGTTCCTTCGGGTCGATCTCCAGCTGGAAGTCTTCCCAGGTCGCCTCCCCCGAGACCTCCGAGTTGAAGCGGCGGACACGGAAGGTGGCCGTGATGTACGGGGAGTCGGCGAAGCCGGGCTCGGGCGTGCCGGCCGCGTCCGCCTTGTCCAGGGTCGGGGTTGCCATCAGTACTTACGCTCCATCGGCTGGTAGCGGGTCTGGACGACCGGCTTGTAGTCGAGACGGATGGACTCGGTGCCGTCGTCGCCCACCTCGCGGTACGCCATGGTGTGGCGCATGAAGTTGACGTCGTCGCGGTTCGGGTAGTCCTCGCGGTAGTGACCGCCGCGGGACTCCTTGCGGGCCAGCGCCGACACCGCCATGACCTCGGCCAGGTCGAGCAGGTTGCCCAGCTCGATGGCCTCCAGCAGGTCGGTGTTGAACCGCTTGCCCTTGTCCTGGATCGAGACGTTCAGGTAGCGCTCGCGCAGCTCGGCGATCTTCTCGACCGCCGTCTTGATCGTCTGCTCGGTGCGGAACACCATGACGTTCGCGTCCATGGTCTCCTGCAGCTCGCGGCGGATGACCGACACGCGCTCGGTGCCCGTCGCGTCGCGCAGGCGCTCGACCTGGGCGACGACCAGCTCCGCCGGGTTCTCCGGCAGCTCGACGAAGTCGGCCTTCTGGGAGTACTCGGCGGCGGCGATGCCGGCCCGCTTGCCGAACACGTTGATGTCCAGGAGGGAGTTCGTGCCGAGGCGGTTGGCGCCGTGGACCGAGACGCACGCGACCTCGCCGGCCGCGTACAGGCCCGGGACGACCGTGGTGTTGTCCGCCAGGACCTCACCCTTGACGTTGGTCGGGATGCCGCCCATCGCGTAGTGCGCGGTGGGCTGGATCGGAATCGGGTCCGTGTACGGCTCGATACCGAGGTAGGTGCGCGCGAACTCGGTGATGTCCGGCAGCTTGGCGTCCAGCTGCTCCGGCGGCAGGTGCGTGAGGTCCAGGTAGACGTGGTCGCCCTCGGGACCGCAGCCGCGGCCCTCACGGATCTCCGTGTAGATGGAGCGCGAGACGACGTCACGGGACGCGAGGTCCTTCATGACCGGCGCGTACTTCTCCATGAAGCGCTCGCCGTCCTTGTTGCGCAGGATGCCGCCCTCACCGCGGGCGCCCTCCGTCAGCAGGATGCCCATGCGCCAGATGCCGGTCGGGTGGAACTGGAAGAACTCCATGTCCTCCAGCGGCAGACCCCGGCGGTAGACGGCCGCCTGGCCGTCACCGGTCAGGGTGTGCGCGTTCGATGTCACCTTGAAGAACTTGCCGCAGCCACCGGACGCGTAGATCACGGCCTTCGCCTGGAAGACGTGGATCTCACCGGTCGCCAGCTCGTACGCCACCACACCGGCCGAGCGCTTGACGCCGTCGACCTCGGTGATCAGCTGGTCCAGGACGTAGAACTCGTTGAAGAACTCCACGCCCTCCTTGACGCAGTTCTGGTACAGCGTCTGGAGGATCATGTGGCCGGTGCGGTCGGCCGCGTAGCAGGAGCGGCGGACCGGGGCCTCGCCGTGGTTCCTGGAGTGACCGCCGAAGCGGCGCTGGTCGATCGTGCCGTTCGGGGTGCGGTTGAACGGCAGGCCCATCTTCTCCAGGTCGAGGACCGAGTCGATGGCCTCCTTCGCCAGGATCTCGGCGGCGTCCTGGTCGACCAGGTAGTCACCGCCCTTGACCGTGTCGAAGGTGTGCCACTCCCAGTTGTCCTCCTCCACGTTGGCCAGCGCCGCGGCCATGCCGCCCTGCGCGGCGCCCGTGTGGGAGCGGGTGGGGTACAGCTTGGTCAGGACCGCGGTGCGGCTGCGCTTCGTCGACTCGATGGCCGCGCGCATGCCCGCGCCACCGGCGCCGACGATGACGGTGTCGTACTTGTGGATCTTCATGATTCTCGCAGCCCCGTGCCTAGCGGATGTTCGGGTCGAAGGTGAAGATCACCAGCGTGCCCAGCAGGATGGTGAACACCGTGGCGGTGTAGAGCAGGCCCTTGAGCCACAGCCGGGTGCCCGGCCGCTCCGCGTAGTCGTTGATGATTGTGCGCAGGCCGTTGGCGCCGTGCAGCATCGCGAGCCAGAGCATCAGCAGGTCCCAGACCTGCCAGAACGGGGACGCCCAGCGGCCCGCGACGAACGCGAAGCCGACCTTGGAGACGCCGCCGTCCAGCACGAGCTGGATCAGCAGGTGGCCGATGACCAGGACGACCAGCACGATGCCGGACAGGCGCATGAACAGCCAGGCGGCCATCTCGAAGTTGCCCCGCGTGGACTTCGGGGACTTCTTGGTGCGCTTGCGCGGGGCCTCGATGAGGGGCGCCGGGTTGTCGACGCCGTAACCGGAGGGGCCCTCGACGGGGCCGATACCGGAAGGGGTGGTTTCAGTGGTCGCCATCGGTATCAGCTCCCGAACAGTTCACGAGCGGCGTGGCCGAGGACGGGGTAGATCGCCCCGAGCATCAGCACGACCCAGACGCCGGCCACGGCCCAGAACATCTGCTTCTGGTAGCGCGGGCCCTTCGACCAGAAGTCGACGGCGATGACGCGCAGGCCGTTGAGCGCGTGGAAGAGGATGGCGGCCACGAGGCCGTACTCCAGACACGCGACGATCGGGGTCTTGTATGTGGCTACGACCTTGTCGTAGTCCTCGGGTGAGACACGGACGAGAGCGGTGTCCAGCACGTGAACGAACAGGAAGAAGAAGATGAGGACGCCGGTGACTCGATGAGCCACCCAGGACCACATTCCTTCCCGGCCGCGGTACAGCGTTCCAGCCGGCACGGAAGTCCCTCCGGGAGCGGGGTATCGGGGCCAGCCGGCTTGTGCTGTCGGTCGGGCCCGGCCGGGTACGGTCCACCGGCCCCCAGCATCGTAGCGATGCGCTGCCGCTGGGCTTAGCCCGGGCCTACCTGTGTGATCAAAGTGGCACGCAGATGGGGGAACTCGATGGCTGATGGGGTGGTCTGAGCCGTTATGTGCCGGGCGCGGTGCCATAGAGGCTGGTCGCACCCCGCGCGGCACAGCGACTACAGCCCGGCGCCCCTGAGGGCGGACATCAGCCGGCCCCTGGCGATACGCCGGAGTTCCTCCGCCGCCACCATCCGTTCTTCCTCCGGATCGTTTGTCAATCGTGACCGGATGCCCGCCAGGACGTGGTCCAGGGCCTCCGCCGGGGGCAGGCCGTCCAGGCAGATGACGAAGGCGTGGCCGAACCGGGCCTCGTACGCCGCGTGGGCCGCGTCCATCGCCATGTGGGCGGCCGAGTAGGCGCCCTCCGGCAGAACGGGGAGCGTCTCGCCCGCCAGGGCCTCGGAGAGATCCGACACCGTCAGGTCGTACGCCGCCTCGTCCGCGGCCGCGAGCAGCGCGTCCACGGTCGGGTAGGGACGGTGGGCCACGACCCGCTCCGCCCAGCGCAGGCTGCGCAGACACTCCAGGAGCAGGGGCCGTGCCTCGTCGGCGGGCGCGCTGTTGAAGGCGTCCAGGACGGTGGGCAGGGACGGTACGGCCAGTCGGCCGGGAGAATGTGTGGGCGTCACGTGTGTTTCGGCAGGGGAAGCTGTGAGCGATGTGACCTCACGTTATCGAGAGTGGACATGACCTGTCCGACGGATGCCCGAATTTCACCCGCACGGGAGAGTTTCGGAACGTGTGGTGGACACGGCTCCCTCCCTCGAGGCCCTAGGTTGAAAATGTGAGCCAGCACAGGAAGCGACCGGAGAAGCAGGCACGGGGGCTGATCGTGGGGGCGGTGGCCGTCACCGTCGCGGCCGGGGTGAGCCTCGGGCTGTGGGCGGGCGGCGACAGCGGCCCGGCCGGATCGGCCATGTCCCAGGCCCAGTCCCCCTCGGGCGGCGCAGCGGAAGGCGCCCCCACCCCTTCGAGATCCCCGAGCCCGGCCCCCCGCCCCACTCGGTCCTACCCCCTGTCCACCACGCCCCGCACCATCCCCGCCGTCCGCGCCCACACCCCGGCGCGCGGCCCCGGCTGGCGTCCCGCCCGCGGGCTGCGCGTGGTCGTGAACGACGCCGACCTCGCCGACGAGGGGCGCCTTCTCGCCGGCGAGCTGGGGCTGACGTACGCCGGGCAGAAGGAGGACGTACGTGCCGGGGACGTACGCCTCACGCTCAATGACGACGAAGGGGCGGACCCGGAGTCGTACCGCATGACCGTGCGCGGCGGGCGGGTCGCCATCAGCGGGCCGGGCGACGCGGGCGTGTTCTACGGCACCCGCACGCTCAAGCAGGAGGTGCACGGCGGCGCCACGGCACCGGAGGGCGTCGTGCGCGACGAGCCCGCCAAGCCGGTACGCGGGTTCTCCCTGGACATCGCGCGCAAGAACTTCACGGCCGGCTGGATCGAGGACCGGGTCCGGGAGCTGGGCGACCTGAAGTTCAACCGGCTCCAGCTGCACTTCTCCGACGACCAGGCGTTCCGGATCGAGTCCGTCTCGCACCCGGAGATCGTGTCGAAGCAGCACCTGACCAAGGCGCAGGTGAAGAGGATCGTCGCCCTCGCGGCCCAGCGGCACATCACCGTCGTACCGGAGATCGACTCGCCCGGGCATCTGGGGGCCGTCATCGCCGCGCACCCCGAGCTTCAGCTGCGCAGTGCGGCGGGGAACGCGGCGAGCGGGGCCGTCGACATCTCCAACCCCGCCTCCGCCAAGATCGTCGACGACCTGCTGAACGAGTACGCGGGCCTGTTCCCCGGCGCCGACTGGCACCTCGGCGGTGACGAGTACCGCGCGCTGATGGTGTCCGACCCGGAGGCGACCTACCCGCAGCTCGCCACCGCCGCCAGGAAGGCCTACGGTGCCGGCGCCGGCGTCGAGGACCTGACCACGGGCTGGCTCAACGACCGCGCCGCCACCGTCCGGAAGCACGGCAAGGCCCCGCTCGCGTGGAACGACGGATTCTTCCGGGGGACGTCCGTCCGGGCCGCCGGCGACATCCGGGTGGGGTACTGGACGGGCAAGGAGATCGGCGCCCGGCAGCCGGTGGAGTACCTGAGCGCGGGACGCAAGGTCGTCAACTACAACGACGAGTTCCTCTACTACGTCCTCGGACAGCCCAACCAGTTCTACTACCCGACCGGACAGCGGATCTTCGAGCAGTGGACCCCGAGAGTCGTACGCGGCACGGTGGCCGTCCCCGCGAAGTACGACGCCCAGATCCTCGGCGGCTACTTCGCGGTCTGGTGCGACTTCTCGAACGCGCAGACGCAGGACCAGGTCGCGGCGGGCATCCGGATGCCGCTGCGGGCGACCGTGCAGAAGCTGTGGGACCCGGGGAAGCCCGCCCTGACCTGGTCCCGGTTCAAGGCACTGGGGGACCGGCTGGGCTGAGGAACCGGGGATTCCTGTGGACGTACGGGCCTCGCAAACCGTATGTTCCGCAAGCCGCGCGTGAGGCTCTGGGGAGAACCCGCGCGGCCTGTGGAACATCCACAGCTCGCTGATCGGCCATGTCTCGGGGGGACCCCACCATGCTCTGCACGCGCTGCCATCACTTCGAAGCGGCACCGGACGGCGTCCTGTGCACACAGTGCGCCGTCCCGTCCGGGTTCCAGGCTCCGCCGGTCGGCGCGCCGAAGCTCTGGCTGCGCTCGCCGGTCGGGCTCGGGCGGGCCACCGCGGCGCTGCTCGCGGTGGCCGCGGCCGTCGACGGATTGAACCTCGGCGCGCACCTCCTCGTGTACGACGTCTCCGGCGACCTCGCCGGCGGCGACTCCGGGGCCGGCGTACGGGACCGGTCCGACCTGGCGGACACGCTCACCGACGTGGCCGGTGCCGCACAGGCGCTCGTGCTGGTGGTCTGCGCCGTCGTCTTCGTCGTCTGGCTGTGGCGGGTCCGGCGCAACGCCGAGGTGTTCGCCCCGGACGGACACCGCAAGGCGCGCGGCTGGGTGATCGCCGGCTGGGTCGTGCCGATCGTGAGCCTGTGGTACCCGCGCCGGGTCGTGGCCGACATCTGGGACGCGAGCGGCACGGGGGACAAGCCCGACGGGCATGGCCTGATCAACGCCTGGTGGACGCTGTGGCTCCTCACGATCCCCCTCGGGGAGTTCCTGTACACCGCGTTCGACCGCGCCGACACCTTCCAGGAGATCCACGACGCCGTGCCGCAGGCGATGCTCGCCGACGGTCTCGACCTCGTGGCCGCCCTGCTCGCCGCCGCCGTCGTGCTGCGGCTGACCCGGATGCAGAACGAGAAGGCCCACCGGGGACCCGAGGCACCCGTCGCCGGGTGACGGATTTGGTCCATCCTGCTGCGAACTGCCGTACGAATGTGGTGTATTCGGGCCGGAACCGTACCGAGCAGTCAAGGGGGGCCGGGATGGGCTACTGGGGTTATTTCGTCGTGGGCCGCGCGGCACGGCCGCTGGCCGAGCTGGACGCGCTGGCCGGCGCCCAGGGCATGGTCCTGCGCGAGTCGGCGCCCGGCGGATGGCAGGTCTGGGAGTACGCGAGCGGCGAGGGCGACGTCGGGAACATGAACGCCCTCGCCCTGGAGACCGGTTCACCCGCGCTCTTCGGATACGTCATGGACAGCGCCTCGGTGGTCCTGGAGGCGGCGGGGCCCGAGAGCGGGGCCTGGTCGACCTGTCTGGCCCGGGCCGCCATGGCGAGGTACCTCGGGGCCGGCGCCTCCGACGAGGAGGGGCCGACCCTGGAGGACTACTTCCTCGAACCCCGGGACGCGGCCGCACGGGCCGTCGCCTGGGCCGCGGAGGCGGGCCACCAGGTGGCCGAGGAGCCCCTGCTCGACGTACTGAGCGCCGAACCGGACCCGTTGGCCGAAAACCTCTTCTTCCGTATGCTCGACCGGCTCGGTGTGGTGCCCCTGTGACACTCCCGGGCAATCGCGCGCAGTAAGGGGAAGTGCGGGTTCCGTGAGGGAATGCCGCTCGGCGAGGGAGGCGTGCATGAGTCTGGTGGAGCTGATCGGCCAGGCCGACGAACGCGGACTGGCCGCCAGCGGGTTGGCTTGTTTGGATCGGTGCGTACCGCTGCTCGGCGGCGACGACGAGGTCCTGCGGCCCCTGTGGGCGGGGCTCGCGGACGACGCCGGCGCCGAGGAGTGGGGCGAACGGCTGGAGCAGGTGCGGGGAAAGCTGGGCGGGGAGTTCGGGACGGGTGGCTCAGGTGGCTCAGGTGGCTCAGGTGGCTCGGGTGGCTCCGGTGACGACGAGGCCGTGTCGCTGGCCCGCCGGATGCTCGCCGCCGCGCCGGCCGAGCGGTCCGCCGCCGGGCTACGGGCGTGGGCCGACGCCTGCTCGGTCGCCGCGCTGCGGATCCACCGGCTGCTCGACCCCCTGAAGGACGCCGGCGACTCGGTCGACGCCCGCCGTGAGGGCCGTACGGAGGGCATGTCCCCCCTCGTCGCCGCCGAACTGCGCCGTCAGATCACCGTCCTGGAACTCCTCGCCGGCCACGGCCCGGCAGGACTGCGCCCCGCTCTGGAGGTCTCGACGGAGGGCCGCCGGGTGCTGCGCGCGGTGGTGTCCCGCAGGAGCCGGCGGCGGGGCTGAGCACCGGCGGCCCACTGGGCGAATCGCTTACCGGAGGAGCCACTTGACCGCGGGAGGGACGAATCGTCGCCCCGGCGTCAACCTCGGTGCCGAGAGGGTCCTGTGACCGTCCGGGGAGGGTTGCGGTGACGGTGCGCCGGTCCTGTACCGGTCCGGGGGAAGGCCCCTGATCCGGGTGACGAAACACCCTGCCGAAACGCTTTTCCCTTGTGATGACTGATGTGACGAGTGATCTGACGAGTGATGTGACGGCCCGCCGGACATCCGCTCCCGCCCCCAGGCCCTCCGCCGCGGCCAGACCCATGAGGTGGGCCGCCGACGCGGTGTCGGCCCTGCGCGAGGGCGCACGCGTCCGGCTCGACTACTCGGCGCAGAGCCTGTGGCGCGTGGACCGACTGATCGAGGAGATACGGCGGGAGGGGGCACCGTACGCCGCCGTGGAGACCGTGCTGCGCGGGCTCGGCGCCTACGCCGGTGAGGTCGTCGTCCGCCAGACCGGTGCCGAGTGGTGGACGAGCGGCGGCGAGCACTGGATCCGTACGCCCGACGGACGGCTGTGGGACCCGGTGGACGAGGCCCGCCGCTGCTTCGCCGGGGACGGCTCGCTGCGGCTGCTGTGCCGCGATGCGACGGACGGTGTGCGGCGCTGACCGCGCGGACGAAGACGGGCGAGGCAAAAACACCGTAATAAGAGACGCTGCCGTTCCCAAGGGAGCGGTGGCGGGCGCACGATGGGGTCATGGCCGACAACCGTCGTTGGTGGGCGCTGGTGGTCATCGCGCTCGCCCAGTTGATGGTCGTGCTGGACATGACCATCGTCAACATCGCCCTGCCGTCCGCCCAGGCCGACCTGGACATGTCGGACGCGAACAGACAGTGGGTCATCACCGCCTACACCCTCGCCTTCGGGGGCCTGCTGTTGCTCGGCGGGCGGATCGCCGACCTCGCCGGGCGCAAGACCGCCTTCATGATCGGGCTCCTCGGGTTCGCCGCCGCCTCCGCGCTCGGCGGGGCCGCGACGGGCCAGGGGATGCTGTTCGGGGCGCGGGCCCTGCAGGGCGTGTTCGCCGCGCTGCTCGCGCCGTCCGCGCTGTCCCTGCTCGCGACGACGTTCACCGAACCCAAGGAACGGGCCAAGGCCTTCGGGGTGTTCGGCGCGATCGTCGGGGCGGGCGCCGCGATCGGGCTGCTCGCGGGCGGGCTGCTCACCGAGTATCTGGACTGGCGCTGGTGCCTGTACGTCAACGTGCCCATCGCGCTGGTCGCGTTCGCGGGCGCGTGGGCGATCCTCGCGCCCGGCGGACGGCATCCCGACGCCCACCTCGACGTGCCGGGCGCGCTGCTCGGCTCGGGCGGGATGCTGTCGCTGGTGTACGGCTTCTCCGAGGCGGCGTCCCGGGGTTGGGGCGACGGGCTCGTGGTGGGCCTGCTGGTCGCCGGAGTCGTCCTGCTCGCCGCCTTCGGGGTGTGGCAGACCCGGGCGCGGGTGCCGTTGCTGCCGATGTCGGTGGTCAAGGACAGGCAGCGCGTCGGCGCCTTCCTGACCGTCCTGTTCGTCACCGTCGGGATGTTCGGCGTCTTCCTCTTCCTGACCTACTACCTCCAGGGCGTCCTCGGATGGTCGCCGCTGAAGACCGGGCTCGCGTATCTGCCGATGACCGCCGCGATGATCGTCGGCTCCACGCAGATCGCCGCGCGGCTGCTGAGCAAGGTCCCGCCGAGGACGCTGATCGTGCCCGGACTGCTCGTGGCCGCGGGAGGACTGGCGATCATCGCGCAGGTCGGCGTGGAACCGGCCTACGCCTCCCACGTCCTGCCCGGGATGCTGATGCTGGGCCTCGGCATGAGTACGGCGATGATGACCTCCATCTCGCTGGCCACCGGAAGTGTCGCGCCGCGCGACTCGGGGGCGGCCTCGGCGACCTTCAACACGGCCCAGCAGGTGGGCGGTTCGATCGGTACGGCCCTGCTGAACACGATCGCCGCGAGCGTCACCGCGACCTACCTGACCGCGCACGCCGGACCCGGCGTCGACAAGCGGCTGCTGCAGGCCGAGGCCACGGTGCACGGCTTCAACGTGGCCACCTGGTGGGCGTTCGGCGCGCTGCTGCTGGCCGCACTGATCGCGGGAGTCGTGGTGAACGCGGAACGGGCGCCCACTCCCCAGGGTGCGGGGGAGCGGACGCCCGAGCCGGTGGATTCGGCGCTGTAGCGGGCTACTTGATGTAGACCAGGCCGTCCGTCGTGACCGTCGGGCGGCCACTGGTGCCGACCACCACGATCTTCACGGTGTGCTTGGCGCTGCCGGCCCAGGACCTGGTCCAGATCGCGTCACGGTACTTCGTGGTCGAGGACTTCAGGTCCACGGTGGCGACCTTGGTGCCGTCCACGTACACGTACGCCTGCCCGGAGGTGGTCGCCCGCGAGACCGTCCACGCGGCGGACTTGCCGGTGAAGGTCCAGGTCAGGCTCGCGTTCTTGGAACCGCTGGAGTACGACTTCCCGCCGAGGTAGCTGGTGGAGGACCGGCTCGTCCAGCTGCCGGACTTCGTGGCCGAGGTCTCCTGCAGGATCATCGGCGTGTACGAGGGCGAGGAGGTGCGGGTGTTGCCCGCCACGTCGGACGCCTGCATCGACCAGACGCTCGCGGTACCGGACTTGGCGGTACGGCTGGAGCTGGTGGTGGTCGGGCCGAAGGTGGCCGTCGTCGGGGACAGCAGGCTCACCGACTTCAGGGTCTGGGAGTCGGCGGCCTTCCAGCCGAGGGTGACCGGAACGGCGGTGGGGTTCACCGTGCCGGTGCGCAGGGTGATCTTCGGCGTGGTGGAGAAGGTCGGCGCGGTGGTGTCGGTGACGACGGTCAGCGCGCCGGTCGCGGGAGTGGCCTTGCCGGACTGGTGCACGGCACGTACGGCGACCTTGTGGCTGCCCGCGGTCAGGGTGGTGCCCGCCGAGGTGGCCGTACCGGACGCGGTGGCGACGACCTTGCCGTCGACGAGCAGCTCGAACTTCGAGATCAGCGAACCCGGCGTGGTGGCCGTCCACTTCGCCGTGATCGCGCCCTTCGTGTAGTACGTCGAGCCGGACAGGGTCGCGCCGCTCAGCGAGGTGAGCTTGAGGCCCTGCACCGGGCCGGACGCCCAGGCGCGGATGGTCGGCAGCTGGGTGTAGAGGGTGTTGCCAGGGCACTCGGTGGCGTAGCCGTCGCGGTGGCCGGAGACCCGGTTGAAGGTGTAGGGCCGGCCCGCGGTGAAGCTCGTGCCGGCGAGGTTCTGCTGGGTCGCACCGGCCGTCAGCTGGACCGTGGAGTCGGGGTCGACGCCGTACTGGCCGAGCTTCCAGGCGGTGATCCGGGCGACCGAGGTGAGGGCGGCGTTCGAGGCGCCCGCGTCGGTGTAGTTGCCGAGGATCGCGATGCCGGTGGACTCACGGTTCCAGCCGTAGGTGTGCGCGCCGAGGACCGGCAGGTCCACACCGCCCTTGCGGCCCTCGAAGATGGTGCCGCACTTGTCGACGAGGAAGTTGTAGCCGATGTCGTTCCAGCCGTTGCTCTGCGTGTGGTACGCGTAGATGCCCCGGACGATCGCGGCCGAGTCGGTGCATGAGTAGTCGTTGGAGTCGGCCGTGTGGTGCACGAAGACGGCCTTCACATCGGCGTTGTACTCCGACGGGTCAGGGCTGAGCGACTCGTCGGCGCCCCAGCCGGCGCGGGAGACGATCGTCGGTTCGGGGGCCGTGGACGGAGGCGCGGTGGGGATGGTGGCGGTGGGGGTGGGCGTGGACGTGGCCGTGTCGGTCGGGGTCGCGGTCGCGGTCGCTGACGTGCTGTCACTCACCGTCGGAGTCGGAGTCGGAGTCGGAGTCGGAGTCGGAGTCGGCGTGGGTGTGGGTGTGGGTGTCGGAGTCGGCGTGGGTGTCTCGTCCACGGCGAACGCCGCCGGGTCGGTGTCTTCGCCCGCGTCCCGCTGCTCCGCGGCGGTCGCGATGCCCGGGTCCACGAGGTTGACCTCAAGTCCCTTGGGCAGTCCGGCACTTGTGCTGCCGTCCTCGTGGACGACCTGCACCTGCACGCCGTCCGAGGGGCCGACCCACAGCGGTTCGGACGCGCCGCGCGCGCCGCTGCGCTCGTCGGGGTCCTCCGGCGGGTCGATGTTCGTCTCCAGGTCCTGCCAGGCGGACCACTCGCCCGTCTCGCTGTCGCGGGTGCGCACCTGCGCCTTGCCCTCCAGCGGCTTGGTCAGCCCCGTCCACGAGACACCGAGCAGCGAGAACTGCTTGGTCTCGGTGCGCGGCAGTTCCCGCTTGCCGGTCGCGGTGCCCTTCAGCGTCAAGTCGTAGACCTTCACCGGCCGTTTGGGCTGAAGGTCCCCCGCGGCGTCGGTGGACGGACTGGCGGCGGCGTAGGTCACGATGCCGCCGCCCCCCAGAACCACCGCACCGAGCGTCAGCCACGCCCGCCGCTTCATGCTGAGCGGTCTGTACGCACGGCTTTTACGACGACTCACTACCCCACCCCTGAATTTGGTCACAGAAACACCACCTGGCACACAGGTGGCACTTACACAGCGTTCGAACAATGCCAGGTGTTACTGGTGTTCGAAGCGGGGTGCCCGGGATGTCCGGCCCGCTGTGACACTTCTGTGAAGTCCGGCGCTGTTGACCATGGGGGACATGGGCAAGGGCGACCGTGCCGTACGGTGCGGAGTCGCCACGAACCGGTACGGACGGGAAAGTTCTTGGGCCAGGGAGGGGAACCCCGCCGCGTGCAGGCGTACGACGGGGAACTGGGCACGGCCGTCGCGCGGGCCCAGGAGGGCGACGAGAGTGCCTTCGCGGTCGCCTACCGGCTGGTGCAGCCCGGACTGCTCGGCTATCTGCGCGGGCTGGTCGGGGAGGACGCGGAGGACGTGGCGTCGGACGCCTGGCTGGAGATCGCCCGGGACCTGGGCCGGTTCCGGGGCGACGGGGCGGGCTTCCGCGGCTGGACCGCGACCATCGCCCGGCACCGGGCCCTGGACCATCTGCGCCGGCAGAAGGTGCGGCCCCGGTCGGCGGCGCTGGAGCAGGACATGCTCGACCTGCCCGGCCCGTACAGCACCCACGACCAGGCGCTGGAGTCCCTCTCCACCGAGTACGCCCTGGAACTGGTCCGGGGACTGCCGCGGGACCAGGCCGAGGCGGTGCTGCTGCGGGTGGTGGTCGGACTGGACGGCCCCGCCGCCGCCCGCGTCCTCGGCAAGCGCCCCGGCGCGGTGCGCACCGCGGCGTACCGGGGGCTGAAGCGGCTGGCGCAGCAGCTGGGCGCCGAGAGAGTGACGGATGACGGCCCCAGGACGCTGGGGGAGTCGACATGACAGGTGGGGACGCCACCTCGGACAGAGACGGACACGGCATGGGTGACGAGCGGAGCGGCGACGCGGCGGGCCGCCGGTCTGCGCACCCGCACGAGCCCGTGCGGGGCCGGACCCCAGGGGAGGGACGGCAGCCGTACGACGACAGCCCCCTTGAGGCGCTGCTCGCCGCGGCCCTGCGTGGGGAGAAGTCCGACGGCGAGGCGGAGCGGCGGGCCGTGGCCGCCTTCCGGGCGGCGCGGGACGCCGGGGCGCACCGCGCGCGGACCCGGCGCCGGGACGACTGGCGGCCCCGTGCCCAGGGCCGGAGGGCACGTTCCCTGAAGGCGACGCTCTCCGTGCTCCTCGCGAGCCTCACGCTCGGCGGTGTCGCCTACGCGGCGATCGGCTCGGCGGGCGGGGGTCCGGACGGGGGCGCGCCCGACGGCAAGGACGTACGCCCGAGCGTCCCGGCGAGCACCCCGGCCGAGTCGCACAGCAGCGCGCTGCCTACCGCGCCCTCCCCCGCCGAACGCCCGTCCACCGCGAAGGACACCCTGGCGCACTGCCGTGTCTACGAGAAGCTCCGGGGCCGGGGCAAGGCGCTGGACTCGACGGCGTTCCAGCGGCTCGTGACGGCGGCCGGCGGCGAGGCGCACGTGAGCGCCTACTGCACCGCGCTGACGGACCCGGCCGACGCGAAGGGCGCGGCCGACGCGAAGCGCGCGGACGGGGCCGCCAACGGCGCGGCGAACGCGAACGGCGGAGGCAACGCCGAGGACACGGGGAACGGCGGCGACGCGGGCAACGCCGATGACGCGGGCGGCGCGAACCCGGGGAAGCAGAAGGGCGAGGCGAGCGGCGGGCAGAACACGGACGGGAACACGTCCGGCAAGCAGTGACCCGGCGCGGCCGAATCGACGGCCGGGGCCGCCACCCCTGGTCCGTTGAGCCATAAAGGGTCCCTTGTCAGGCGCCGCTGTCGGTTGGGCCCCTGCGGGCTGTCGCGCCAGAGATCGATATCCCGAAGCCGAGGCATCGGCGTGGTGATCCGGCAGATGGCCGGAGGGCCGGCTCTGTGGCACACCTGGCCGGAATCACCCTTTCGATCTGACGTTCGGCATATCGGCGGCTACTGTCCTGGACCGTGGAGGAAAGTGGATCAGAGACCCTCCGGTTCTCCCTGCTCGGCCCGCTGCGTGCCTGGCGGGGGCTTGCTGAACTGGCACTCGGCTCCCCCCAGCAGCGTGCCGTGCTCGCGGCCCTGCTGCTGAGCCGGGGGCGGGCGGTCGCCTTGGCCGATCTCGTGGACGGGATCTGGGGCGCAAAGCCGCCTCAGGGCGCTGTCGCGATGGTGCGCACCTACATCTCCCGCCTGCGCAGGTTGCTTGAGCCCGAGCGGACACCGGGACAGCCGTCCGGGCTGCTGGTCTTCATCGGAGACGGATACGTCTTGCGGACCGACAGGGTCTCCAGTGACCTGGCCGCGTTCGAGGAGGCGGTGGCGCGGGCCGAGCGGCGCCGGGCGGTCGGCGACAGACCCGGCGCGGTCGGTTTGTTGCGTACCGTACTGGCCACCGGGGAGGGTACGGCGCTGGCCGGAGTACCCGGTCCCCGCGCCGAAGCCGCGCGGACCGATCTGGCCGAACGGCGGCTGGGCGCCTTGGAGTTGCGGCTGTCCATGGAACTGGAGCTGGGTCGGCACGAGGCGGTGGTGCCGGAACTGCTGGCGTTGCGCGACGAGCATCCACTGCGTGAGGCCGTGAGCGAGCTGCTGCTGACCGCCCTGTACCGGTGCGGGCGGCAGGCCGAAGCGATGGAGGCCTACGCCAGGACGCGCCGCCTCCTGGTCGACGAGCTGGGCATCGAGCCGGGCCCGTCCTTACGTGCCGTACACGCACGACTTCTGGCCGGTGACCTCGCGCTCGCCCAGCCGAAGCTCCACACACCGGCCGACGGCACCCATGCCCCGGACGGTCCCGGTGCGGGGCCTCACCAGGAACCGGTCGCTTCGTCGGCGGCCCGCCGGACCGGGGCCGTAGGCCCTGCCCAACTTCCCGCCGACCTGACCCTGTTCACCGGCCGCCGCGCCGAACTCGACCGTGTATCGACCCTGTTGCCCGAGGGTGATGGCCCGCCCGGCAGCGCGGTCATCGGCGTCGTCGACGGAATGGCCGGGACGGGCAAGACCACTCTCGCCGTGCACTGGGCCCACCGGATCGCCCACCGCTTCCCCGACGGCAGTCTCTACGTCAACCTCCGCGGCTACGACCCGCACGGCTCCCGGATGCTTCCCGGCTCCGCGATCGAGATGTTCCTCGTCGCGCTCGGTGTGGCTCCACAGGCTGTCCCCGAGGGACTCGACGCGCAGGCCGCCCTCTACCGCAGCGTCCTCGCCGACCGGCGCGTCCTGATCGTGCTGGACAACGCCCGTGACACCGAGCAGGTACGGCCGCTGCTGCCCGGCACACCCGGCAGCCTCGTGATCGTCACCAGCCGCAGCCGGCTCAGCGGCCTGGTCGCCGGGCACGGCGCACATCCGATCACGCTGGGCGTGCTGAGCACCGAGGAAGCGTTCGAGTTGCTGACCCGGCGGCTCGGCAGCGCCCGCGTCGACGCCGAACCGGAGGCCGTCGCCGCCATCGCCGATCTGTGCGCGCGGCTGCCGCTGGCCCTGGCCATCGTGGCGGCCCGCGCCGCCCACCATCCACACTTCCGGCTCGCCGCCATCGCCGAGGAGCTCCGGCATGACCACGGCAGCCTCGACGCGTTCGTCGGCGACGTCGTCGGCAGCGATGCCCGTGCCGTGTTCTCCTGGTCGTACCAGGCCCTGTCGCCCGGGGCGGCCGGGCTCTTCCGCCGCCTCGCCCTGCATCCCGGTCCCGACATCACCACCGCCGCGGCCACCGCGCTGACCGGCGCACCACCACGTGAGGTCCGCGCTCTGCTGACCGAGCTCACCGGGGCGAGCCTGCTCATCGAACGCGCCCCCGGCCGGTTCGTCTTCCACGACCTGCTGCGCGCCTACGCCGACGAACTCGCCGAGACCGAGGACAGTGAGAGCGCCCGCGGCGCGGCGCTGCTGAGGATGCACGACCACTTCCTGCACACCGCCCACAACGCCTCCTCGGTCCTCGATCCGTTCCGCGAGACCATCGCCTTGCTGCCGAGCACAACGGGCAGCGAGCCCCTTGGGTTCAACGACCGGGCACAGGCGACCGCCTGGCTGCGCACGGAGCGGTACGTCCTGCGCGCGATCGTTGAACACGCCGCCGCCCACGGCTACGACCAACATGCCTGGCGCACCGCCGCCGCCCTGGACGTCTACTTCAACCGGCTCGGTTTCTGGCACGACCTCCTGGAGATCAACAGCGTGGCGCTGGGAGCGGCTCAGAAGCTCGGTGATCCCAACGGCCAGGCGTACTCCCTGTGCGGTCTGGGCGTGGCCCACTCCCAGCTCGACCACGCGAAGCCCTCGTTGCGGTACTTCGAACGTGCGCTGGACCTGTTCCGGGACACCGACGACCCGTTCGGTCAAGCCCGTGTCCATCGTGGCCTCGCCTATCTGGCCAACCGGACGGACCGGCCCCTCGCCGCCCTCGACCACTACGCACAGGCCCGCGCGCTGTTCCGGGCCGAGGGCGACCTCAACGGCGAAGCCGGGGTGCTCAACCAGGTCGCGTGGACGTACATCCTGATCGGCGACCACGACAAGGCACTCGACTGCGGTCGGGAAGGCATCCTCCTGTACGAGGAGATGGGCGACCCCTACGGCGCGGCGGCGACGCGGGACACCATCGGTTACGCCTATCACCACCTCGGCCGGCACGAAACGGCCATCGAGCACTTCGAGGTGTCGGCGCGGCTCTTTCACGGGATCGGCGACCGCTTTCTCGAAGCCGAGGTCCTGCGCCACCTCGGCGCCGCCCGCCGTGCCATCGGCGACCGGGACGCGGCCCGCGAGGCGCTGCGCTCGGCACTCGAGCTGCTGGAGGAGATGGGCCACGCGGACGCCGAGGACGTGCGCGTGGACCTGCGCGGCCTGGACGCCGATGAGCCGGACGCAGCGGCCGGTCACTGACGCCTTCACCGGCCCTGCCCATCGGTCAGCAAGCCACGTCGGTCTCCTCCTCCCACACCTCTTCCACCACGATCCCCTTTTCCCGCAGGGCGAGGCGAAGGCTGCGCAGCGCGTAGTACACGCGGGACTTCACGGTGCCCCGCGGAATCCCGAGTTCGTCCGCGGCCTGCTGGGTGGTGCGGTCCGCGAAGAACGTCGCCAGGAGCACCTCACGGTGTGCCGGCGTGAGCTTCTGCAGGGCCTCGTGCAGCACCAGGGACGACAGCATTTGTTCGATGTCGTCGACCTCGGCGCACATGTCGCCCAGCCAGCTGGTGCCGCTGATCTCCAACGGTCGCGCCATCCGGGTCCGGTGCGCGTCGATGACGAGGTTGCGGGCGACCCGGAACATCCACGGGCGTACGGCCATTCCCTCGTCGTCGGTCAGGTTTCGGCTGTTCCAGCAGCGCAGCAGCGTCTCCTGGAGGACGTCCTCCGCGCGGTGCGTGTCCCCGTCCAGCATGCGCAGTACGTACGAGTAGAGGGCCGGCCCGTGCTCCAGATAGAGGTCGCGCAGCGCCCGTTCCTCGGGAGAGACCGCGCTCGCCGATCCGATGGCCGTCACGTTCATGGATTACTCCTGCTCCTTGGGTCGACCTGCCCCGGCCGATCGCGGGCCGGAGCGGGGTCTCCTGGGGGAAGGGAGTGTTCCGAGGGACGTTCCACGTCCGTTTGACGCTCGTTGTACGAGCCGATTGACGGGCCGGTCAGCGGTGGTGCGCGGAGGGAGTGCGCGGGGTGGCCCGCGGGATTCAGGCGTACACCTCCTCCAGCGCCTCAACGTGCCTGTGGACCAGTTGGGCGAGTTCGGTGTGGCCGGGGGGCAGCGGACCGCGACGCTTCAACATGCCCCACATGTGCAGCAGCTCGCGTCCGTGGGCGACGGCGGCCCGTTCGTCGTCGAGCCGCTGCCAGGACGCCGCCGCCCGGGTCACCTCCGTCGGCGCCCGCTCGTCTCCGGCCCTGCACCGGATGCGGGCCACGGCCAGCGCCAGCACAACGGCCTCGCGGTAGTCGCCACGCAGGTGCGCGAGGTACGCCTCCAGAGCCCGCGCCTCCACCGCGTGCGGATGCTCGGCGCCCACCGAACCGGTCAGGCTCTCGCGCAGTGCGGTCGCGTCGGCGAACGCCTCGTCGAGTCGGCCGGTGGTCGCCAACGCGTTGATACAGCCGATTTGTTCGGCGAGTTCGGCGGGCGGCAGGTCGACGGCGGGGACGGGTTCCCGCGCGGCGGTACGGGCGGCGGCCGTGGCGCGGGCACGGGCGACCGCGGTGGCGATGGCGGAGGCGGCGACCGAGGTGGCCGAGGGCGGGGGAGCGACGTCGGGGGACGACTCGAAGACCGGCTCGGGTTCCGGCCGGGATGTCGGCTGCGGTTCGGGTTCCGGTGCTTCCTCGGCGTCGTACCCGAGGATGTGGCTGGAGCCGTCGGGCAGCACCTGGAGGACGAAGTGGGCGGCGCCGGGGCCGCTCTCGACCGTCGCCTCGACGGCGGCGTCGCGCTCCTCCGCGTGCCGCTGCAACTGGTCCAGCACGGCCTCGTGCACGGACTGGCCCGGCGCGGGGACCAGTGGGGCGCCGTCGATCTCGGCGAGGCCCTCGTCGCAGATGTACACCTCGAAGTGGTCCATTGCTGTCCTCCTCATGCGGCGGGTTCGGCGGTGTCGGTGGAGCTGGGGGTGACGCCGGGGGTGGCGCCCGTGGGCGGGGCGGCGATGCCCTTGTACTTGGCGAACTGGGCGCGGATGGACAGGACGTAGCTCAGGGCGTCGTTCGACTGCGGGACTCCCTTGGCCGTCTTAACGGCGTCCATCCCGATGGCGTAGCCGGTCAGAGCGAGGTCCAGGACGCTGTTGGTGGTGGTGCCGTTCTCGTCTGTGGACTTCACGATCGTGCCGTCGTCGAGCAACTTCTGGCCCTGGTCGGCCAGGTCACACATGTAGCGGCCCTGGGCCATGATCGAGTCCGCGTTGTCCGTCGCCTGCGTCTTGCCGTTGTCGTCGTCGTCCTTGCCGTACTGCTTGAAAACGTCCGGCGGCAGCTGCGAGATGCCCACCTCGCCCCTGGGGCCGATCAGGGTCGCGTTGAAGCCGGACGCCTTCTCCACCTGGGAGGCGATGACGATCGGGCCGATGGCGTCGCACAGCTTGCCGGCCTTCTCGATGGGGTCCACCAGGTCCTCGGGGACGGTGGAGGTGTCCAACTCGCCTTTTCCGTCGCCCTGGAGGACGGTCAGCATCCGGTTCGCGGTGTCGTTGTCGCTGCTGTAGTTGTCGGCGCTGCCGCCACCTCCTCCGAAGAGCAGGATCAGCGCGATGAGCGGGGCCAGCAGGACACCGAAGCCGCCGAAGATGATGATGAGCGGCACGGCGCCCGCTATGGAGAGCGGGATCATCATGCAGCCGCCCGCGCCGGCGCCGGCTATCCCGTACATGACGGCCTTCGAGCCGCCGCCCTCCTCGCTCTCTCCCGCACCCATCTCTGTCCGCCTTCTTCCTTCTTCTCATCTCGTCTTGAACCGCTGTGGCCGCATGGCCCGTTGTGCTGTCGGACGGCCCCGGTAGATCGAAACGGGCCGCACAGTCAAAAAGTTCAAACCAGTGGAAAACCGGATGAGTCAGAGCAGCGGAAGTGCGAGCAGCCAAGAGGGAGGCGGGAAGAACATCATGGGCACTCCTTCGGCGACACCGCCGGGCCCGCAGTCATGGGTACGGGGACCGAAATCCACACAGTCGGCGGCGCCGGCACCGCCGGCGAAGGACGGCGCCGCGCCCGCATCCGTCGGGCCTTCCGCACCGGCCGGACCCCAGGCCCCTGTCGGTCAGTCGGCGTACTCCCCGCAGAACCGCTCCGGCGGCGGGCTGCCGTCGGCACCCGTGCGGCAGGCGGCTCCGGCACCTCGGGCGCAGGCCGTGGTTCAGCCCGCGCCGCGGCCTGCGGCGCCTGTCGGCTTCCGGCCCGCGGCCCCCGACGTGCCGTCGGCCGCCGCCCCTCGGACCACGGCGCCCGCCCCGCGGCAGGCCGCCCCCCGCTCCGCCACCCCCGCACGCAAGGCCCCTCCGGCCCGCGCGGCGGAGGCCGGCTGGGGTCGGCCGAAGCGGCCCAGGACGGCAGCGCGGGGCAGGTCGCGGGAGGACGTCGGATGGGTCAAGGCGCACGGCGGGTCCGGCGCGACCTCGCTGGTCGAGGCCCTCGGTGGAGTGGACCTGGGCGCCCGTTGGCCGGAGCCCGCCCGCGGCGAGCCGTACCGGATCGTGCTGGTCGGCAGGACCAGCGCGGCCGGACTGCGGGCCGTCTCCCAGGCGCTCGGCGCGCTCAAGGACGGCAAGGCCCCGCAAGGGCTCGAACTGCTGGCCGTGGTCCTCCTCGCCGACGCCCCCGGACGGCTTCCGCTCAGTCTGCTGCGCCGGATCCGGGTCCTGCGTTCCGTCGCCCGAGTGCACCGCGTGCCGTGGATCCCGGCGTGGCGCACGGGCGACCACCCGAAGTACGTACCCAGGCAACTCGTCACGCTCTCCAAGCTGGTGGGCGGCGAGCTCTACGGCGAGGGAGCCGTGTCGTGAGCCAACTCCTTTCCGGCGCAGAGTACTTGGCTGCCTGGGATCCGGGCGGCGACGGCCAGACGATCCTCAACGTCCTCTGCTGGGGCGCCTCGGCCTGTGGCGTCGCCGGACTGATCATCGTCGGCATGCAGATGGCGCTCCAGCTGCGCCGCGGCGACCCGGGCGAGGGCGGCGAGCACTTCCGCGGTGTCTTCTACGTCGTCCTCGCCTGCGTGATCGCCACCACGGCCGGTCCGCTCGTCCTGTTCCTCGGCGACCTGACCCTTCAAGGCCCCTAGGGCCAACACGCCTTCCAGAACCGCAAGTTCACCTTCTCGCCCACCGCCCAGGCCGGGCGCCGACTCCTCGGAGAATCCCCATGTCCGCACTGCTCGAAGCCACCAACGTCCTTGCCGCGGGAGTTCCCCAGCCGAAGGGCAACGCCCCCGCCGAACTGACCGACAAGGTCGACCTCGTCCTCGGCATCCTCGCCTGGGCCGGCACCGCGGCCGGCGTCTGCGGCGTGCTGGTCACCGGCGCGATGATGGCCATCTCCGTCAAGCGGGGTGAGAGTTCGGAGCACATGAGCCGCCTCGGCATGGTGCTCGGCGGCTGTGTCCTGGTGGCCACGGCCGGCCCGCTCGTCAAGTTCGTCTTCTGATGGGACGGGCAGTTGGTCTGTTCCGGCGCGGAGAACGGCGGTCCGAGGAGGCCGGGCCGTACTGGAAGCAGCGCAGCTGGCAGGCATCGGCGGGGTTCCTCGGGCTGGTCGTCGTACTGGGCGGGGTCACCGCGCTGACGTCCGGCTCGGGCACCGGCGGTGACCGTGTCAGGGCGTCGGCGTCCAACGGCCCGCTCTCCGGTATCTCCACCAAGAAGGACGGCCGCCCGTCCGGCTGCCGTACCGACGACAGCGCGGGCGACGCGATCCCCACATCCGTACCCAAGGACATCAGTTGGCGCCCGCTCGACGTCGGGCGGGTACCGGTCTCCGCCTCGGCGGGGCCGACCAGAATCCAGGGTGCCGTGTGGTGGTGCTTCGCGCACACACCCATGGGCGCCGCGCTGGCCGCCACCGTGATCCCCACCCAGATGAGCGGATCCCAGTGGCGCACCGTCACCGACCAGCAGGTCGTCGCCGGGCAGGGACGTGACCTGTTCGTGTTCCAGCGCACCGCCGTGCCGGACACGGACGGTACGAACAGCGCCCCGGCCACCTCGTCGTACGCCGGGTTCCAGGTGACCTCGTACACGAGCAGGGCGGCGAGCGTCGGACTGTTGATCAAGAGCGCGCAAGGCTATGCCAGGACCAGCGTCGACGTGCGCTGGAGCGGTGGCGACTGGAAGATCCAGCCCGACGGAAGCGGCGGACTGTACTCGCAGTTGGCCTCCGAGCAGAGCGCGATCGGCTACACACTTTGGGGGGTCTGACGTGGCGGCCTGCAGCAACGGGAATCCGCTCGCCGACGCGATCACCGGTTTCTTCAGCTTTCTCGGCGACCCCGTCGGGACGGTCATCGGTCTGATCGCGAAGAGCATCCTCGCCGCCGCGATCGCGGTGTTCGCGGGGCTGGCCGAGAGCGTTCCGACCCTGGACGACACGACCACCTCGCACGACCTCAGCGACAAGACATCGTGGATCGTGGTCTATCTGGCCGTCGGTTCGCTGTTGTTCGCGGCCGGCAAGATGGCGATCGAGCGCAAGGGCACCGCGGGCGTCACCGCGCTCAAGGGCATCATGCGCGTCGTCCTCGTCTCGGGCGCCGCCACCACCATCTGCCTGGCCGCCGCGAGGATCGCGGACAACTACTCCACCTACCTGTTCGACGACTCCGTGCAGAAAGCGCTGGACAACATCGGCGCCTGCGGCGACAACAGCAACATCCAGTCCTTCCTGCTGCTGGTTCTCGCCTTCCTGCTGCTGCTCGCGGGCATCCTGCACACGATCCTGATGTACATCCGGCTCGGCGTCATGATCATCATGCTCGGCACCCTTCCGATCGCCGCCGCGGCCTCGATGACGGACTGGGGCGCCGGCTGGTGGCGCAAGCACATCGGCTGGATGATCTCCTGGCTGCTCTACAAGCCCGCGGTCGCTCTCGTGCTGAACGCCGGGATGGCGATGATCGCCGTGGGCCAGAACAGCAACACGGGCGCCAGCGTCAACACCCGCATCGCCGGTATCGGCGTGATGCTCCTCTCCGCCATCGCGCTTCCCGCGCTGCTGAAACTCATCGTGCCCGCCGCCGCGGCCATGGGCACGGGCAACCCGATGGCCGCCACGGGCCAGGCGGGCAGCCAACTGGCAACCGGTGCCGTGCAGGTCGGCGCCATGAGCGGCGGGTCCGGCGGTGGCGGACAGGCGGGCCCGAGCGGAGCGAGCGGCAGCGGCGGTGCCAGCGGCTCGTCCGGGTCCGGTGGTTCATCCGGTTCCAGCGGCTCGGACGGTGCCAACGGTTCATCCGGTTCCAGTGGGTCGGACGGTGCCAACGGTTCATCCGGTTCGCGCGGTGGGGGCGAGGTCGCGACGGGCGCGGGCAAGGAAGCCGCCGCGATGGGCGGCCCTGTCGGTATCGCGGTCCTCGCGGCCGTGGCCGCGGCCCAGGTCGCCGGCTCGACCGTCTCCGGTGCCGTCGAGGGCGCCGACGGCGAACTCGGCAACAACAAGTGAGCCCGGGGGAGGCGACGACACCCAGGCCGTACGCCCGTCGCCGCCTCCCCTGACGAACGGCCGTCGGGCTCCCCTTCCCCCACGGAGCCCGGCAGTCACCCCCATCGCCCCCCAACTCGAGCAGTGCTCCCGTCACTTCACGAAAGGAACCGGTCACATGTCCACGGAAGCCGTCTCCCATCCGACCTACGGGAACTGGCGCAGGCCGAGGCGGGCGGGGCTCGGCCCGCTCGGACTCCTCGGTACCTTCGTGATCTTCGGCGGACTCGTCGCCACGCTGCTGGCGTCGCTGATCTCGCTCTACGCGGCGGTGATCGTGTTCGTGCCCGTCGTCCTGTTCCTCATCCCGCTCGCCATCCGCACCCAGGACGGCCGCAACGTCTACCAGTTGTTCGCCCTGCGTGTCGGCTGGTGGCGCCGGAAGGCCGCGGGCGCGCACCTCTACGTCTCGGGCCCGCTGTCCGCGCGGCCCGGGGGCCGGTTCCGCCCACCGGGGCTGCTCAACAAGGTCACCGCGACCGAGGGGCGTGACGCCTACGACCGCCCCTTCGGCATCCTGCACCATCCCCAGCGCGACCTGTACACGATCGTCCTGGGCTGCGACCCCGACGGCGGTTCGCTCATCGACCCCGACCAGGTCGACGTCTGGGTCGCGCTGTGGGGCGAGTGGCTGGCCCGGCTCTCCCACGAACCCGGGCTGAAGGGTGCCACCGTGATCGTGGAGACCGCCCCCGACCCCGGCACCCGGCTCGCCCACGAGGTGCTGCCCCGCATCCGCCCCGACGCGCCGCCCGCCGCCCGCGCCGTCATGGAGGAGGTCGTCGAGCGCTACCCGAGCGCCTCCTCCGAGATGCACACCTACGTCACCCTCACCTACGGCAACCCGGCGGGCCAGAAGCGCAAGAAGGAGGACGTGATCACCGAACTCGCCATCCGTATCCCGGGCCTGCTCAGCGGCCTGGTGGCGGCCGGCGGCGGCGCCGCCTACCCGCTGTCGTCCGAACGGATCGCCGAGGTCGTCCGGGTCGCCTACGACCCCGCGGTCGCCGCCGACGTCCTCAACGCCCGTGCCCTGGAAGGCGGAACGGGACTGGAGTGGGACGACGCGGGACCCGCCGCCGCCGTGGAGACGGTGAACGCCTACCAGCACGACTCGGGTGTCTCCCGCACCTGGATGCTGACCCTGGCGCCGCGTGGCACCATCCGCTCCTCGGTGCTGCGCGGCATGCTGGAGGCGGCCCCCGGGACCCGGCGCAAGCGGGTCGCCCTGGTCTACCGGGCCATCGACCCCGCCACCTCGGCCCGGATCGTCGAGGCCGACCGGCGCAGCGCGCAGTTCATGGCCACGTCCGGCAAGGGCATGGTGCAGGCACGCGCGGCCTCCGAGGTGCGGGCGGC